>NZ_SMKH01000027.1 GCF_004348515.1 Actinomadura sp. KC345 | reverse complement strand
GGATCGCGCGGGGAGGCAGGTTCAGCGAGCGGACGTGCCGGGCGATCTCGCCGAGCGGGGCCAGCCACACGTCCGGGCGGGACGCGACGTGCTCGATCAGCCCCTCCAGCGCGGCGGCGCGGCCGGGGCGCCCCGAGAGGAAGGGATGCGCGGTCAGGACGAAGCAGCCGTGGTCGCGGTGCAGCGCCTCGAACTCGGCCCGCCACATCTCCACGGCCTTGACCGGGCTCTCGATCAGCCCGGACCCGGAGACGTCCGGCAGGTAGCAGTACTGCTCCCAGTCGTCCAGGCCCCAGTGGACGGGGATCTCGACGATGGGCGCGCCCGTGCCCGTGTCCAGCTCGTACGGGACGTCGGCGTCCATCAGGCTGGAGTCGTACAGGAACCCGCGCTCTGCCAGCAGCCGCGGCGAGGCGTGGGTCAGCTCCCACATCGGCGCCCGGTACCCCTCCGGGCGGACGCCGGCGACCTCCTCCAGGGCGTCCAGGCCCCGGTCGAGGATCTCCGCCTCGGTCCGCTCGTCGACGGCGCCGTCCGGCCCGGCCAGCGGCTCGTGCAGGTAGCCGTGGTGCGCGATCTCGTGGCCCCCGTCCACGATCGCGCGGACGGCGTCCGGGTGGCGGTGCGCCGTGTGGCCGGGCACGAAGAAGGTCGAGCGGACGTCGTGCCGGTCGAGGATCCGCAGCAGGCGCGGCAGCCCCGTCAGCGGCCCGTACACCTGGTGGCTCAGCACGCTCAGCCGTTCGGCGGCCCGCGGCTGGACGCTCAGCACGGCCGACTCCGCGTCCACGTCGAAGGCGAACGACGCCGCCGACGTCGCCGCCCCCGGCCACCGGACCGGGTCGGCGGTGCGCAGGGCGCCGGTCACGCCGGGCCCTTCGCCAGCAGGCTCAGGATCTCGTAGATCACCGTGGCGGCGGCGATGGAGGTGATCTCGGCGTGGTCGTAGGCGGGCGCGACCTCCACCACGTCCGCGCCGACGATGTCCAGCCCGGCCAGCCCGCGCAGGATCCCCAGAAGCTCCCGGCTGGTCATGCCGCCGCTGTCGGGCGTCCCGGTCCCCGGAGCGTACGCGGGGTCGAGGACGTCGATGTCGACCGACAGGTACACCGGCGCGTCCTGGACCCGGGCCCGTACCCGCTCGGCGACGCCCCGCGCGCCGATGTCGTCCAGCTCCGCGCAGTGCACGATCGTGAATCCGAACGCGGCGTCGTCCACCAGGTCCATCGGGTCGTAGAGCGGGCCGCGGATGCCGACGTGCGCGCTCGCGTCCCGCATCAGCAGCCCCTCCTCGGCGGCGCGGCGGAACGGGGTGCCGTGCGTGTACGGCTCGCCGAAGTAGGTGTCCCAGGTGTCGAGGTGCGCGTCGAAGTGGACGAGCGCGATCGGGCCGTGCAGCGCGTGCGCGGCCCGCAGCGCCGGAAGCGCGATCGTGTGGTCGCCGCCGATCGTGACGGCCCGGCCGCCGTCCCCGGTCAGTTCCCGCAGCCCGGCCTCGACCTGCCTGATCGCGGTGCCGATGTCGAACGGGTTGCAGGCGAGGTCCCCGGCGTCCACCACCTGCTGCGAGGCGAACGGCAGCACGTCCAGCGCCGGGTTGTAGGGCTTGAGGAGCCGCGACCCCTGCCGCACCGACGCCGGCCCGAACCGCGCCCCCGGGCGGTACGAGACGCCGCTGTCGAACGGGACCCCGACCACGGCCACGTCGTAGCCGGGCACGTCGGTGCGGCGGGGGAGGCGGGCGAACGTGGCCGGACCGGCGAACCGCGGGATCTCCAGCGCGTCCACCTGCCCCACCGGCTCCCGCTCGGCCGGGTTCTGCTCTACCGGGTCCTGGTCCACCGGCTCCATCGGGTTCCTTTCCGGGGGGTCACGCGCGGGACCTGGTGGTGCCGCCGTTGACGTGCAGGATCTGGCCGACGAGCGTGGGGAGCCGGGGGTCGGCGAGGAACGCGACCGACTCCGCGACCTCCTCGGGCGAGGCGATGCGGCCGAACGGCACGCGCTCGGCGTACCGGGCGCGGATCTCGTCGACGGTGACCCCGGCGGCCTTCGCGTCCACCTCGAGCTGGGCGGTGTCGATCACGCTCGGCGCGATCGCGTTGACCGCGATGCCGAGCGGCCCGAGCTCGCGGCCCAGCGACTTGGTGAGCGCGATCATCCCGGCCTTGGACGCGGAGTAGGCGGTCGCGTCCGGCCACCCGATCAGCCCCCACTCGGACGAGACCAGCACCATCCGGCCGCCGCCGCGCTCGACCATCCCGGGCAGCACGGCCTGCGCGCACGCGAACGTCCCGCCGAGGTTGACGTCGACGATGCGCCACCAGTCGTCCAGGTCGTGCTCGGCGAACGGCGACATCGTCATGTAGGCCGCCGCGGCGACGAGGAGCCCGGCGTGCTCGCCGGTCTGCCGCTCGACCTCCTCGACCATCGCGTCGACGGCCGCGGGATCGGAGACGTCCGCCGGCACCGCCACCCCGCCCAGCTCGGCGGCGAGGCCGGCCACGTCCCGGTCCGGGTGGTCGTTGAGGGCGACGAGATGGCCGCCGGCCGCGAGCCGGCGCGCGATCGCGGTGCCGAGGCCGCCGCCGGCCCCGGTGATCAGCGCGACCGTCATCTAGATCACCGCCCCGGCGTTGGGGGACAGGATCTCGCCGGCGCAGAACGTCGCGTCCTCGACCAGGTACGCGGCGGCGAGCGCGACCTCCTCGGGGGACGTCAGCCGCCCCGCCGGGAGGCCCTGAAGGTAGGCGGGCCGGCGCCAGGGCGAGTCGGCCGACAGCAGCGGCGTGTCGGTCGGGCCGGGCGCCACCGCGTTCACCCGCACGCCGGACGGCGCCAGCTCCGCCGCCAGCGACCGGACGAAGCCGATCACCGCGCCCTTCGCCGCCGCGTAGTGGGCTTCGGCGTCCGCGCCGCCGATCGCCAGCTCCGAGGTGACCGCGACGACGCTGCCGTGCCCGCGCTCCACCATCCCCGGCGTCACGGCCTTGCACACGTTCACCACCCCGCCCAGGTGCACCCGCAGCATCCGCTGCCAGTCCGGCCAGGCGATGTCGGACACCGGGACGATCGCGTAGTGCCCGGCGGCGCACAGGGCCGCCTCGATCGGGCCCAGCTCGCGCTCGATGCGCCGCGCCGCCGCCCGCACCTGCGCGGGGTCCGACACGTCGACGCCCACCGAGTGGGAGGCGTCGTCGGCGGGGCTGAGGTCCAGGGCGGCCGTCGTCCAGCCGCGCCCGGCCAGCTCGCGTACCATCGCGGCGCCGATCCCGCTCGCGGCCCCGGTGACGAGGGCGACTCGTTCTCGCATCGAACCTCCGAACGGGTCTCGGACAGGCCTTCAGGCAAACCCGCTGTACCGCCAGGTGGCAAGGGTCACGGCGTTTTCTTGGTCAAATGCACCGCGGCACGCCCGAACTGTCGTGCCCTTCTCCAAAATCACGGTCACGATCATGGGACGACCGGCACCCGGGGTGAGAGGCTGAGGCTGTGACCAGCGATCCCGCGGTGCTGCGCCTCACCGTCCGGCAGCTCCTGGAGGTGCCGCGCTTCCGGCTGCGCCTGGTCGCCGGGGAGGGCGGGCTGGACCGCCCGATCCGCTGGGCCCACTCGACCGAGCTGCTCGACCCCGGCCCCTACTTGCGCGGCAACGAGATCGTCCTGACGGTCGGCGCGTCGCTGCGGGACCCGGAGACCTGCACCTCGTTCGCCGACTCGGTCAGGGCCAGCCGCGCCAGCGCGATCGGCTACGGGATCGGCGACGTGACGGACGAGGCGCCCGAGGCGCTGTGCCGGGTCTGCGACCGCCTCGGCCTGCCGCTCATGGAGGTCCCGCCCGAGGTCCCGTTCCTGAGCTTCACCGAGTGGTTCGCCGAACGGCTCGCCTCCACCCGCGACGAGCGGCACGAGCGCGAGGAGACGGGACGCCTGCTGCGCATGGTCCGGGAGGGGCTCGCGTCCGCCGAGGTGCTCCGTCCCCGGATCGACGAGAGCGGGCTCGACCACGCCTCGCTGCTCGCGATCGCGATGGACGTCCCCGAGGTCGACTTCCCGGGCCTGCTGGGGGTGGACGACGACACCGCCATCCTGATCAGCAACGACGCCCACGCCTGGGCCGAGCCCGCCGGCATCGGCAGCCCGGGACCCCTGGAGCACCTGCCGCTCTCGATGACCGAGTGCCTGTCCGCGCTGGACGTCGCGCGCCGCACCGGCGGCGTCGTCCACGCCTCCGACCTGGCCACCTTCCCGGCGCTCCTCGGACGCCTCACGCAGGAGCAGCTGGCCCCGTTCGTCGACCAGATCGCCCGCCCGCTGAGCGAGTACGACGTCGCGCACGGAACGCGCCTCACCGAGACGCTCCGCACGTTCCTCGACATGGGCGGCGCGGTGGGCGCCACGTCCCGCGCCCTGTTCCTGCATCCGAACACGCTCCGCCACCGGCTGGCCCGGATCGAGAGGCTCACGGGCCACAACCCGCTCCAGTTCGAGGACCGCGTGGCGCTCGCGATCGCGGTCTGGGCCGGGCGCTGAACGCCGCCACCTCGGCGCCCGTTTTCCGCCGCAGAGATAAATGCGGTAAATGCCGGAATTGTTGCGATGGAAAATGCCTGGTCGGCGAGGTGTGAAGGCGGTGCGGATCGGTGACGGCATCCTGGCGCGTCCGTAAGTGATCGTTTCGTCCGGACCGTCCGGCCGGCCCGCGGCGCGGCACGCCGGACTCCACCGGAATCCCCCTGGTCACCGCCGTCACGCCGACCTCGGAGTCCTGCCCACTCTGCGTATTCATTAATGTCCTCAAAGGAAAAACGGACAGGCCCGAATTTCGGGTATCTGGCCGCCCCCGTATCGGCGGGGCTAGGTTTGCCGATGAGAGGACGGCCGTACCGCCGAAAGGAGCGTCAGACCGATGACGGATGCCCCCCGCGGCCCGGAACAGGGGTCGGAGACGAAGATCAACACTGACGTTCCGCAGTCGGCGCGGATCTGGAATTACTGGCTCGGCGGCACCGACAACTACGAGATCGACCGGATCGCCGGCGACGAGTACAAGTCGCTGTACCCCGGCATCGTGCCGCTCGCCCGCGCCGGCCGCTACTTCATGGACCGCGCGATCAGGTTCCTGATCCGCGAACGCGGCATCCGCCAGTTCATGGACTGCGGGACGGGACTGCCCACCGTCGACAACACCCACGAGATGGCCCAGCGCGCCGCCCCCGAGGCGAAGGTCGTCTACGTCGACAACGACCCCCTCGTCCTCGCCCACGCGCGTGCCCTGCTGACCAGCACCCCCGAGGGGCGCACCGCCTACATCGACTGCGACCTGCACGACCCCAAGACGATCCTGGACAGGGCGTCCGAGACCCTCGACCTCTCGCGGCCCGTCGCGCTGCTGCTGGTCAACGTCATGGGGCACATCGTCGATCCCGACGAGGCGCTGCGAGTCGCGCACGGGCTGGTGGGCGGCCTCCCGTCCGGCAGCTACCTCATCCTGGACGACTGCACCGACACCGACGACGACTTCAACGCCGCGCAGCGCGCCTACGACGCCACCGGCGCCATCCCGTTCCGGCTGCGCAGCCGCGAGTTCATCTCCCGCTACTTCGACGGCCTGGAGCTGGAGGAGCCGGGGCTCGTGACGGTCAACGCGTGGCGCCCGGAGGCCGACGACGCCGAGGTGGTCCCGACGCTGTGCGGCGTGGCCCGTAAACCCTGACGCAGAGCCATGTCCCGCCGCGGAGGGATGACGGGCCGCGGCGGGCCGAGAACAGGGTTCCTTCGAACATCGCCCACCGTTCCGCGTCCGACGCGCTGTGCGAGGGTATAGTGAGTCGTTCGTCCACGCCTGTCCCGATGAGGAGCCCCCGTTGGCCTCCGTCTCGATCACCGGCAGAAGACAGCCCATAGACGCGCAGGGTGACCCGCTCGTCCCCCGCATGCTGCTGGCCCGGCGGCTGCGGGCGCTGCGCGAGGCCGCCCGGATCACCCGGCGGGAGGCGGCCCGGGCGATCGGCGGGTCCACCTCCAAGATCTCCAGGCTGGAACTGGGCCGCTCGGGATGCAGGCCCGGCGACATCGACGCCCTCCTCACCGGCTACGGCGTGAACGACGACGAGCGCGCGACCCTGCTCGCGCTCGCCGCGCAGACCACCGCGCGGCCGTGGTGGTACGGCGAGGGCGACATCGTCCCGCCGTGGGTGCGCCCCTACCTCAGCGCGGAGCAGTCGGCCAGGCTGGTCCGCACGTTCGAGGCGCAGTTCGTCCCCGGCCTGCTGCAGTGCGAGGACTACGCCCGCGCGCTGATCCGCCGCGTCAGCCCGGCGCCGGAGGTCGAGCGGCGCGTCGAGTTCCGGATGCGGCGGCAGCGCGTCCTGCGCCGCCGCCCGCGCCCGCTGAACCTGTGGGCCGTGCTCGACGAGGCGGCCCTGTGGCGCCCGATCGGCGAGCCGGAGACGATGCGGGCCCAGATCCGGCACATCGTCGAGCTGTGCAGGCGGCCGAACGTCACCGTGCAGATCGCGCCGTTCGGGATCTGCGGGCGGGTCGCCGGCGACGGGCCCCTCACGCTCGTGCGGTTCCCGCAGCAGGGGCTGCCCGACATGGTGTACCTGGAGCGGGCCAACAGCGCCGTGTACCCGAGCCGGTGGCCGGAGATCGAGCACCACTGGCACGTCTTCAACACGCTGGTGACCGAGGCCGCCCCGCCCGAGCACACCCCGCAGATCCTCGCCGGGATCCTCGGCACCTACTGATCACCGCGGACTGACCACCGCGGACGCCGAGGCGATCACATATTCCCGCCTGACCACTTCCGGCCTACACGGATAAATGCGGGGCGTTCGGGAGGGTTTGCCCGGCGGTTCGGGGACGTACGCCACAGGGGGCTCCCGCGGCGCCCATGTTTACCGGTCGATCACCCGGTTACCGGGCACCGTTGACGCCTCACGCCGCCGCCGTTCTCGAAGGAACGCCATGTCCGTCAGCGAGCGCTTGCACAACGAGGCCGAGGAGCGCCGGACCAGGGACGAACTCCAGGCCCGGGAGAACTTCCCGGTGGCCACGCGGCTGCTGCCGGCGCGGCACCGCGCGAACCTGCTGAACGTCTACGGCTACGCCCGGCTCGTGGACGACATCGGCGACGAGGCCCCGCCCGGCGAGCGGACGGCGCTGCTCGACCTGGTCGAGCGCGACCTCGGCCGGATCTACGCGGGCGCGGAGCCGGAGCTTCCGGTGATGCGCGGCCTGGCCCGCACGGTCGCCGGCTGCGCGATCCCGGCGGAGCCGTTCCACCGCCTCCTCCAGGCCAACCGCCAGGACCAGGTCGTCTCCCGCTACGGCACGTACGACGAGCTGCTCGGCTACTGCGCGATGTCCGCCGACCCGGTCGGGCACATCGTCCTGCACGTGTTCGGCGCCGCCACCCCGGACCGGCTCGCGCTGTCCGACAAGGTGTGCACCGCGCTCCAGATCATCGAGCAATGCCAGGACGCCGGCGAGGACTACCGGAACGGCCGGATCTACCTCCCGGCCGACGACCTGCGCCGGTTCGGCTGCGAGGAGGGCGACCTGGAGGCCGCGCTCACCCCGACCCGGCTGCGCGGCGTCCTCGCCCTCCAGGCGCGGCGGGCCCGCCGCCTCCTCGACGAGGGCGCGGTGCTCACCGGGCGGCTCCAGGGGTTCGCGCGGGTCGCCGTGGCCGGGTACGTGGCCGGCGGCCTCGCCACCCTGGCGGCGCTGGAGCGCGGGGCCTACGACGTCCTGAGCGCCCCGCCACGACCGAGGAAGGCACGGCTGCTCGCCGAGTGGTCGCGGACTCTGGGAAGGAGATGACGAGATGGACGGAGCCGGCGTGGGTGCGGCCGCCGCCTACCGGCACTGCGAGGACGTCGTCCGGACGCAGGCGCGCAACTTCTCCTACGGGATCCGCCTGCTGCCCGCGCCGAAACGGCGTGCGCTGAGCGCCGTCTACGCCTTCGCCCGGCGGATCGACGACATCGGCGACGACCACGACGCGCCCGCTCCGGAGCGACTGGCGAGGCTGGCGGACGAGCGGGCGCGGCTCGCCGACCCGGGCGCCCATCCGTCCGATCTCGTGCTCGCGGCGCTCGCGGACGCGGCAGGCCGCCGGCCGATCCCGCTCGACGCCTTCGGGGAGCTCATCGACGGCTGCGAGGCCGACGTCCGCGGCGAGGACTACGACACCTTCGACGACCTGCTCTGGTACTGCCGGTGCGTCGCCGGCACCGTCGGCCGGCTGTCCCTCGGCGTGTTCGGGACGTCCGACCCGGGCACGGCCGTGCCGCGCGCCGACGCGCTCGGCGTCGCGTTACAGCTGACGAACATCCTGCGCGACGTCAAGGAGGACGGGGCGAACGGACGCGTCTACCTCCCGGCCAAGGACCTCGCGCGCTTCGGGTGCACGCTGCACCGGGACGAGGCGGGCCGCCTGACCGACCCGCCGGACCGGCTGGTCGCGCTCGTCCGGTTCGAGGCGACCCGGGCCGAGGAGTGGTACGGCACCGGGCTGAAGCTGCTGCCCATGCTCGACCGCCGCAGCGCCGCCTGCACCGGGGCCATGGCGGGCATCTACCGGCGCCTGCTGAAGCGCATCACGGCCGACCCCCTCGCGGCCCTGGAGACGCGGACGTCCCTGCCGGGCTGGGAGAAGGCCGCCGTCTCCGCGCGGGCGATGGCGGGGACCCGCCGGTGAACGGCGGCCACAGCGGCGGAGCCCACGTCGCCGTCGTCGGCGGCGGCCTCGCGGGGATCACGACGGCGCTGGCGCTCCAGGAGACCGGGGTGCGGACCACCCTCTACGAGGCGCGCCCCCGCCTCGGCGGCGCCACGCACTCGTTCGACCGCGACGGGCTCACCGTCGACAACGGGCAGCACATCTTCCTGAAATGCTGCACCGCGTACCGGGGGCTGCTGGAGAGGTTGGACGCGCTCGACCGCGTCAGCGTCCAGGAGCGCTTCGACGTCCGCGTCCTCGACCCGGACGGTCCGGCCGGGCGGCTCCGCCGCGCCAAGGCGCCCGGCCCGCTGCACTTCGTGCCCGCCCTCGCCCGCTACGCGCTGCTCCCACCGGCCGACCGGCTGCGCGCCGTCCGCGCCTCGCTGGCGCTCGACCGCCTCGACCCGGACGACCCGTCCCTCGACGGCCTCGCCATGGGCGCCTGGCTCGCCGGCCACGGCCAGGGGCCTCGGGCCAGGGAGGCGCTCTGGGAGCTGTTCGTCACGGCGGCGCTCAACATCGGGCTGGACGACGCCGCGCTCGGCCCCGCCGCCATGGTGTGCCAGACGGCGCTGCTCGGCCGCTCCGACGCCGCCGACATCGGCGTCGCGTCCGTCCCGCTCGGCGACCTGCACGGGACGATCGCGGCGGCGAAGATCGAACGGGACGGCGGCCGGATCCACCTCGGGGCGAAGGTGTCGGCGGTCGTGGCCGGGCCGAAGCTTCTGGTGAACGGCTCCCCGGCCGGCGCCGACGCCGTCGTCGTGGCGGTCCCGCACCGGGCGGCGGCCTCGCTCGTCCCGCCGGAGGCGTGCCCCGACCGATCGCGCTGGGCAGGCCTCGGGTCCAGCCCCATCGTCAACGTCCACGTCGTCTACGACCGGCCGGTCATGGACGAGCCGTTCGTCGCGGCGGTCGGCTCGCCCGTCCAGTGGGTGTTCGACCGGACCGGGGTGAGCGGCCTGACCGGCGGCCAGTACCTCGCGGTCTCGGTCTCGGCGGCCGACAGCTGGATCGACACGCCCACCGCGGAGCTGCGGGAGGTGTACCTCGCCGCGCTGGAACGGCTGTTCCCGGCCGCCCGCCGCGCCCGCGTCACCGACTTCTTCGTGACGCGGGAGCGGCACGCCACCTTCCGCCAGAGCCCCGGCAGCGGCGCGCTGCGCCCCGGGTCCGCGACCCGGCTGCCGTGGCTGTTCCTCGCCGGCGCGTGGACCGACACGGGCTGGCCCGACACGATGGAGGGAGCCGTGCGCAGTGGCCTCACCGCCGCCCGCCTCGTCCGGCGGCACCTGCGCGAGACCGCTCGGCGGGCCGGAGCCGAAGAGGTGACCGGCCGATGACCGCCGTCCCGGCACCGATCACCGACGGGCGCGCCCTGGTCGACCGGGCGATGCGCGTCTCCGCCGACCGCCTGGACCCCTGGACCCGCCGCGTCGTCGCCTACCACCTCGGCTGGACCGACGAGGACGGCAGGCCCGCCGCCGCGGGCGGCAAGGCGCTGCGCCCCGCGCTGGCGCTGCTGTCGGCCCGCGCGGCCGGGACGCCGCAGGAGACGGCGCTGCCCGGCGCGGTCGCCGTCGAGTTCGTGCACGCGTTCTCGCTGCTGCACGACGACATCATGGACGGCGACCGGACGCGCCGGCACCGTCCCGCCGCGTGGACGGTGTTCGGCCCGTCGGCCGCCATCCTCGGCGGCGACGCGCTGCTGGCGCTGTCGGAGAACCTGCTGCTGGACGAGCACTCGCGGGGCGCGCACTGGGCGGCGCGGGCGCTGACCGCCGCCACCCAGCGGCTCATCACCGGCCAGGCGCTCGACCTCGGGTTCGAGCAGCGCGACGACGTGACCCTCGACGAGTGCCTGGCGATGGCGGCGGACAAGACCGGGGCGCTGCTCGCCTGCGCCTGCTCGATCGGTGCGATGCTCGGCGAGGGGCCCGCGCGGCTCGTCACCGGGCTGACGGGGTTCGGGTCCGAGATGGGCGTGGCGTTCCAGCTCGTGGACGACCTGCTCGGCATCTGGGGGAGCCCGGACACCACCGGCAAACCCGTCCTGTCGGACCTGCGGGCCCGCAAGAAGTCCCTTCCGGTGGTCTTCGCGTTGAACGCCGGCACCGCCGAGTCCGCCCGGCTCGCGGAGCTGTACGCGCGCCCGGAGCAGCCGTCCGAGGACGCCTTGGAGGAGATGGCGCGCCTGGTCGAGGCGGCCGGCGGGCGGGACTGGGCCGCGGCGGAGGCGGACCGGCGCGTCGCGGCGGCCGAGCGGTACCTGGCCGACTCGGGGATGGACGACCACGTCCGCGCCGAGTTCCGCGACATCGCGCTGTTCGTCACCTCCCGGGACCACTGACCCCGGTGCCCTCGACACGGATCCTCACCACCGACACGGACCCTCACCACGAACGCGGACGAGAAGGAGCGCGCATGACCACGACCGACGTTTCCGGACTCACCGGAGCCGCCGCCGCGGCCGTCGAGGCGGCCCGCGACCACCTGCTGGGTCTGCAGTCGCCCGAGGGCTGGTGGAAGGCGGAGCTGGAGACGAACGTGACGATGGACGCCGAGGACCTGCTGCTCCGCGAGTTCCTCGGCATCCGCACGGGCGGCGACACGCGGGAGGCGGCGCGCTGGATCCGGTCGCGGCAGCGCGCCGACGGGACCTGGGCGAACTTCTTCGGCGGCCCGCCCGACCCGTCCACGACGATCGAGGCGTACGTCGCCCTTCGGCTGGCCGGGGATCCGGCGGACGCCGACCACATGAGGCGCGCCGCCGCCTACGCGCGAGAGGCGGGCGGAGTCGAGGGCAGCCGGGTGTTCACCCGGATCTGGCTGGCGCTGTTCGGGCAGTGGTCCTGGGACGACCTGCCCGTCATGCCGCCCGAGCTGATGTTCCTGCCGAGCCGTGTCCCGCTGAACGTCTACGACTGGGCGTGCTGGGCGCGGCAGACGATCGTCCCGCTCACGGTGCTCGGGTCGCTGCGTCCCGTCCGGGCCCTGCCGTTCGACCTGCCCGAGCTGCGCGGCGGCGCACGCCCGGCGCGGGAGGCGAAGGGCTGGGGGCGGGCGTTCGAGACGCTCGACCGCGTCCTGCACGTGTACGAGCGGCGGCCCGTGCGCCCGCTGCGGACCGCCGCGCTGCGCCGGGCTGCCGAGTGGATCGTCGCCCGCCAGGAGGCCGACGGCTGCTGGGGCGGGATCCAGCCGCCGTGGGTGTACTCGCTGATGGCCCTGCACGAACTCGGCTACGGCCTCGATCACCCGGTCATGGCGCGCGGCATCGCCGGGCTCGACCGCTTCACGATCCGGGACGAGAAGGGCCGCCGCCTGGAGGCGTGCCAGTCGCCGGTCTGGGACACGGTCCTGGCCATGAACGCCCTCGCCGACGCGGGGCTGCCCGGCGATGCCCCCGCGATGGCGCGCGCCGCCCGCTGGGTCGTCGGAGAGGAGGTCCGGGGGCCGGGGGACTGGGCGGTGCGGCGGCCGGGCCTCGCGCCCGGCGGCTGGGCCTTCGAGTTCGACAACGACGTCTATCCCGACACCGACGACACCGCCGAGGCGATCCTGGCGCTGCGCAAGTCGGGCCTCCCGGGCGCGGAGCGGCCGATCGGGCGCGCGGTCGGCTGGCTGTCGGGGATGGCCTCGCGTGACGGCGGGTTCGCTGCGTTCGACGCCGACAACACCCGCGAACTGTGCACCAAGCTGCCCTTCTGCGACTTCGGCGCGGTCATCGACCCGCCGTCCGCGGACGTCACCGCCCACGTCGTGGAAGCGCTCTCCCGCGAGGGGCTCGCGGAGACGGCCGTGGTCAAGCGGGCCGTGGTGTGGCTGCTGAAGGCCCAGGAGGCGGACGGGTCGTGGTTCGGGCGCTGGGGGGCCAACCACGTCTACGGGACGGGAAGCGCGGTGCCCGCGCTGATCGCCGCCGGCGTCCGTCCGGGCAAGCCCGCGATCCGCCGCGCCGTGGCGTGGCTGGAGGAGCACCAGAACGGCGACGGCGGCTGGGGCGAGGACCTGCGCTCCTACGACGACGCGTCCTGGATCGGGCGGGGCGCGTCCACGCCGTCGCAGACCGCCTGGGCGCTGCTGGCGCTGCTCGCCGCCGGTGAGCGCTCGGCGGCCGTGGAGGGCGGCGTCCGGTGGCTGGTCGACCATCAGCGCCAGGACGGGAACTGGGACGAGGAGCATTTCACCGGCACCGGATTCCCCGGCGACTTCTACATCAATTACCACCTCTACCGGCTGGTGTTCCCGATCAGCGCCCTCGGCCGCTATCTGGGAGGGGCGAAGGAGGTTCGAGAGTCATGAGCATGCCGCTGCGCCAGAGCGCCCGAATCGGGGGCTACATCCTCCGCAACAAGCTCCGCGGCAGGAAGAGGTTCCCGCTGATCGTCGAGCTGGAGCCGCTGTTCGCCTGCAACCTGGCGTGCGCGGGCTGCGGGAAGATCCAGCATCCCGCCGACGTGCTGAAGAGGCGCATGCCGGTCGAGCAGGCCATCGCCGCCATCGAGGAATGCGGCGCGCCCATGGTGTCCATCGCGGGCGGTGAACCGCTGATGCACCCGCAGATGGACGAGATCGTGAGCGAGCTCGTCAAGCGCAGGAAGTTCGTCTTCCTGTGCACGAACGCGCTGCTCATCCCGAAGAAGCTCGACAGGTTCAAGCCGTCGCCCTACTTCGCGTGGTCGGTGCACATCGACGGCCTCCAGGAACGCCACGACGAGTCCGTCTGCAAGGAGGGCGTCTTCGAGGACGCGGTCGCCGCGGTCCGCGAATGCCAGCGCCGCGGGTTCCGCGTCACCACCAACACGACGTTCTTCAACACCGACACCCCGCAGACCGTCATCGAGGTCCTCGACTACCTCAATGACGACCTCAGGGTCAACGAAATGATGATCTCACCGGGCTACGCCTACGAGAAGGCGCCCGACCAGGAGCATTTCCTCGGCGTACAGGAGACGCGGGAACTGTTCCGGAAGGCGTTCTCCGGCGGGAACCGCGAACGGTGGCGGCTCAACCACTCTCCGCTTTTCCTGGACTTCCTGGAAGGGAAGGTCGACTTCCCCTGCACGGCCTGGGCGATCCCGTCGTACTCACTCTTCGGGTGGCAGCGCCCCTGCTATCTGATGTCCGACGGCTACGCGCAGACCTACCAGGAACTCCTCGACGAGACCGACTGGGAGTCCTACGGCCGGGGCCGCGACCCGCGCTGCGCCAACTGCATGGCCCACTGCGGCTACGAGCCCACGGCCGTCTTCGGCACGGTGAGTTCCCTGAAGGAATCGCTGAGGGCGCTCCGCACCACGTAGGACTTCGCGCGTCGCCGATGTGACCGACGTCGCTTTCATGAAGGTGTCACGCATCGCCGGGCCATTCCGTCTACTGGGCATGGAATCCCGCCCGGCCCGATGAGCGGCGGGCACCGTCATGGAAGGGATCATGGCACATACACGTGACCGGGAAATGCCGCGCGGACCTTCGGCGACGCCCGGCCGGATCGCCGGGAAATGGTTCTCGACCGGCACGGAGCTGGTGAAGGGCGCGCGGGGCGGTGCCGGCGGGCCCGGCGCGACGCGGCGGTACCGCTCCCGCGCCGACCACTGGACCTTCATGTTCGCGCAGATCACGGGCTACTCGTTCGCGGTGCTCGTGGTCACCGGCGTGTTCCTGACCTTCTACTTCGACCCGTCCATGGCACGCGCCCCCTACGACGGCCCCTACGGCCCGCTCCAGGGCGTACCGGTCTCGCGGGCCTACGCCTCGACGATGGAGCTGTCGTTCGAGGTACGGGGCGGGCTGCTGGTGCGGCAGATCCACCACTGGGCGGCGCTGATCTTCTGCGCCTCCATCGCGCTGCAGTTGCTCCGGCTGTTCTTCACCGGCGGATTCCGCCGTCCACGGCTCCTCAACTGGCTGGTCTGGGTGGGCCTGTTCGTCATCGGCATGGTCGCCTCGCTGAGCGGGACGATCCTGCCCGACGACATGCTGTCGGGTGGAAGCCTGCTGCTGACCAAGAGCGTCATCGAGTCGATCCCGTTCGCAGGCACCCGCCTGTCGCGATTCGTCTTCGGCGGCGACTTCCCCGGCGAGGTCATCATCGAGCGGGTCTACTGGCTGCACATCCTGATCCTGCCGCTGGCGATCGGCGGGGCGCTGGCGTACCGGCGGCGCCTGGTGAGCCGGCGGCACGGCCACACCCGCTTCGCCGCGACCTCCGCCGCGCGCCGCCTCGGCTCGCACCACGTCGCCCGCGCGCGTACGGCGATCGTCGGTGCGCCCCGGCCCGCCGCGATCGCGATGTTCCTGTTCACCTGCGGCACGCTGGCGCTGCTGGGCGGGTTCGTCCAGATCAACGCGATCTGGCAGTTCGGACCGTTCGAACCCGGCGCGATCACCGCCGGCGCGGTCCCCGGCTGGTACATGGCCTTCCTGGACGGCGCGATACGGATCACGCCCGGCTGGGAGTTCGACGTCGCCGGGCACCCCCTCACGCTCGCGGTCCTGATCCCCGCGGTCCTCGTCCCGGGAGTCTTCTTCACCGCCCTGGTGCTGTGGCCGCTCGGTGAGGCGGTCGTCACCGGCGACCGAGCCGAACATCACGTCCTGGACCGTCCGCGCGACCGTCCGGCTCGTACCGCGGCCGGCGTCGCCGGGATGACCTTCTACGGGCTGCTGTGGCTCGCCGCCGCCAACGACCAGATCGCCCTCAACTTCCACCTCGACCTGTTCACCGTCACCTGGTTCTTCCGCGTCGCGGTCTTCGCGGGGCCGGCGGCGGCGTTCGTCGTCACCGACCGGATCTGCCGCCATCTGACCCGGCGGGAGCGCCAGGACAGGACGCACGGCCGCGAGACCGGGCGGATCGCCATGGACGCCCGGGGCCGGTACACCGCGGTCCACTCACGCCCTGCCCCGCCGGACGAGGCGTCCGCCTCAGCCGGCCGCCGCCTCGCCGCCAGCAGCAAGGAGTGAACGATGTCATCCCGGTCCGTCCGTCCCGACCTGGAACCGGCCACGGCCGCCCCACCGCGCTTCCACGGGCTGCTGAAAGCGGCCACGGCCTTCCTGGCGACCTGCATGCTGCTCCAGGGAGTCACCGCGGGCCAGCTCCTGGACGGCGCCGAGAACGGCCGCGACGTGCATGAGGCCGCCAGCGGCGTCGTCGTCGCCGCCGTGCTCGTCGCCGTCGTCGCGGCGCTGCTGGTGCGTCGCGCCGGCGGGTCGGCCCGCCCCCTGCTCATGAGCCTGGTGACCGCCGTGCTCGTCGGCGTCCAGGTAGCGCTGGGCAGCGGGGGCGAGACCGCCCTCCACGTCCCGCTCGGCGTCGCGCTGATGGGCGGCGGCGCCGCTCTGGTCACACAGGTGTGGGGCCGGAGCGGCGGACGCGCGGAAGACGCCGCCTCCGCTTGAACGGCCGCCGCTATTCGCATCGCGGCGCGGCGGACGCGCGCCTGAATTCGGCGCGGGTCTGGTACACGTTGCCGTCCTTGTCGGTCTACCTGAGTTGCGTCCATGCACGTATGAGATCGCCCCATTGTTCCGCCGGTTCAGTTTATGTCGGTTTCGGGTTCGCAACGGTTCCCCTGGCTCGATCATCACCGGAACGACTACGGTGGCCGGGGCACTCAATTACCATGATCCAGGAACCGCACCACGATCTGGACAGGGTGACCATGGCGGACGAGACTCCGGAGTGGCCTCCGGCCGAGCTGGACTTCAACAAGCCCACGATCGCCCGCGCGTACGACGCGCTGCTCGGGGGCAAGGACAACTTCGCCGTGGACCGCGCCCTGGCCGACCAGACGAGCGAGTTCATCCCCGGGCTGCGGGAGTCGGCGGTCGAGAACCGCAAGGTCCTCGTCCGGGGCATCCGCTACCTGACGCGGGACGCGGGGATGGACCAGTTCCTCGACCTCGGCAGCGGGCTGCCCACGGTCGAGAACACCCACGAGGTCGCCCAGCGCGAGAACCCGGACGCGCGCGTCGTCTACGTCGACATCGACCCGCTGGTGGCGGTGCACGGGCGAGCCCTGCTGGCCAGCGACCAGGTCACCAGGGTGATGACCGGCGACGTCCGCGACCCGCAGGCGATCCTGTCCGCGCCCGAGGTGAAGGGCTTCCTCGACTTCTCCCGGCCCGCCGTGATCATGCTGGTCGGGATGCTGCACTACCTGTCCCCGGACGTGGTCGACGACGTGGTCTCCGCCTACCGCGACGTCCTCGTCCCCGGCAGTCACCTGTTCATGACGTCCCTGGTCGACACCGGCATCCCGCAGCAGCAGGAACTCGCCCGCATCACCCGCGAGAACCTCGAAGAGGGCTGGGCCCGCACGCCTGCGGAGATCGAGGCCCAGTTCGGCGACTTCGAGCTCGTCGACCCCGGCGTCACCTACACGGCCCTGTGGCGTCCCGACGGTCCCGTCGACCCCGGCAACCTCACCCCGGGCGAGCAGCTCGGCATGTCGGGCATAGCCATCAAGCTGCACTGACACCACTCGATCCCGCACCCCGCGTGAGCGCCGCGCCACGTGGGGTTCTCGGCTGCGATCATGTCTTGTTGACGGTGTGACACACGATGTATAAGTGTCAAACGCGCAGGTCGCCTCCGCGCGTTCGTCCCGTCCAAGGGGGCCGTGGTGAAAGTGCGGTACAGGCTGCTGGCGGTCGTTCTCCTGGCGGTCGTTCTCCTGCCGGTCGTCGTGCTTCCTCTGACGTCCGGCGAGAACCGCGCCGCCGTCGACCTCACGGTCGGCACGGTGACCGGCGCCGGCGTCGACCGCCCGCCGGACGCGGTGGCGCTCGCCTCGCAGCGCGGGCGGGGCGAGCGGTTCCACGGGTTCGGCGAGCAGTTCGCCCCCTTCGACCTGGCCGGACGCCGGGTACCGATCGTGGTCCGCGAACAGGGCATCGGACGCGGACGGCAGTCGCTGACCACCATGGTCGACCTGGTCTCGGGCCAGGGCGGCGCGTGGGACACCACCTACGCGCCGATGCCGTTCTACGTCACCAGCGCCGACCGGGGATTCGCGCTCTCCGGCAGCCGCTACTCGATCTTCGACCTGTCGCAGGACGGGCTGGCCGTCGTCCAGACGTGGGGCACGCGGCAGCAGGCCGAGCTGTACACGGGCCGCGGTCCCGCCGAGATCCTCGCCGCGCACACCGCCGCGACCGGGCGGATGGGCGCGCTGCCCGCCTGGACGCGCGACGGCGCCGTCCTCGGCCTCCAGGGCGGCACCGCGAAGGTGCGCCGGACCGTCGAGCGGATGGCCGCCGCCGGAACGAAGATCTCGGCGGTGTGGCTCCAGGACTGGAGCGGGCGACGCACCACGTCGTTCGGCGACCGGCTCTGGTGGACGTGGCAGCTCGACCGCGAGCGCTACCCCGGCTGGGGGCCCTCGTGAGCGACCTGCACCGGCGCGGATCAAGGTGCTGACCTACGTCAACCCCTTCCTGGTGGACCCGTCCGGGAAGCCCGGCGGGGTGCCCCGGAACCTGTTCGCCGAGGCCCGCGACCGCGGCTACCTGGTCGCCAGGGCGGACGGGTCGCCGTACATGCTCGACCAGAGCGAGTTCTCGGCCGCGATGGTCGACTTCACGAACCCCGCCGCCCGCGACTGGTACGCGCGGGCGATCGCGACCGAGGTCGCCGGGGCCGGCGCGGACGGCTGGATGGCCGACTTCGGTGAGGCCCTGCCCTTCGACGCCAGGCTCCACGCCGGCTCCCCGGCCGACCTGCACAACCGCCGGCCGGTCGAGTGGGCGAAGGTCAACCGCCGCGCCTGCGCGCTGGCGGGGAAACCCGACTGCCTCTCCTTCATGCGCGCCGCCTACACCGGCTCGCCCGCCCACGCGCCGCTGTTCTGGGCCGGTGACCAGCTCGTCGGCTGGGACGCCCAGGACGGCCTGGCATCCGCGCTCCACGGGATGCTGTCGGCGGGCGTTTCCGGCATGACGCTCAACCACACCGACATCGGCGGCTACACCGCCGTCGACACCCCGCTGGGCGACCACCACCGCCTGGTCGCCCCGGTCCTGAAGCCCGGCGCGTCCAGCGTGGCGGTGCACCTGCCCGCCGGCCGCTGGACCAACGTCTTCACCGGCCGCTCCTACGGCGACCGCACCCGCGACCTCCGCCTGACCGTCCCCGCCCCGCTCGGCACGCCGGCCGCCTTCGTCCGTGCCGGCGACCCCGAAGGCGCGAAGATCCGCACCGCCCTCCACCGCGCGGGCCTCACCCAGTCTTGACGTGTTTGTCCCGAATACGACCGAAATGTCAGGGAAGGGCGGTCCAGAGCAAGGCAAGGAGCAGGGGGGACGCTATGCAGCACGATGAGATGATCGGGCAGGTTCAGGCGCGTGCCCGGCTGCCCAGCCGGGGCGACGCCGAGACCGCCTGCCGCGCCACGCTCGAAACGCTCGGCGAGCGGCTGCCGGAAGGCCTGGCGGACAACCTCGCCGCCCAGCTCCCGCGCGAGATCGGCGAGAACCTGAGGCGTACCGAGGTGTTCGGCGGCTCGGGCACGGGCGAGCGGTTCGGCCGCCACGACTTCATCGAGCGCGTCGCGATCCGCGCGCACGCGGACGACTCCCAGGCCGCGTACCTCGCCCGGGTCGTCCTGGAGGTCGTGGGGGAGGCCACCCAGGGCGGCATGATGACCAAGGTCAAGGAGGCCCTTCCCGACGACATCCGCGAGCTCGTGTCCGCCGGCAGCGCCGGCTGACGGTGCCGGAACACCCCGGCCAGGCCCACGCGGGCGGCAGGTCCGGCCCGCCCCCTACGGTCGCGGAGCGGTGTCGGGGATGTCGATCCTCGGCTCTTCTGTCATGAGCCGGCTTCCGAATGGCGCAGCGGTTCGATTCCCTGGGCGTAACGGAAGACCTGGTGCGGGTCGTAGTGGGTTTTGGCCTTTCGCAGCCGGTCGTAGTTGCTCCCGTAGTAGGCGGTCTGCCAGTCGGTGAGATCCGGGTCGGGGAAGTTCACGTAGGCCGCGTTGGTTTTCAGGGCCTTGCTGAGGCCGCCATGGATGTCGCCCGTCTGGGCCAGCAGGCGATGCACCTCGTCGGGCGTGGTCCCTTCGGTCCAGGCGGTGCCGACGTCGATGACGAACTTGCCGTTGCGGTGCGGGAACGCCGTGGCGTCCGCGCTGGGCGCACCGGCCTTGCCGCCCATCGCGAAGAGGGTGACGTAACCGCTGTTGCCCTTGCGGTACGGCTTCCACTTGAGAGTCCAGTCCACGATCTCCTTCACCGTCGTGGGCGGCAGCCAGGAGTGGGGCACGAGCGACCTGGAGGCCACGGTCTCGTGCTCGGACACCATCGACAGTTTCTCCTGCGCCGCCCAGAACCCGAGCCGCTCGATGCTCTGCTCGGCGGGGTTCAGCCTGAGAAGCGAACCCAGCCTGGTGCGCAGCGCTGATTCGTCGCCGAGGTACTGGCCGAGGACGGCGACGTTGACGTCATGGGGCCCGGTGCCCGGATTCTCGAACTCGATCCGGATGTCCAGGTCGTTCTCGCGGTCGTCGGCGAGCGTCTCCTGGACGATTTTCATGACCTCTTCCCCTGAGCCGGGGCCGAACGTGAAGCGGAAGAACGTGGCGGTCGTCCGGGACACGTCGACGGCGTCGAACAGGAACGAGGTGTTGATGCCGAAGTTGCCGCCCGCGCCGCCCCGGCAGGCCCAGAACAGCTCGGGCTCCTCTTCGCGGTTCGCGCGAACGATCTTGCCGTTGGCCAGGACGACCTCGGTCTCCACCAGGTTGTCGCACGTCAGGCCCCATTTGCGGTCGTTGAAGCCCAGGCCGCCGCCGAGTGTCAGGCCCGCGATGCCGACCCCGACGCAGCGCCCGCCGGGGACGTACAGGTTCGTCTTCCCGGCTCCGGCCTTGGCGACGTCGCCGTTGGTGGCGCCACCGGCGATCCTGAGCCGGCCGTCGGGCAGCGCGGTCACCTGGTTCATCGGGCGCACGTTGATGATCAGGCCCGTCGTCGTCGAGTAGCCGGCGTAATTGTGGCCTCCGGCGCGGGGCGCCAGCGGCATTCCGTTCTCTTTCGCCCACAGTAGGGCCGTTCGCACGTCCTTCGTGCTGGCGCAGGACACGATGCCCATCGGCTTCCTGTCCTCGTACCGCAGATTCCACGGCCGCGCCAGTGCCGGGAAATCCCGAGACTTCGGCAGATGCAGTTTGCTGCCGGACCCGAGCGCATTTTCCAGTTGCTGCCAATTCGGATTGACCGCCGGCTGCGGAGCCGGTGCGGAAGGGATGTGCGACGCCCCTGCGTTGTCGTTCCCGGTCAGTGCCGCGACCAGGCCGGCGGTGGACGCGTACGCCCCCGCTCGTAGTACTCCGCGTCGATCGAGCATTTTTCCCCTTTGCTGAATGGGCGAGCGCCGCCCAGGGCTTCTTCGCCTTCCGCAGAGAACTCAATCACGCACCCGGGTAAAGAGCGGCACTGATCGCCTCCAAAAGACCGTATCGGTGCCGCGCTCCTGTCGGCGGGAGGCGCGGGCCGAAGCGTTGGCCGGCCGTTGGGCGAAACAAGCGAGAATTTTGCTGGAGTCGCGAGGTAGGGGGCGATCGGCCCAGGGGAGGAAGCCCAGCGACCACTCGCGGGCACGATGCCGCGGCCGGGGCGATCGGGAAAGTAGAACGCATTCCCGTACGGCGGAGAGGAGTCAGCGGTGACGCAGCACGGTAATGGCGACGGGCAGGGATCGGCGGATGTCGCCCAATTCGTGGTGGGCGGGGAGCAGGGGGCGCAGCGGCGCCACGGCGCGCACGAGGCGCGAACGGCGATCCTGCCGCACTCGGCCGACGACCCGGACGGCTTCTGGCCCGACCCCAGGCTGGGGCGTCCGCTGGAACTGCACGTGTGCATGGGCTTGAACTCCTGTTGCGGCCACGGCCGGGACGGGACCGGGGAGATGGCGGGCATGGGTCAGTGCGCCACCGTGTCCCACGTCTGCCACGGCGCCAACGAATGCCGGGGGCAGGGCGGCTGCGGATACAGCGGGGGCGACGCCGAGCAGGCCATGCCGGGCGCCCAGGAGTGCCGCTCCTCCGGCAGCTGCGCCAGCCCCATCAACGAGAGCCGGGTCCACGCCGCCGGCCCCTACCGGGGCACGAGCGTGTGGAAGCGGGCCCGCAAGGTCTTCGAGCAGCGCATGTTCGAGGCCGGCGTCCCGTTCGGTCCGGCTCCGGGAGAGGGAGCCCCCGACGATCTGGTGCCGCCCTACGAAGGCAAGCGGCGCTACGACCCGTGCCAGTCGTCCGACCATGGGCAGTGACGCCGCGCCGTCCGGTGGACGCCCTGGGGCCGCCCCTGGGAGGCGCACCGATCGCCGTCTGGGATTCGGCGTGGGCCTTCGCACGCAGCACATGGCGCAGGTCCTGGCGGAGCTCCCGCCGGTCGACTGGTTCGAGATCATCTCGGAGAACTTCATGGACTCCGGCGGCCGTCCGCGGCACGACCTGCGCCGGATCGCCGAGCGCTACCCCGTGGCGATGCACGGCGTGTCCATGTCGATCGGCGCCGCCGAGCCGCTCGACGTCGGCTACCTGCGCCGGCTGCGGCGGCTGGCGGACGAGATCGGCGCCCGCTGGGTCTCCGACCACGTCTGCTGGACGGGGGTGGCCGGCCTGAATACCCACGAACTGCTGCCGATGCCGTTCACCGAGGAGGCCCTGCGGCACACGGCCGGGAGGGTCAGGGTCGTCCAGGAGATGCTGGAGCGCCCGCTGGTGCTGGAGAACCCCAGCACGTACGCGACCTTCCGGCAGTCCACGATGCCCGAATGGGAGTTCGTGGCGCGGCTCTGCGAGGAGACCGGGTGCCGGCTCCTCCTGGACCTCAACAACGTCTACGTCTCGGCGGTCAACCACGGCTTCGACCCGGACGAGTACCTGCGGGGCGTGCCGCACGACCGGGTGGCGGAGCTGCACCTGGCCGGGCACGCCGACCACGGCGGCCACCTGATCGACACGCACGACCGTCCGGTGGCCGAGCCGGTGTGGGAGCTGTACCGGACGGCCCGCGCGCACATCGGCCCGGTGCCCACCCTGCTGGAGTGGGACGACCGCGTCCCGCCGCTGCCGGACCTGCTGGCCGAACTGGACAAGGCGCGACTCGCCGCCGCGGACCGGCCGCCCGTCCCGGGCCGCGCCGCTCGTCATGGCTGAGCGCCGCGCCGGACCACCGGCCGCGCCCGCGTTGACCGCGCTCCAGACGTGGATGCAGCACGCCATCGTGTCACCGCGGGGCCCCGTCACGCCGGCGGCGGACGTCCTGGCCGGAACGCCCGGGCTCGGCGCCGAGCACCGGCTCGGCATCTACCGCCACGGCTACCGGCGGCGGCTGCTGGAGGCCATGCACGCCCTGTACCCGGTGCTCGCCTCGCTGCTGGGCGCGGAGGCGTTCGAGGAGCTGGCGCTGGGACATGTCGAGGCCCGCCCGTCACGCTCGCCCAACCTGGCCCGCCTCGGCGCCGGCTTCGCCGACCACCTGGCGGAACACCGGCCCGATCCGCAGGCGCCGCCGGAACCGTGGGTGCGGATCATCATCGACCTCGCCCGCTACGAGAACGCCTTCGCCGAGGTCTACGACGGCCCGGGGACCGAGGAGGGCGACGGCGGACGCCCGGGGGAGCCGGGTGAACCGGCGCGCCCCGGCGGCACCGTGCCGCGGTTCGCCCCCTGCCTGCGGACGCTGACGGTGTCGGCGCCGGTCCACCGGTACCACACCGCCGTCCGCCGAGGCGAGGCCCCGGAGCCCCTGACGCCTTGCACATGCCACCTCGTGCTGTCCCGCCACGACTACCGCGTCACCTGCACCGAGCTGCCCGCGGCGGAGCACCGGCTGCTGGCCACCGCGCTCGCCGGAACCGGGAACCCGGCGGCGGACGGCGCCGACCGGCACCTGCTCGACCGGTGGTCCGCGAAGGGCTGGCTCGTGAGGGCCGCGCCGGGGGACGCCGATCGGCCCGTCCCGTCCGCACGCCCGCGCATCGACTCCAGAAAGGGCACGCACCATGACCGTTGACGTCCGGAACAAGACCGGCGCCGAGCCGGCACAGGTCCTGACCGACCATCCCATCGACGCCACCACCGACATCGGCAAGCGCGAGGAGCTGAAGAACCATTTGCTCCAGGCCGCCGCACTGGAGATGCAGACCATCCCGATGTACCTGTACTCGCTGTACTCCATCCAGGGACGCGGCCGCTCCCGCTGGGATCCCGGAATGGGGGCCGCGCGCCTGATCCGCAGCATCGTCGTGGAGGAGATGCTGCACCTGTGCCTGGTCCGCAACATCCTGGTGGCACTCGGTCACGGCGACGACATCAGATTCTGCAGCCGCACGTTCATGCCGTCCTACCCGCAGTTGATGCTCCACCGCCATCCACCGCTCACACTGCGGCTGGAGCCGTGCTCCAAGCAGGTCATCGCCGACATCTTCATGGAATTCGAACGCCCCAGGGCCCGGCCGGAGGAGAGCAAACCCGGACCAGGCGAGTACGCCACGATCGGGTTGTTCTACAAGGCCGTCATCAAGGGCCTGGAGGATCTGGCCGACGAGCACGGCCCCGAGCTGTGGCGCCACAACCAGCCCGACAAGCAGTACGTGTCGGGGTACTGGAACAAGGACGGCGGCGGCGAGCCGGTCAAGGTGACCAACCTGTCCACCGCCAAGCAGGCGATGGAGCTCATCGTCGACCAGGGCGAGGGCGTCAACCCCGACCGTCCGACGGTGCCGATCGACCCGCTCGAACCCCGTCCGGGCGACGACGAACTGCCGCACTACACCAAGTTCTCCCGCATCGCCGAGGGCATCGAGCCGATCGGCCGGGTCTGGGACGTGCCCGCCGACCCCACGAGCGAGATGTACGTCTCCGACCCCGCGGCGATGAGGATCAACACCCTGTTCAACGCCGCCTACTGCTACACCCTGCACCTGCTCGACACGATCTACGCGGAGTCCCGGGCCGACGTGGCGCCGGGCGTGCGCAGCAACCGCTACCGGCTGGAGCGGACCTTCATCTCGGCCATGCAGGGCGTTCTCGCCAATCTCGCCGAGACCATGGTCGCCCAGAAGATCGTCAAGGGGCCGCTGGCCGGACGGCACATCGGCCCGACCTTCGAGTACGTCGAACTCCCGGCCGACGGCAAGAAGGACCACCTCCGCCGCCTGTGCGACGAGGCCATGGCCGACTTTCCCCAACTCGGCGGCGACAACGGCGTGCGATGGCTCCTGGGCAAGATGCCGGACGTGTGACCGCGCCCTCGCGGGTGCGCCGGTCCGCCCGGCGCACCCGGAGGTCACGTCCGGCCGGGCTTCGAGGTGGCGACGTCGAAGATGTGCATGATGCCCCGGTCCGTGCTTTCCGGGAGGGTCACCGCACGGACGCGCTTGCCGGTGTCGAGCGCTGCGGGACGCGTCGCGAACACGCGGAAGGTGCCGCCGCCGCCGGTGCCGTCGGCCTTGTTGCGGCCGGTCACGCCGACCAGCTCGACGTTCCCCGCCGCCGCCGATGACGCCCAGTCGGTCAGCTCGACGCCGACCCGCCGCGTCGATCCGTCGGTGTACTCCACGGTGGCCGTCCCCGACGCGGGCCCGTTGGTCGCCAGCCCGAGGAAGGAGATGCTCGCGGCCGGTGCGCCGTCCAGCTCGATGCGCTGGCCGTGCGGGATCCAGTTGTCCGGCTCGCCCGGCCCGGCGTCCGGCCAGGTGAAGGTGATGCCGGTGTCGCCGAGCGGGATCTCGGCGCCCGGCCCCGCCCCGGCCGCGGCGAGGCTCTCTCTGGACAGGGACCAGTCGCTCAGGTCCAGGGATCCCAGGTCTCCCCGGCCGTCGGGTGTGGTGCCGGCGTTGTTGCGCGCGTCGGCGCCGGCGGTGTGCGAGGGAGGCGCGTCACGGGCACCGGTTCCCCAGGTGCCGGGGGTGTCCGACATCCGGAAGTCGAGCGTGCCGCCCGAACGCAGGAAGCCGGCGTCGATCCACGACGACGTCCGCGGCACCCCGTTGATGCGCAGCCCGGTGGTGTAGCGCTCGCCGCGCTGGACGCCGCGGGCGTTGATCCTGACGGCCCTGCGATCGCCGGCCGGGTCGATGACGATCCGGTCGAACATCGGCGCGGTGACGACGAGGTCGCCGGTGCCGTAGATCGCCGGGTACAGGCCGAGGTTGGCGAACAGGTACCACGCGCTCAGCGAGCCCTGGTCGTCGTTGCCGGGCAGGCCGGACGGCGAGGTGTCGTACATCTCCGTGACGGCGCGGTACAGCACGTCGGTGGTCTTCTCGGGCGCCCGCAGCCAGTTGTAGACCCAGGGCGTGCTGAAGGCCGGTTGGTTCGACAGGTAGTTCCCGGTCTGGGTGTACGCCCCTGCGTCCAGTTCCTTCATCAGGACGTCGAGATCCTTCGCCGCCGCCTCGGTTCCGCCGCGCTTGGCGATGAGCGTCGCGAGGTTGTGCGGGACGAGCCACCCGTACTGGTACCCGGTCGACTGGTTGAACTGGCCGCGGCCGCCGCCGTCCTCGCGCACCCGGAGGTCGAAGGCCCGGTCGAAGCCGGTGCGCTCCCTCGGGCGGATGTGCCGGGTCACGGGGTCGAAGACGTTCATCCAGTTCTGGGCCCGGCCCATGAAGAAGGCGTACGACCTCCGGTCGCCCAGCCGACGGGCGAGCTGCGCGATCGCGAAGTCGTCGATCGAGTACTCCAGCACGCGGGAGGTCGCGAAGTCCCCCTTGCGGTTCTCGATCATCCCGGTGGCGAAGTACTGGTAGGCGTCCGTGCGCCTGGTGGTCGCCGCGGGCAGGACCTGTGTGGACACCATCGACCTGAGCGCCGCCTTCCGGTCGTACCGGGTGGCGCCCATGTCGTCCAAGGTGGACAGGATGACCTGAAGGTTGTCGCCCTGCATCCGGGCCTGTTCCGGGGCCCAGGAGCCGGTCTGCTCGGTCAGCAGGACGATCGAGTGGTTGATGTCGCTCGCGACCCCGGGGAACGTCAGCGCGATGAGCTGCGCCTGGCTTCGGTACATGTCCCAGCCCGAGCCGGCGAAGTTCTTGTAGAAGTGCCGTCCCCGCTCGATCCGGTGGACCTTCCCGTCGTAGCCGAGATAGGTGCCGTCGACGTCGTCGCGGATGTTCGGGTGCAGCAGCGAGTGGTAGAGGGCCGTGTAGAACTTCGTGCGCTGCTCGTCCGTGCCGCCGGTGACGTCGATCGTGCCGAGGGCCTCCCGCCACCGGCGCGCCGCGTGCGCCCGCACCTTGCCGAAGCCCGCCTCGCCGACCTCGGCGTCGCGGTTCTCGGCCGCGTTGGCGACGCTGACGAAGCTGAGGCCGGTCTTGGCCGTCACCTTCGCGCCGTCGGCGAAGGTGATCCAGGCGCCGGTGTCGTGCCGGAGGTCGGCGCCGGTGTCGCCGGTGCTCTTGCGCACGTGCTTCGCGCCGGCGCTCATCTCGCCGTCCTGCCAGACGCCGTACGACGCGAAGTCCCGGTCGTAGGTGGTCGAGAAGTAGGCGCGGTAGCGGTTGCCGTTGTCGCAGAGGTCGGCGCCGTGCGTCCACCCGCTCACGGTGCGGGTCTCCGGGTCGATCGTCACCTCGGTGCCGAACGTCCGGTTGTTCGGGCCGGACGCGTCGAGGATCAGGGTCGAGCTCCCGCGGTCCGGGAAGTCGAACTCGCTCACGGCGGTCCGCGCGCTCGCGGTGAGCCCGACCTTCACCCCGTTGTCCAGGCCGACCGAGTAGTGGCCGGGTTCGGCGACCTCGTTCGCGTGGTCGAATTCCAGGTAGTACTTCTTGATGTCCGCGGACGGGTTCACCGGCAGCGCGCCGTTCCGCAATTCCCCCGCGTACGGGATCACCGGGAATTCGTACCCGCCGTAGCGTCCCGTGCAGCCGGAGCCCGAATACCGCGTCATGCCGAATCCGCGGATGAGGCCGGCCGTGTACTCGTAGCCGCCCTTCTCGCCGACGAGCGGGTCGCCCGGCTTGTAGGTGGTCGGGCTCGGCTGCACCATCCCGAACGGCACCGCCGCGCCCGGATACGTGTTGCCGTAGGCGTCGTTGCTCTTGTTCTGCGTCGTGTCCATCTCGGTGCCGATGAACTGGTCGACGGCATCGAAGGGCGAGAGCCTCGAATCCGCCGCGGCCGGGACGGTGACGGCCATCGCCGGCGCCAGGGCGCAACCCACGAGGATCGCGATTCGGCGCCGGATGCGCGCGGACCTCCGAGACGGCATGCACGCCCCTTTCTCGCGGCGGGTCGGAGCCGCAACAGCCTCGGGTCCGGAGAAGGCGCCCGGTCGACGACCGGCCGGCGTAAAGATCAACGACGGGTGACGTCGCGGGTCACGCTTCCCGGAGCGCCGTCACCGGCCGAGTTCGAGGCGCAGGATGCGGTCGTCGCCGGGACGGGGGTCGGTCCCTCCCCAGGTGGCCTCGTCGGTGTTGGACGTGGCGAGCCACAAGGAGCCGTCCGGGGCGCGCTCGACGGTGCGGATCCGTCCGTATTCGCCGGCGAAGTGCTCGACGGGTTCCCCCGCCGCCTCGGGACCGTCGACGGGAAGCTGCCAGAGCCGCTGCCCGCCCAGCGCCCCCATCCAGATGGACCCCCGGGCGTAGGCGATCCCCGAGGGCGAGGCGTCGTCGGGATGGACGGTGAAGATCGGCTGTTCGCCGGTGTCGCCGTCGGTCCCCTCGGTCTCCGGCCACCCGTAGTCGCGGCCCGGCCGGAGGACGTTCAGCTCGTCCCAGGTCCGGTGGCCCAGCTCGGAGGCGTAGGCGGTGCCGTCCGGGCCGAAGGCGATCCCCTGCACGTTGCGGTGGCCCGAGGAGTAGATCGGGGAGCCCGGGGTGGGGTTGTCCGCCGGAATCGACCCGTCCGGCCGGATGCGCAGGATCTTGCCGTTGAGGGAGTCGTCGTCGGCCGCGTTCTCGGGCTCGAACGCGTCGCCCGTCCCGATCCACAGGTCGCCCTCGGGGCCGAAGCGCAGCCGGCCGCCGTGGTGCCGGTCGGCGGGCTGGATCCCGTCCAGGACGACGCGCTCCTGCCTGAGCGACCGGAAATCCTCGCCGACGCGGAGCGCGACGACACGGTTGGCCGGCGTCCCGGACACGTAGGCGTAGACCGTGCGGTCCTCGGCGAAGCCGGGTGAGGCGGCCAGGCCGAGCAGGCCGCCCTCGGCGCTCTCCTCCACGTCCGGAACCTCGCCGACCAGCGCGGGTTCCCCGCCTCCGGCGGGGATGCGGTGGATCCGCCCGGACGCCCGTCCGGAGACCAGGGCCGAGCCGTCCGGCAGGAAGGCCAACCCCCACGGCATGTCGAGGCCGGTGGCCAGTTCGGTGACCTTCCCCGGCGCTGGGGCCGGTGACGAGTCGGGGCCCACCCGGCCGGGAGTGCGTGCTTCGGGCGTCCCCGCGCACCCGGCGAGCGCCAGGGCGGCGGTCACCGCCAGGGCGGCGGCGTGCTTCGAGCGCATGATGTTCCTCGCTTCCGCTGGATGCCGACCACGGCCCGGCCGTTGTGTTGATGCTGGCAACAAAAACACGTTGGCACTGGCAACGTCAACCCGATAACACATTTTTGTTATCGTTGTCCCCATCCCCACGGCGGGAGGTTATCGTTGGCGGCCATGAAGCGGGACGCGACGCGGGAGCGGATCATCCAGGCGGCCTGCGACCTGCTCGCCCGGGGCGGCCGCGAGGCGCTGTCCACCCGCGCGATCTGCGCCGAGTCCGGGGTGCAGTCACCGGCCATCTACCGGATCTTCGGTGACAAGCAGGGCCTGCTGGACGCGGTCGCCGGCCACGGATTCGAGTCCTATCTGGCGGACAAGGCGTCCCTCGGCGAGTCGGACGACCCCGTGGACGACCTGCGCCGCGGCTGGGACCTGCACATCGGGTTCGGGGTGAGCAACCCGGCCCTGTACTCGCTCATCTACGGCGACGCCCGCCCCGGCGTCGAGACCCCCGCGGCCCGGCGGGCCTCGGCGATGCTGGCCCGCCACATCAGACGCATCGCCGAGGCGGGCCGGCTGCGGGTGAGCGAGGAGCGGGCCGCGCACCTGGTCCACTCCGCCGGCCGGGGGATGACCTTCACCCTCATCTCGCTGCCGGAGGACCGGCGCGATCCCGCGCTGTCGACCCTCGCCCGCGAGGCGGCCATCGCCGCCGTCACCACCGCGCCGGCCGCCACGGCGTCCGACACCACGGCGTCTGCCGCCACGGCGTCTGCCACCACCGGGGGCGCTCCGGCGGCCTCCGCCGACGACCCCGTCCGCCTGGCCGTCGCCCTGCGCGCCGCGGCCCCCAGGCTCACCGCCCTGACCCCCGCGGAGCACGCCCTGCTCCGCGAATGGATGGACCGGGTCGCCTCCCCGCCGGCCTGAGTCCGCGAACGCGCCGATAAACACCGGACGGGTGCCGGAGGTCAGCGGCGTGGGCACGGTCCAAAGGGATCTATCTGACGAATCGCTTAATTAACACGACACTTCTCAAGTCGGACACTTTGTACTGAGAGAAGCGGGAAAGTTCGGCTAAGTAACCCACGTTGCTCCCCCGTCTTGGCGCATCATGGATTGCGCCCTACTTTGGGGGTGCTCGTGTTCTGGGTCCGTATTCGGGCCGGAGTCCGCTGTTCGCCGGGCTCGCACATGCTCCCTCATCAGCCCTCGCTCAAAGGACAGGATGGATGCCGGTACACGCAAGCCGATCCCGCATCGAGCGCGCCGCGCTGGAGCGCGCACTCCTGGCCTGGCTCATCGCGGCGATCATCGGGGGCAGCGCCTGGCTGGCCGCGCTCTTCGCCGCCGGTCCGCAGGAGCGCGCCCTGGTCGCCGCCGGCGGGGGCGGCGCGGCCCTCGCGCTCAGCGTCGTCATCGGGGTCGCCGTGTACTACGCCGCGCACAGCCGGTGGCTCAGCGGGCGTCTGGACCAGGCCACGGTCCAGGACGACCGGCTGGAGAGACGCCTGACGGAACTGGTCGACGGGCCGCTGCCCGGCCTGGTCGCCCGGCTGCGCGACGGCGCCCCGCCCGAGGAGGTGCTGGCCGGCTTCCCGCCGGTGAACGACCGCGTCCTCGCGCGGCTGCTGCGCATCGTCGTGGACGGCGTCGCGGCCGGTGAGCACGCGGCGGCGCAGGCCCGTGCGGACGCCGCCGGCCTCCAACGGGAGGCGGCCTGGCTCGCCGACACCGCGGTGCCCGCCCTGGCCACCCGGATCAGGCGCGACCGGGCGAGCGCTCAGGCCGTCCTGGCCGAGCTCGTGGAGCCCGCCCACGACACGACGCGGCGCGTCCTGCACCAGGTCGCCGAGGACATCGCCGCGGGCGAGCGGGCCAACGCCGCCGCGCTGGCCGCCTGCGCGAGCGCCGCCGCCCGCATCCAGGCGCAGACGACCCGCATGCTCGGTGAGCTGCGCGACCTCGAAGACCGGTACGGCGACGACAAGGTCTTCGGTGACCTGCTCGGCCTCGACCACGACGTCTCGCAGCTGGGACGGCTGGCCGACAGCATCGCGCTGCTCAGCGGGGGCCGGTCCGGGCGCCGCTGGACCAAGCCGATCGTGATGGAGAGCGTCCTGCGCGGCGCCATGGGCCGCATCGGCGCGTACCAGCGCGTCCAGTACCACTCGACCAGCACCGCCGCCGTCGCCGGCTTCGCCGCCGAGGGCGTGATCCACGCGCTGGCGGAGCTGATGGACAACGCCGCCAACTTCTCGCCGCAGGGCAGTGCCGTGCACGTCTACGTCGAGGAGGAGGACGCGGGGATCGTGGTCACGATCGAGGACGGCGGCCTCGGCATGCGGCAGCGCGAACGGCAGCGCGCCGAACGGCTCGTCTCCGAGGCCGCCGACCTCGGTTCGCTGCCCGGCACCAGGCTGGGGCTGGCCGTCGTCGGGCGGCTCGCCCGCAAGCACGATCTGCGGGTCAGCTTCCGCCCGTCCTCGCGCGGCGGCATCGGCGTGGTCGTGCTGATCCCCGCCAAGCTCGTCATCTACAGCCCGCTGCCCGAGGCCGCGCCGGCCCGCACGGAGACCGTTCCCGCCGCCCGCCGCCCGGCGGAGCCGCGGCGTGAGGCCGCCCCGCCCCAGCCGGACGGCGCGGACTCCGACGACCTGGTCCTGCCCAAGCGCAGGCGGGGCGCCGCGCTGGCGAGCGCGCCCGCCGGACGGCCCGCGGGGCAGGACGCGCGTCCCCGCGACACCGGAACCCGGTTCGCCGCGTTCCGCCAGTCCGCGTCCGGGCACGCGTCCGCGTCCGGGCACGAGTCCGCGTCCGTGGCGGCGGCCGCCCGGGACGAGGCCGGGACGGAGGGGACCGGGCCCGGACGCGCCGGGACCCGGGCCGCCGAGACCGGCACGGGGGACGGCAGAACCGGGGAGCCCGGAACCGCCACGGACGAGTGAGACCGCGATCCGCCCCGCGCGAACGACCGACAGCAGGACTCACAGATGGGAGGAGGGGCGCGACCGGCCCACGGCCGCCCCGGCAACCGATGAGCACCGATCAGCGTGATCTCGACTGGCTACTCGCGGGCCTCGTGGACCGTGCGCCGGGTGTCCGGCACGTCCTGGTGCTGTCCAGCGACGGCCTCAAGATCTGCTACACGGCCGGGCTCGACGAGGACAGGGCGGACCAGCTCTCCGCCGTCGCGTCCGGCATCCAGAGCCTGTCCCTGAGCGCGTCCGGCGAGTTCGGCGAGGGCCTCGGCGCGGGCCAGGCGATGGTGGAGTTCGCCGGCGGCGTGCTGCTCATCGTCCCGGCCGGCCAGGGCGCGCACCTGGCCGTCATCGCGGACGAACTCGCCGACGTCGGGCTGGTCGGGCACTGCATGAACGAGCTGGTCGAGCAGATCGGCGGATACCTGACGGCCGCGCCGCGCAGACTCGAGCCCGACTTCCGCCCATGAACCCCCGCCCTCTGGACAGGGAGGACCCGGACCGGCTCTACACCGTGACCGGGGGCCGCACCGAGGCCGGCGACGACACGCTCGACCTGGTGGCGCTGATCGTCGCCGAGGACGAGCCGGCGCCCGGCATGCAGTCCGAGCACGCCGCGATCCTGGAGCTCTGCGGCGGCGGCCCGGTCGCGGTCGTCGAACTGTCCTCCCAGTTGCGGCTGCCGGTGAGCGTCGTGAAGATCCTGCTGCTCGACCTGCGCGACATGGGCCGCATCACCGTCCGCCAACCGTCCTCGGCCGCGGCCCCAGCCGCGTACGCGGCCGACCTGGAAACGCTTAAGCAGGTGCTCGTTGGACTCGAAAGCCTTTGACCCCGCGCCCGCTGCGCAGCCCGGCGACCGGATCGCCGGGACGCCGCTGCGCCGCACCGCCCGGGACGCCCTGAAGATCGTGATCGTCGGCGGGTTCGGCGTGGGCAAGACCACCATGGTCGGATCGGTGAGCGAGATCCGGCCGCTCAGCACCGAGGAGACCATGACGCGGGCCGGGATCGGGATCGACGACCCCGGCCGCGTCGAGACCAAGCGCACCACCACGGTCGCGTTCGACTTCGGCCGCATCTCCCTGGACGAGCAGCGGGTGCTCTACCTGTTCGGCGCGCCGGGCCAGGAGCGGTTCTGGTTCCTGTGGGACCAGCTCTTCTCCGGAAGCCTCGGCGCCATCGTCCTGGTGGACACGCGGCGCCTGGAGGAGTGCTTCTACAGCGTCGACCGCCTTGAGGCGCACGCGATGCCGTTCGTGGTGGCCGTCAACCGGTTCGACGGCCCGCGGCCCACGCTCGACCGGGTCCGGGACGCGCTCTCCCTCGACGACGGCATCCCGCTGGTCGAGTGCGACGCCCGCGCCCGCGACTCCTCCAAGTCCGTGCTCATCACGCTCGTCCGGCATCTGACCCATCTCAGCGAAACCCATCTCCGCGAACCATCCGCCGCCCAGGAGGTCACACCGTGACCGAACCATCGACGCCCTCGCCCGCGCCGGCCGGAGACGCCCCGCCGGGCGGTGCCGCCGTTCGGCTGTACGGGGCCGCCATCACCCGCGACCCCGACGTGTTCTACCGCGACCTGCGCCGCGAGCACGGTCCCGTGGTCCCGGTCCTGCTGGACGGCGACGTCCCCGCGTGGTTCGTGATCGGCTACCGGGAGGTCAATCACATCACCAGCAACCCCATGCTGTTCGCGCGCGACTGCCGCCGCTGGAACGCGTGGGACCGCGTCCCCGACGACTGGCCGCTGATGCCCTACGTCGGGTGGACGCCGTCGGTGATGTTCGCCGAGGGGGAGGAGCACCAGCGGCGGGCCGGCGCGATCGGCGACGCGCTGGACGCCTTCGACCGCACCGAGCTCGCCGGCATCTGCGAGGAGCTCGCCGACGGGCTCATCGACGGGTTCGCCGGGACCGGGAAGGCCGACCTCGTCGCGCAGTACTCGCACCGCATTCCGCTGCTGGTCATCGCCAGGCTGTTCGGGCTGCCCGACTCCGACGTGCCGACCCTCGTCCAGGACGTCGCCGAGTCGCTCGACGCCGACGAGAACGCCGTCGCGGCGCACCAGCGCATCCAGCAGCGGATGGCGCGCCTGGTGGCCGAGCGGCGGATGCGTCCCGGGCCGGACGTCCCGTCCCGGCTGCTGGCGCACCCGGCCGGGCTCACCGCCGAAGAGGTGACCATCGATCTGCTGGTGGTGATGGCCGCCGCGCAGCAGCCCACCGGCAACTGGATCGGCAACGCCCTGCGGCTGATGCTGGTCGACGACCACTTCTCCATGACGTTCCAGGGCGGCAGGAGCAGCGTCGACCAGGCGCTCACCCAGGTGCTCTGGGAGGACACCCCCACCCAGAACTTCATCGGCCGCTGGGCCGTGCACGGCTGCCGGCTCGGGGGCCGCGACATCAGCGCCGGTGACCTGCTGGTCATGGGCCTCGCCGCGGCCAACGGCGACCCCCAGGTGCGGCCGTCGGACCGCTCCGACCCCGGCAACCGCGCCCACCTGTCGTTCGGGCACGGCGAGCACGGCTGCCCGTTCCCCGCACCGGAGCACGCCGAGGTCATCGCGCGGACGGCCATCGAGGTGCTGCTCGACCGGCTGCCGGACATCGAGCTCGCCGTCCCGCCGGACGCCCTGGAGTGGCGGCCGTCGCTCTGGATGCGGGGCCTGCACACGCTCCCCGTCACCTTCAGCCCGGCCGCCCACCGGAACGGCCCCGTGCCGTTCAGCCCGGGGCCGTTCAGCCCCGAGGCGTGAACTCCAGCGGCAGGGACGCGGGGCCGCGGGTGAACACCCCGTGCTCGACGGGATCGGCCCCCTCGGCCAGCCGGACGTCCGGCATGGCGTCCAGCAGCATGTTCGTGCCGACCTCGATCTCCGTCTTGGCCAGCAGCGCGCCGACGCAGAAGTGCCGTCCCAATGCGAACGCCAGATGGTCGGCAGCGGCGGAGAACGCGCTCTTGGTGGCGAGATCGTCCCGGAAGATGTCGAAACGGCCGGGGTCCCGGTAGCGCTCGGGGTCCCGGTTGGCCGCGCCGATCAGGCAGGTGACCGTGCTGCCCGCGGGGACCGTCCCGCCGCCCAGCTCCACGTCCTCGGCCGGCTGCCGCATGATCATGTGGACGGGCGGGGAGAAGCGCAGCGTCTCGGCGAACGCCTGCGGGATCAGGTCGCGGTCCCGCTGCACCGCCGCGAGCTGGTCCGGGTGCGCGAGCAGGTTCGCGAACAGAGCGGACACGGCCTTGTCGGTCGTCTCACCGCCCGCGGCGAGGAGCAGGCTGACGAACGCCTTGATGTCCTCGTCGCTCATCCGCGTCCCGTCGATCTCCGCCAGGCACAGCTTCGAGAGCAGGTCGTCCCCGGGGTTCTCGCGGCGGCGCGCGATGATCGGCAGCATGTAGGCGGCCAGTTCCTCCCGCGTCCGCAGCCCGGCCTCCGCGACCTCCGGATCCTGGGCGAGGTTTCCCAGGAACGCGATGATCGAGGTGTACCACCGCTGGAACCGCGCGTGGTCGGCCTGGTCGAGCCCGAGCATGTCGACGATGACGTTGATCGGGAAATGCGTGCTGAACTGCCCGACCAGCTCCACCTTTCCGGCCGTCCGGAAATCGTCGATCAGTGTGCGCGCGTTCCGCTCGATCACCGGCAGGAATTTCGCCTGCAGCTCGTCGCCCCGGAACGCGGGCGCCACCAGCCCCCGCCGTACCGCGTGCTCCCGGCCGCTGAGCTGCAGAATCGTCCGCCCGTGCACCGGTTCGAGCTGCCAGTCGTAATTCGCCGTCGTGAACACCGGGTCCTTGAAGGCCCGCGCGACGTCCTCGTACCGCGAGATCACATAGCTCTGCATCCCCTCATGCCAAAAGAGCGGCGCGTTATCGCGCAGCACTCCATAGGCGCTGTAGGGGTCGGTGGCAAAGCCTTCCGACAAGATATCGGGAAGCTCTGGACTCGTGGTCATGACACTCCCATGAACGCGTTTCGGTCGCCATCGTCGAGACTAAATACCCCCGATGGGAAGTTCCAGGTCCCCGTGGTTTCGGACACGCTACCAACCGACCGAAACCGCCCGCGCCTTACTCGCAGGAAAAGATGATCTGCCTCGGACGCCACTTGCGCATCACTTGTCCCGTCCTAGGAACCGGATAGGGAATGTCAGTTCGGTCCGGCAGGCGGTGCCGGTCTTCTGGAGAATCGGGCGGTACTCGATGGCGCATGGCCCGCCGCGGGGCCGTCCCCGACGGCCGCCTTGAGGCCCCCGCCGTGTCAGGGTGAACGCCCGGTGTCGTCGACGTCGTGCTGGAGGTCTCTTGCGGAAGGATCATCCGCTCATCGAAGCGGCCAAGGCCGGGGATCTGGACCGGGTCGTCGAGGTGCTGGACGCCGAGCCGGAATCGGTGAACGTCCGGGGATGGATGGGCATCACCCCACTGATCGCCGCCGCGTGGCACGCCGACTCCGCGCCGATCGTCCGGCTGCTGCTGGAACGTGGCGCTGATCCGCTCGCGGCGCGGTCGGACGGAGACGGCGCCCTGCACTGGGCCGCCGGCGGCGAGGTGGCGGAGCTGGTCGCCACCGCCGCGGGCCCGGCCGGATTGGCGGCACGGTATCTGTTCGGCCGGACGCCTCTGCACATCGCGGTCGCGAACGACCGCGCGGACGTGGTGCGGGCCTTCCTCGCGGCGGGCGCCGAGACCACCGCGCTCGATTCGCGCGGGCGGACACCGCTGGACCTGGCCGACGACCCTCGCATCGCACGACTCCTGATCGAGGCCGGGGCCCCGCTCGCGCACGGCCTGCCGACCACGCCGCTCCACCGTGCGAGCGAGCGGGCCGCCGTCGACGACGAGTGGGCGGCGGTGGTCGACCTGCTGCTCGAACGCGGCGCCGACCCGGGCCGGCGCGACTGGTCCGGCGCGTTGCCGTCGGATCTGATCGGTGACGGCGGTCCGCACGAACTGCGGGAAAGGCTGGTCGCCCACGTGGAGGCGTCCGGGCGTTCGGTGGAACTGACTCTGGAGGAGGTCGCACAGAGCCCGCAGGGTCGCGTGACCGTCCACCCCGAGCTGCCGGAGGCGCTGACCACCATGTTCTCCGGCACGGTGCTCGTGCGGTGGCGGCTGGCGCCGTCGATCGAACCTGCCGAGGTCATCCGTGTGAGCAGGCGCACGGCCCTCGGCGGCCCCCACGGGGGCACGGCCCCCCGCCTGGCCTTCTCCGACGGTGACTCGGTGTGGCTGCGCGACTGGGCCGACCTACGGCAGGCCCGTGAGGTCGCCGCGGAGTTGCTTCCCGACGACCTCCACGCCGACCCGGTGCTGTCGCCGGACGGGCGCCGGCTGGTCGTCGCCTCGTGTGAGTGCCTCCGCCTGATCGACCTCGACCACGGCGAGGTGGCCGGCGACAAGACAGGCTTCGGCGACTGGAGCGTGGTCCCGCGGTTCGCCCCCGACGGGCGAACGCTCGCAGTCGGAAACTCGATGCAGGGCTCCTGGTGGCTGACCGTGCTCGAAGCCGACGGGGACGGGCTCCGGCTCCGCTACGAGCGCGAGACCGGGCTCCCCACAGGCCCACGCCCCGAGATCGTCACCGATGTCGCCTTCGCCCCGGACGGCCGCAGGTTCGCCACCTGGGTCCGTCCCGACCACGGCCACCGCGGCCTCAACGGCCACCGCGGCCTCGTCGCCACCACCTGGACGCACTCCGGCGAACCCGCCTGGCATCAGCACATCGACGACGTCGACGGCACTCGCGACCACGGCGCGTCGGCGTCCTTGTGCTTCACGCCCGACGGCACCCGGCTGGCGGTCGGCCTGGACTCAGGCGTCGTATGGCTGCACGCCGAGACCGGCCACCCCCTGCACCGAGACCACACCACCGGAGCGGTGAACGCCCTGACTCCCCACCCGACCACCGGCATCCTCGCCGCCACCGACCACGGACTACGCCTTCTTCTCCCTCCCACTCCCTGACCGCAACAGGGCCGAACACCATTCTTCTCCATGCTGCCGGGCGCCGGCAGCATGGAGAAGAACGGTCCCGGTCTGCTTGCGGTGTCCGGAGCCGGCGCATCCGGGCCCGCGTTCGTCGGGAATCCCCGTTCAAGGGTACATGGGGCCGGGACGCTCCGTAGAGGCGCTCCAAAAGAACCAGCCTCCGCGCCACGGTGCGAACCGGGCGAGGAGGCCAGCCAGTGTGTACGGTCAGATCACCTACCTTGCTGAGGCGTCAGCAAGGTACGTGATCACCGCGGGATTTCGAAAAGGAGTTCTCGATCGAACCCCTTGATGGTGAAGACGGGGTTGTCTCCGGAGGACGAGCTGCACACGAAGTAACCCGAGGTCGAGTCTCCCCGAATAATCGTTCGGATTCGGTGGAGCTCTGCGGACAGGTCCACGCCGATCACGTCGACCTGCAGTTTTGACCGGCTGCGCGACTTGATGCGCTGGATCTTCACCGTGATCGGCGAAGACTTGCTTTGGCCGACCGCCTGGGTCACCGCGTGGTTCATGACGAACGCGATGATCGCGGGTGCCTTCTCCCTGACCTCGAACGCCAGGTCCCAGTCGGCGATGGCCACCGTGAGCAGCTGAGCTGCCTTCGCCGGGGTCTCCATCGCTGCGGGCAGCACGGCCGTCACACTTTCGTCGCAAGGGCTCGTCGTGAGACCCTCGCCGTCCTTGTTGTCGCGAGGGCTCGTCGCGAGTCCCTCGCCGTCCTTGTTGTCGCGAGGGCTCGTCGCGAGTCCCTCGCCCTTCAGACTTGTGTCCGTGTCGGACAGGTAGCTCTTCAGCGCCTCCCCGAACGACCGCATGGTTCGTTTAACCGACCTGCTCCTGTCACTGGGATGGGAGCGCCTGCCGGGCAGGTTGGTGCTGACGAATACCGTGTTGTACGACGCGTCCTGCTGCACCTTCTCGCCGTCCTGCGAGGGGATGACGTAGAGGCTGAAGCGATCGTAGCCGTCCACCTGACCGAGGTGGTGAGCGGCGGCGCCCCGAAACTTCTTGTTGTCCTGCTCGGCGATCGCCTTGACGGCGGCTGTGATCTCCGCCGCCGTACGGGGCTGTGTCAGCAGGAACTTCATGGAAGTCATTTCGGTCTCCTCTGTTTGTGCCACGATGAGTGGCTTCCTTACAGGAGGACCGTCCTCGCGCGGGGAAGATCGGCAACATGCCCAGTGCTTGGTGGCACAACGTCCTTGCCAGTGCTCGTACGGGTGTTGCGGGGCGCGGCTGAGCAGGGCTTCAGTGAGCGATTCTGTCGGGATTCTTGGGGCAAGTGCACACGCCCCAAGAATCCCGGCAGAATCGCTCAGCACCGGTACTCAGTCTTCCGCGGTTCCGGCCGCTTGGGATGCTCCCTCTCGCCCGCCCACTCCAGGGCCGGGCCGTATCGGGACACGCCTTCCCCTGTTCCACGTGATCGCAGCAAATCGGGCTCACATCATCTCTATGCCGGACACCGCCTGGCCAGTCAGCGGGCATCCGCCAGACTCTTCCCGGGACCATTTCGATGTAGCGGTCCAGATGCCACTTCCGCTTACATCGAGCCCTCCTCGCGTTCAGGACACACCGAAATACTTGGCCGCCCGGCGCAAGTTTCACGCTCGGCTTCCAGTTCCCGTACCTTGGCGCGGAGCTGCCGATTCTCCTGTTCAAGCACGAGACCCGAGCTCAGCGAGCCCGCCTCGGCCTTAACCTCCTCGGAATAGACCTTGATCCCAACACGGGACCCCGACCGAAGGCGAGTCGATCACTCCGGAAACAAAAAACCGGCCCTGTACTCAGTACGGGGCCGGTTTGCTGGGTCGGGGACCGAAGTCCCGGACAGTTTGGCTCCACCTTTTGGCGGACATTCCGTGAGTTGCTGAGTTTTGTTTTGTATACCTGAGACGCAGTCTCAGGCAATCCGTTGCGAACGGACGCGGAACATTCTACACGATGAACAGCTGTTTTCAAGACCTTCTCGCCAATACTTCAGTCGCATCAACGATCGCTGACGTGGTGGTGCTGGAAGCGGTCGATGCCCCTACCCATAAGCGGCGCGGGCGGGCTTATGCTGCAGTATTTCGCGCCACCGGTCAGCGCTGGGCGAGGGCCCAGGGAAAACGAAGGTCATTGCTGCCCGAACGGGGCCCTGATCTGTGATGCTTCTGCGTCCAGGCGGCGAACTGGTCGCGCTTACATGCGGGCGTCGAAGCGCTGGCAAAGCGGCTCGTAGTCGATGGTGTGGAGGTCTGCCAGTTCGGCGTACTCCTCGGGAGGCATCGTCCAATCGTCGGGATGCCCCCCGTTCACCGCCCATTCAACGATGTTCTGAAGGCAGAACTCGCCGCCACGCGTGCTGTCGGCTGACAGCCGCCACAACGTGAAGTTGTTTGGACGTGAAGTACAGGCGGCGGAAGGACCGGTCAGGTGAAGGTCGTCGCTCTCGGCCAACTTTGCGAACGCGACGTCGGCCCCGCCCCCGTCCGGCACGTCCTCGCCGGACTTCTGATGTTTGACAGAAACGAGCGGGCTTGCGACCAGCTGCTCAACGACGCGAGTGTAGCGTTCCTGGAACGGAATGAAGTCGTTCATCATGCTTCTCCCGTCTTGACGCGTTGTTCATTGGCTGAAGGCGGCGACGGCTTCGACGGCTCGTCGGCCCGTAGCGCCGCGATGAGCGCGCGGAGCGTCTCGCGCGCTGACGCGAGCTCGGCGACGCCGACGTCGGCGGCCTTCAGCTGTGCGGCGCGTACCGTCTCGGCCGTGATGTTCAGCCTGCCCAGCTCGATCTCGCCGGCCGGGGTCAGCGTGACCAACGGTGAACGTCGGTGGGCTGGATTGTCCTTCACTGCGACATGACCCATCCTCGCCAGGGCGTCGACCACGCGCTGCACGCTCTGCCGCCGGTGGCCTAGGCGGCGCGCGATGGCCGGCACCGTTGCGGGTTCCTCCGACACCACGCTCATGACATGCCAGCGTGCCACCGACTGGCCGCTGACCTCCCGCGCGAACGTCTCGCTGGTTCGCCGGGACAGCCCGGCCAACTCGTACACGTCGGCCATCAGCAGCCGGTAGGCGGTGACGTGGTCAGGAGTAGCGCTTGACGAGTTCATAGTGCTGGGACTCGGTGTCGAAGCGGCGCAGCACCGCGCGGGCGGCGGGCGGGACCACGGCCGCGGTCGGGTCCGTGCCTGCGAACGCCTCCACCGCGGCCCAGTCGTCGAAGGTCATTGCCGTGACGAACCTCGACCTCGTCCGGGCTCGACTCCTTGCGCAGCACCTTCACGCCGTGCAGGCCGGGCACCTTGCGGTCGATGATGCCGGGGACGATCTCCGCGTCGAGGAGACCCTGGTAGACGTCGGCGCCGGCGGTGTTGGTCCATCCGTGCCAGATTCGTACGATCACGCATCCATTATGACAGGATGCTGTCATCTTGGCCAGTGCCAGGCCAGGACGGTCGAGCTGGATGCGGCGGCCAGGACCGGTCGTTCGTCCTGTCCGGCGACGTCCTTACCGCGGAACAGGCCAGGACGGCCGGAATCGTCGAGCGGGTGCTCCCCGCCCCCGGTTTCCAGGCGGAGGCGCTGCGACTGGCGCGCCACATGGCGTCCCGTCCCGCCACCGCGCTCGCCGCGGCAAAGCGCGCTCTGATCGAGGGCTCCCGGCTGCCGCTCTCCGAGGGTCTCCGCCTTGAGGCCGGGCTGTCCGCGGAACGCCTGGCCAGCCCCGAGTCCAGGGCGCTCCAGGAAGCCGCCCACCGCCGCTACGCCGAAGCGGCCGACACCGACCGCGTCACCTTCGGGGACCGCCGATGAGCACCGCCGTCATCACCGGAGCGAGCCGCGGCATCGGCCGCGCGGCCGCACTGGCGCTCGCCCGCGACGGCTACGCGGTGGCGGTCGGCTACCACCGGGACGCCAAGGCCGCCGCCGCCGTCGAGGAGATCCACCGCGACGGCGGGCAAGCGGCCGCCTTCGCATTGGACGTCGGGAACCAGGACCAATGCGCGGAATTCGTCCGCACCGCAGGCGAGCGCCTCGGACCGGTACGCGCCGTCATCTCCAACGCCACGGGCTTCAGCGCAACCTCGCCCGCACTGGGAGAGGCCCTCGACACGCCTTGGCGCACCTATGAGCAGATGTTCACCACCCGAGTCGGCTCCCTCCTCGCCCTGGTGGCGGCGGCGTGCCCGCAGTTGACCGGCGGGGGCAGGGTCGTGACGACCGTGAGTACTGGGACGAGTCGGCACGTCCCCGGCTCCGCGGCCATCGCCGCCGCCATGGCCTCCGCCGAGTCCGTCGTCCGCTACCTCGCGGTGGAACTCGGCCGCGACGGCATCACGGCCGACCTGGTGAGCGGCGGAGTGGTGGCCACGGACGCGCTGCGCGACATCAGCTCCGACCCGGAACGCCTCCTGTCCGCCGCCGCCCGCGCCACACCCCTGGGCCGCCCCGGCACCCCCGAAGACCTAGTCGATGTCATCTCATTCCTCTGCAGCAAGAAGGCCGCCTGGATCACCGGCCGCTCGCTGACCACCGACGGGGGCCACTCCCTCCGCTGACCCGTAACCGGGCTCACGGTGTGCGGCAAACGGCGGGGAGGCGGCCCTCCCTGCCGTTGTCCGACCGACGGCGGCGGGTCGCCGCCGTGAACTCGATCCGCGGCTTGCTTCGGACTTCGAGCTGATGGGCGCCAGCCTCGTTCAGGACCGAATCCCGGCGTCGCCAGTAACGAGGAGAGAAGAGCTTGGCCCACGGGCTGACCTTCAGTTGCGCCAGAACCTTGGCACGCGCCGTGGAGTTGGCCACCACCAGTGACCGGTCCACGACCCCGAACTCTGGGTTGATCGCGGACTTCACCAGATCCATGAACCAGCCGTTGATCGCTTCCTTGACCTTGCGGCCCGGGTCGAACCACCCGCAGCCACCAACAGCGGAGCCGGTCGTTCCATTCTTCTGGGTGCCCCCTGCAGGATTCGAACCTGCGCACACGGCTCCGGAGGCCGTTGCTCTATCCCCTGAGCTAAGGGGGCGCTGTGATGCGGTAGAAGATTACCAGGGTTGGCGGGGTGACGCGCACGCGGACGTTCGCCGTGCGTGTGGGGTGGGAGTGGGCTAACTTCGAGGCCGTGACCGAGCCACTGGGACGCGTTCTCGTCGTCGACGACGATGAGGTGATCCGCCAGCTCATCGCCGTGAACCTGCAACTGGAGGGGTTCGAGGTGTCGACCGCGGTGGACGGCCAGGACTGCCTGGACAAGGTGGCGGACGCCAGGCCGGACGTGATCACGCTGGACGTCATGATGCCGCGGCTGGACGGGTGGGTGACGGCCGTCAGGCTGCGGGAAGAGGCGGAGACGGCGCACATCCGGGTCGTGATGATCACTGCCAGGGCGCAGGAGCACGATGTGCGGCGGGGGCACGAGATCGGTGTGGACGCGTACGTGACCAAGCCGTTCGACCCGAACCAGCTGATCCAGACGGTGCGGAAACTCGCAGCGGTGTCCAGATAGTGGTCGGATAGTCTCACCAGAGTGACTCCAGCCGATGTCAGCGGTGCCCTTGTGCGCGCGGTGCGGGACGCCGTGGCGGAGGGTGAGCTCGACGTTCCGGTGCCGGACAGGGTGGTCGTCTTCTGCCGGGGGGCCGGGGTCTACGAGAGTCCTGTGGCGTTGAGGCTCGGGGTTGATCCGGAGGTCGTCGCGCGGCGGGTCGGGGGTGTGG
>NZ_SMKH01000279.1 GCF_004348515.1 Actinomadura sp. KC345 | reverse complement strand
CCCCCTGACCCCAGGCACAACAGACCACAAGGCGCCCGCGCCGATTCGAGAGCGAGCCGCAAGGCGAGCACGCACGAAGCCCGACCCGGACCACCCACCGCAACCAACAGACGCAGCGACCCAAGCCACCACCCCAACCCCGCGACGACCAAAACCCCTGCGATCGCGTCCGAAGGCAGGTTTCGAGCGAAGCAAGAAACCTGATCGCGAAGCGAGCCGCAAGGCGAGTTCGGAGCGATGCAGCGATCGCACCGTAGTTTCCGCCGAAGGAGGGCCCCCAGGGCCCGACGCCAAGGAAACTACAAATAAACACGTACGAGGGCTTCCGCCACTCGGGGGCAATGGCGGAAGCCCTCACCATGGTCTTCGTTACGACCCGGTAGGACGTTACGGGTTTCAACGAACTTTTTCCGGATTGGCCCTCGATGGCGCGTATGCGGGGGTTGCTTCGCAGGTCAGCACGGCCAAGGGCCCCGAGCCCCTCCGGTGGAGAGGGGCTCGGGGCCCTTGGTGTGGCGTGGTCAGTCGTCGCCGCCCGGGAAGCCCGGGAACCCGGGTGTCGGTGTTCCGCCGGGCGGGGTCGGCGTCGGGCTCGTCGGCGGGGGCTCCGCGATGAAGATGGTGACCGTGTCGCCCGGGGCGACCTGGGCGTCCGGGCCGGGCTGCTGGTTGAACACCAGGCCGACGTCGACCGGCCTGTCCGGCGGCGGCACGCCCTTCTCCACCTTGCACTTCAGGCCGAGGCTCTCCAGCTGGCCGCACGCGGCCCGCTGGCTGTTGTTGAACAGGTCCGGCACCTTGAGGTTGGTGGGGCCGTTGGAGATGGTCACGGTCACGGTGGCGCCCTTGGGGGCCTTCGAGCCACCGGGCGGGTCGGTGTTGATGACGCTGAGCCGCGGGACGGAGTCGCTGTTGTCCACGCGCCTCTCGACCTCGAACCCGCGGTCCTCCAGGATCTTCTTGGCCGAGCTGAACGGCCTGCCGGTCACGTCCGGGACGTCGACCTCCGTCGGCGGCCTCTTGCCCTGGGAGACCACCAGCGTCACCGTGGTGCCCTCGGTGGCGGTCGCGCCGGGCCTCGGGTCGGAGCTGATGACGAAACCGCGCCGGATCTCGTCGCTGTAGTCCTTCTTCGGCTCGCCGACCTTGAAGCCGAGCTGGGTGAGCTGCTGGGTCGCGTCCCTCTGCGAGACGTTGACGATGCTGTTCGGGACGGCCACCTGCTCGCTGTCGTCGCCGCCGCTCATCAGGAGGCCGACGAGCGCCGCGCCGCCGATGAACAGCACGGCGAGGCCCACCCACAGCGCCGCCTTCTTGCCGGCGCCGCCGCGTTGGGGATAGTCGTCGTCGTAGCGGGCCGGCGGCAGTCCGTAGCCGTCGTCGACCGGGCGCTGCATCTGCGTGCGCGGCGGGGGCCCGCCCATGACCTGAGTGCCCTGGGCCTGCCCGCCCATCAGCATCGTGGACGCGGCGGTGGACGCCACCGGCTGCCCCTGAAGGACGCGCTGGATCTCCTGCCGGAACTCCGTCGCGTTCTGGTAGCGGTGGTCGGCCTCCTTGGCCATCGCCTTCAGCACGATGGCGTCGGCCCACTGCGGGATCTGCGGGTCCACCTGCGACGGCGGGACCGGCTCCTCCCGGACGTGCTGGTAGGCGATCGCGACCGGGGAGTCGCCGGTGAAGGGCGGCTGGCCGGTGAGCAGCTCGTAGAGGACGCAGCCCGTCGAGTAGATGTCGCTGCGGGCGTCGACCCGCTCGCCGCGCGCCTGCTCCGGGGACAGGTACTGCGCGGTACCGATGACCTGGGCGGTCTGGGTCATCGTGGCCGCGGAGTCGGCCATGGCGCGGGCGATGCCGAAGTCCATGACCTTGACCTCGTGCTGCCTGGTCAGCATCACGTTGGCCGGCTTGATGTCGCGGTGCACGATCCCGCCGCGGTGGCTGTAGTCCAGCGCGCGCAGGATCCCGTCGGTGATCTCCAGTGCCTTGTCGGGGAGCAGCGCGCGGTTCTCCCGCAGGAGATCGCGGAGCGTGCTCCCGTCCACGTGCTCCATGACGATGTACGGGATGGAGGTCTCGCCGATCATGTCCTCGCCGGTGTCGTACACGGCGATGACCGAGGGGTGGTTCAGCGACGCGGCCGACTGGGCCTCGCGCCGGAACCGGGCCTGGAACGTGGGATCACGGGCCAGGTCGGACCGCAGCGTCTTGACCGCGACGATGCGATCGAGACGCAGGTCTCGGGCACGGTAGACCTCGGCCATGCCGCCGCGCCCGATCACCGTTTCGAGCTCGTAGCGGCCGCCGAGCAGCCGAGGTTGACTCATATGTGCACTTTCCCTCGTACGTCTACACCTTGGCCTCCGAACCTAGCTTCCCACTCTCTTCAGGAGAGGGATCCGGGCTCGGAGTTGACGGAGTCGTGGTGGTCCCCGTCGGTGTGGGTGTTGGCTCAGGGGCGGTGGGAGTCGCCCGGGGCGGTTTGTTGGATGGCTTGTATGAAGGGGACGCCTTGCGGGCCTCCGGCGTTGACGGACGGATCCTATGCGTCCGGGGCCGCTGCGTGACAGTCGGTCTTGGTGTACTGCGGTTCCGGTACCTGCCCGGGGTGGTCGGGGTACCCGGCTGGACGACCGGTTCCTCGACGGTGTCGTCCCCGACCGGTTGCGTGGCCGGGGGGCCGGGAGGGTCTCGCTCGTCCTGGTCGGACCCGGTGAACTCGATCCCCTTCCAGACGGATCCGATCACGATGGCACAGACCAGCAGCGTGGCCGCGACGGACGCGTACGTCAATGCGGTGCGCCGTTGCCCGTGCACTGACCCCGTGGCGAGGTTATCCGCCCCCTGGCCAGCGTCAAATCCCGACAAAGCAGTCGATTGAGTAACGATCTTCGAAGTGGGCGCCCGACCTGGGGAGGCTTCGGGGGTCACGCGCGGAAGCCGCCCCGTGCTGAGGGACCTGCGGACCGCCAGCGCGCGGGAGGCGACCGTCCCCGCGTCCGCCGGACGGTCCGCCGGTTCCTTCGCCAGCATCTCCATGATCAGGTCGCGGGCCGCGGCCGGAACCCGCGGCGGCAGCTCGGCGGGCGCGTCCCGGACGTGCTTGAGCGCCACCTCCACCGGCGTGGAGCCGTCGAACGGCGGGGCGCCCGTCAGGCACTCGTAGGCCACCGCGCCCAGCGAGTACAGATCGGCGGACGGGGACAGCTTGAGCCCCTGGGCCTGCTCCGGCGAGATGTAGTGCGCCGTGCCCATGACCATTCCGGTCGCGGTCTGCGACGCCGCCGCCAGCCGCCGCGCGATCCCGAAGTCGGTGATCTTCAGGGTGCCGTCCGGCGACACCATCAGGTTCGCCGGCTTGACGTCCCGGTGCACGACCCCGGCCTCATGCGCGACGGTCAGCGCACGTCCCGCCTGGATCACCAGGTCCAGGACGGCCTCAAGCGTCAGCCCGCCGTCGCGCGCCAGGATCTCGTCCAGCGGCTCGCCCGGCACCAGCTCCATCACCAGGTACGTGCGGCCGTCCTGCTCGCCGAAGTCGTACGCCACGGCGAGCCCGGGGTGCCGCAGCTCCGTGGCGAACCGCGCCTCCGCCTCGAACCGGTTCCGCGCGGACATGTCCGACCCGAGCTCCAGTCGCAGCAGCTTCACCGCGACCTCGCGTCCGAGCCTGTCGTCGGAGGCCCGCCAGACCTCGCCCATCCCGCCGATGGCCAGCCGCTCCAGCAGCCGGTACCGGTCGTCCAGGACGAGGCCCGTGCTCACTTTTCCAAGACCTTAGCCATGATCGCCCCTGCCACGGGGCCGGCGTCGCTGGCGCCGCCCCCGGGGCCCTCGGTCATCACGGCGAACGCGTAGCGCGGCTTCTCGACCGGGCTGAAACCGGCGAACCAGCGGGCGTTCGGGTTGCCCGGCCCCTGCTCGGCCGTACCGGTCTTACCGGCGATCCGCATGCCCCCCAGGTTCGTCGCGGTGCCCTCGGTGACCACGGCGCGCATCATGTCCGCCAGTTGCTCGGCGTGGTCCTCGCTCAAGGGCTGCCCGTATTCCTTGTGCGAGGCGTTGTAGAGCTCGCTCTGGTCCTTCGCCCGGACCTTCTCCACCAGATAGGGGCTCATCATCTTGCCCTCGTTGGCGATCGCCGCCGCGACCATCGCCATCTGCAGGGGGGTGGCCCGCACGTTCTCCTGCCCGATGCCGGAACGGGCCGTCCCGTCCAGGCCGGTGGGGACGGTCTCGCCGTCGGGGCCCGTGTACTCCACGGGCACGGAGCTCTCGGCCGCGTACATGTCCGGCTCCAGCTCGATGCGCTTGTTGAAACCGAACTTCGAGGAGCCCGCGCTGAGCTGCTTGATGCCCATGTCGAGCGCCATCTTCGCGAACGAGGTGTTGCAGGACTCCGCGAACGCGCCCCGCAGCGGGGCCTGGCCCGCGCAGTTCCCGGTGTCGTGGGAGTTCGGCAGCGGCCGGTTCGACTCCGGCAGGATCAGCTGGCCCGTCTCGATGACCGTCGAGCTGTCGATGCCGTTCTTCTCCATCGCGATCGCCGACGTCACCGCCTTGTAGGACGAACCGGGCGGGAACGTCTGGCTCAGCGCGTTGTCCACCAGCGGCCGGATGACGCCGTCACCCTCGTTCAACTGCTCCAGCCGCTTGCCGCCCTTTTCGCCCGTCTGCGGCGCGACCTCGTTCGGGTCGAACGACGGCCACGACGCCGCCACCTTCACCGCGCCGGTCTCGATGTCCATCACCACGGCGCCGCCGCGGCGGCCCTGCGTCGTCCTGGCCTTCAGCTGCTGGTACGCCGTCCGCTGCGCCTCCGGATCGATCGACAGCTCGACGTTCGCGCCCTCGGCGGGCTTGCCGATGAACGAGTCGAACCAGCGCTGCTGCGTGATGCGCTTGTCCTTGCCGCCCAGCAGCGAGTTGTAGGCCCGCTCGATCTGCGTCGCGTTGCCGTTGAAGTATCCGGTGACCGGCGCGAAGACCGCGCCGTCCTTGTAGGACCGGCCGTACTTCGGGTTGTCCTTGCCGGTCGGCTTCGACGTCACCAGCACCTCGCCGCCCGCGGAGATCTGGCCCCGCGGCGAGTTGAACACGTCCGCGAACTGCCGGCTGTTGTTGGCGTCGGTCTGCAGGCTCTCCGCCTGACTCCCCTGGATGTAGTTGACCTGAGCCATCAGCCCGAATATCAGCAGCAGCGCGAAGATCGCCACCCGCCGCAGCGGCTTGTCCATGTTCATTAGGCCACGCTCCGCTCGGTTGCGAGCGACCCAGGGAAGGCGCGGCCTTCCCTCGTCGCGTGCTCACTCCTTCGTCGCTCCGCGCGCCCCTCGGTCCAGGCCGCGCCGGCCGGCTGGCTGTTCATCCGGGCGAATTCACCTCGTGCTCACGATCTGGGTCATGCCCTCGTCCTGGATCGCCTGCGGGGCCGGCTTGCGAGCGTCATGGCTCATGCGCACCAGAATCGCGATCAGGATCCAGTTGGCCATCAGCGACGACCCGCCCTGGGAGAGGAACGGCGTCGTCAGGCCGGTCAGCGGGATGAGGCGGGTGACGCCCCCGACGATCACGAAGACCTGGAGGGCCAGGACGAACGAGACACCGCCCGCGAAGAGCTTCAGGAACGGGTCGCGCGCCGCGACGGCGGTCTTCATCCCGCGTTGCACGATCAACGCGTAGATCAGCAGCAGCACCATCAGGCCGGTCAGCCCGATCTCCTCACCGAGCGAGGTGATGATGAAGTCGCTGAAGGACAGCGGCGTGCGCCACGGCTCGCCCTGCCCGAGTCCGGACCCGAGGATGCCGCCCTCACCGAGCGCGAACAGCCCCTTCATCAGCTGCGCGCTGTCGGAGTACTCGCCGCCGAGTTCGGCGCAGGCGGTGAAGCCGGGCGAGATGGTGCCCTCGGTGTCGTACTTCTTGTAGATCTCGGTGTTCGGGTTGACGGGGACGACCTTGCCGCTCTCCATGAGGCAGCCGCCGTCGAAGTACGGCTTGGGGTTCAGCCAGATGTCGATGCGCTGGTTCACGTGCCCCATGAACGGCAGCAGCGTCGCGATGAACACGCCGACCGCCAGGAGCCCGACACCGATCACCACCCAGGAGATGCGCTGGGTGGCGATGTAGAGCATCGACACGAACAGGCCGAAGAACAGCAGCGCGGTACCGAGGTCCTTCTGCAGGAACAGCACGCCCAGGCAGAAGAACCAGATCACCATGATCGGCCCGAGGTCGCGGGCCCGGGGGAGGCTGAACGGGCCGACCTTCTTGCCGATCAGCGACATCGCCTGCCGCTTGTTCACCAGGTAGCCGGCGAAGAACACGACCAGCAGCAGCTTCGCGAACTCTCCCGGCTGCACCGAGAACGGGCCGACGCTGATCCAGACGCGGGCGCCGTTGATCGACTGCCCGACGCCGGGGACGATCGGGAGCAGCAGGAGGATGACCGCGGTGAGGCCGATCAGGTACGTGTAGCGCTGCGCGGTCTTGGGCGTGAACGACAGCGGGGCGTCGGTCTTGTCGGTGTCCCGCATGATCAGCACGGCGGCGACGAACAGCGCGATCCCGACGAACGTCCACATCAGCTGGCTGGGCGCGTCGGCGGCGTCTTCGAGGAGCTTCTTGCCCTCCGCCGCGGCGGCCTTGCGGTCGGCGCTGGTGTCGAGGTCGAGCCGGTAGATCATCGCCAGCCCGACGCCGTTCAGCGCCACCGCCAGCGGCAGCAGCAGCGGGTCGGCGTACGGCGTGAACTTCGCCTGGGCGAAGTAGGCGACGAACGCCAGCACGGCCAGGCCGCCGCCGTACACGAACAGCCCGGCGGGGATGTTGCCGTCACGCGCGAGCCCGACCTCCGCGAACGCCGACAGCGTCAGCACCATCGCGAAGATCAGCAGCGCCAGCGAGGCCGCGTTCCGCCGCTGGTACGGCAGACGCGACCTGATCTGGTCCCCGATCGAATGCATCTACGATTTCCCTCCGCTGGAGGGACAGTCCGGGATGTCGGAGTTGGGGGCCTTGCACTGGTCCCGGCGGGCGGTCAGTTCCTGCAGCTTCTGCTCCGCGGCGGCCTGGCCGACGAACGCCATGGTGCCCTTGCCGATCTCCGTGGCGTCCGAGCCGGGAAGCTCACCGACGGGGATGTTGGTGTTCTTGACCGTCGTCGCCCGCCCGCAGTTGTCCTGCCCCTTGCCCTTCACGATGGCGATCTTGCCGCCGTTGTCGACGAGGGAGTACTTGCAGACCGCGTTCTCCAGCCGCTTCCACGCCTGCTGCGGGCTGTCGACCGTGTAGGCGGACCTGACCTGCTCCTGAAGATCCTGGGGCAGGTCGGCCACCATGATCGCGGGGCTCGGCTGGTTCTCGTCCTTGCGGGACAGGCTGATGCCCGGCACATCCTGCGTCGTCCCGCGGAACAGGACGACCCTTCCGTTCTGCTCGCCGATGTAGTAGCCGTTGCGGACGTTCTGCAGCAGCACGAACCCGCCCGCCACGACACCGACGACGACCACGCCCGCGACGACCACGAGCCACGTCCAGCGGCGGGCGCCGCCGCGCCGCGGCTGCTCCATCGCGGCCTGCTGCGCCGTACCCGGCGGCCCCATCGGCTCGCCCATCGCGGCCGGGGCCGGAGGCGGCGGCATCTCGTCCACGGCGACCGGCGGCTGCGGCCGCGTCTCGCGCAGCTGGGCCGCCCGCCCCGCCGGCGTGTCCGAGACCGTCGTGTTCGCGCCGGTGCCTCCGCCGGGGGGCTCGGGCGGCGTCGTGTTCGCCGCCGCGCCCACCGCGTGACCGGGCCCGCCCGTCGGCGGCTGCCGTTCGAGGTCGACGACGTCGGCCACCACGCACGTGATGTTGTCGGGGCCGCCGCCGCGGTTCGCCAGGTCGATCAGCTGCCGGACGGCCTGGTCCGGGTCGTCGACGTCCGTGAGGACCTGGAAGATCGTCTCCGCCGTGACGACGCCCGACAGGCCGTCCGAGCACAGCAGGTACCGGTCGCCGACCTGCGCCTCGCGCAGCGACAGGTCCGGGTCGACCTCGCCGCGGCCGTCCAGCGCCCGCAGCAGCAGCGAGCGCTGCGGGTGCGAGGCCGCCTCGTCCGGGGTGATCCGGCCCTCGTCGACCAGCGACTGCACCAGCGTGTGGTCGTGCGTGATCTGGAACAGGCTGCCGTCCCGCAGCAGGTAGGCGCGGGAGTCCCCGATGTGGACCAGCGCGACCTGGTTGCCCGCCCACAGCATCGCGGTCAGCGTCGTCCCCATACCCTGCAGGGCGGGGTCGGACTCCACGATGCGGTGCAGGTTGTCGTTCGCGGCCTTGACCGTGTGCTCCAGCGCGGCGAGCAGTTCCGTCGCCGGCAGGTCCTTGTCGAGCGCCCGCAGCGCCTCGATCGCCGCCGCGCTGGCGATCTCGCCGCCGACGTGCCCGCCCATCCCGTCGGCCACCGCGAGCATGTGCGAGCCCGCGTACGCCGAGTCCTCGTTGCCTTCGCGCAGCATGCCGACGTCGGAGCGCGCGGCGTAGCGGATTCCCATTGTCATTTGCGCAGCTCGATCACGGTCTTGCCGATACGGACCGGTACGCCCGGCGGGACCGGCATCGGCCGGCTCACCTTCGTGCGTCCGAGATATGTCCCATTGGTCGAGCCGAGATCTTCCACGATCCACTGACCGTCCTGCGCATAAAGTCGGGCATGCCGGCTCGAAGCGTAGTCGTCGGTGACAACCAGCGTGGCGTCATTTGCCCGACCGATGGTGATGGGCACCCCTGTGAGGTCGATGACGGTGCCTGTCCGTTCGCCCTGGACGACCACCAGCTTCGTCGGGGCGGCGTTCTGGGCGCTGCGCTGCTGCCGCGGCGGCTTGGGCTGCCTCGGTGCCTTCGGGGGCCGGGGCTGGGACGCGCGCGTGGCCGCCTTGGACGCGGCCTTCGAGCCGAACAGGTCGGCTCTGATCACGCCGACGGCCGCGATGACGAACAGCCACAGCACCGCGAGGAACGCCAGCTTGATCAGCGTGAGGGTGAATGGGGACATCGGAGTCGGGGTTACTCCCTATCGCGGCGGAACACAAGGGTGGTCCGGCCCATCGTGACGCGGGAGCCGTCAACGAGCGTGACTCGCCGGATCGGCTGCCCGTTCACGAACGAGCCATTGGTCGACCCTAGATCCACGAGGGCGATTTCGGGACCTTCAACGCGAATCTCGGCATGATGCCGGGAGACGCCCGGGTCGACGAGACGCAGGTCGCAGTCGGTGCCGCGACCCAGCAGGGTCACTGGTGTGTTGATCTCGTAGGTGCGCTGAGTCGTGTCGGAGCCTTCCACCGCCGTGGTCACCAGAAGCCTCGGATGCCCCCCGAAGACGCCCCCGCGCCCGCTCTGCGGCACATCGCTCACCGGCTGGCGGATCTCCCCGCCCTCCACGGTCGAACCCCTGATCACCCCCGACCTGATGCGGAACATGCCCGTGGCGAGATCGCCCGCGTTCTCGAACCGCACACGCACCGGCCCCACGAAGGAGTACCCCTGCTCCTTCGCGTACTCCCGCGCGAGATTCGCCAGCTCCTGGCTCAGGCTGTCGGCGTAGACCTGAAGCCGCTGCCCGTCCTGCTGAGAGATCTCCACGACGAAGTCGTTCGGAACCAGCGTGCGGCCCTGTGCCACGATCGCCGCCCGATCGTCCATCTCGCGCTGCACAGCACTGGCCACCTCGACCGGCTGCAGCTCAGACTTGAAGGCACGGGCGAAGGCCCCTTCGACCATGCCCTCGAGCCGTCGCTCGAAGCGCTGAATGACGCCCACGGGCACCTCCCTTCCCCACTGGTAGACGATCGTATCGGTGCGAAGGTTCGCTCGAAGTATCTGGATACCTAACCACTGCTCCGACCGTGCTAGCCTTTTCAGGCGTCCGGAGACGGGTGCACACCCGGGGCGGGTGGCGGAACGGCAGACGCGCACGGTTCAGGTCCGTGTGTCCGAAAGGATGTGAGGGTTCAAATCCCTCCTCGCCCACGAACGAGTTGGGAGTGGCGTGCCCGCGGAGAGCGCGGGCCGGCACTCCTTCTTCATGTTGGCCCAGGGG
>NZ_SMKH01000278.1 GCF_004348515.1 Actinomadura sp. KC345 | reverse complement strand
GCCGGAAACCACGCCCGAAGCCGCCCCGAGCGAGGCGCACACGGTCCGGCACGCGGCGGAGGACTCGCCCGAGCGCCGCAACCCGCTGAGCACCACGCTCGTCCTGGTGGTCATCGCGGTCGTCGTCAGCGCGGGAACCGCCATCGCCTTCGCCCGCTGAATCGCCTTCGCCCGCTGGATCGCCTTCGCCCGCTGACACACCTCCGCCCGCTGACGATCACCCCGGAACCCCCCAGAATTGGCGCATGACGACGCAGCGGCGCAACGAGGCCGAGGAACGGTTGTGGGAGGCCTTCCCACGGGGCGAATGGGTCGACCTGCGCACGGGCGACCCCGCGAAGGACGATGTCGCCGGCGCCCCGCACTGGGACGACGACCGCACGGTGCGCGCCGAGGTGATCGCGGCGCTGCTGCTCGGCGAGGTCCCGCCGGCCCCGGGCAGGCGGCCCGGGGTCCGGTTGCGGGGCGCCCGGATCCGAGGGCGTCTCGACCTCATCGGCGCCGAGGTCCCCTACGCGCTGGTGTGCGAGTACTGCCACTTCGACGAGCCGGTCCGGCTGCTCGAGGCGACCACCCGCACGGTGCAGCTGGTGCACTCGTCCCTGCACCGCCTCAGCGCGGCGCGGCTGGGCATGGACGGCATCCTCAACCTGCGTCTCAGCACCGTCCGCGCCGGGATCAGGCTCGACCGCGCCAAGATCAACGGGGAGGTCTCGCTGCGCGGCGCCCGGATCGGCCCCGGCGCCGACGGCGTCGCGGTCGCCGCCGACGGGCTCGTCGTGGACGGCGAGCTGGAGGCCGACGACGGGTTCCGCGCGGACGGGCCCGTCCTGCTGCGCGGCGGCCGCGTGGGACGGCTGAACCTGGAGAACGCCGCGATCGACGGGGCCCGCCACCCGTCGGGTGCCCTGTCGCTCGGCGACACCACGATCGGCGGCGGACTCCACGCCAACGGGCTGACGGTCCACGGCGAGACCGCGCTGCGCAGCACGCGGGTCGAGGGCGGGGTGCTCCTCGACTCGGCGGTGCTCCGCAATCCCGGCGGCGTGGCCCTGGGCGCCGGCGGCCTCACGGTCGAAGGCCCGTTCTTCGCGCGGCGCGGATTCGTGGCCGAAGGCGAGATGCGCATGCCCGGCGCGCAGATCCGCACGTTCCTCACCATCGACGGCGCCTCCCTGTCCGCGCCGGACGGCGTCGCGTTGTGGGCCGACCAGGTCACGGTGAACGACATCGACGCCACGGACCTCACCGTGGTGGGCGGGCGGGTCAGCCTGGTCGGCGCCCGGGTCGGCAACGACCTCACGCTGCGCGGGGCGCGGCTGGACGCCGACCGGGAGTCCCGGCGCGACGTCGAGCGGATCGCGCTGAACGCCGACAACATCACCGTCGGCGGCACCTTCGACTGCGAACGGCTGCGGGCTCGCGGCGAGGTCCGCGCCGTCGTCGGCCGCATCGCCGGACGCCTCAGGCTGACCGACGCCCGCCTGGAGAAGCCCGGCGGCCGCACCTGCCTGCGGCTGTCACGGGCGGAGATCGCCGCCGACCTCTTCTGCACGGGCCTGCACGCGACCGGGAAGGTCAAGCTCTCGGGCACCAGGGTCGGCGCCCGGGTCGACCTGATCGGCGCCCGTCTCGTCCACCCCGGCGGCATCGCCCTGGACGCCCACACCCTGCATGCGGGCCAGCTCACCCTGCGGCCGTCCGAACCCGTTCAAGGCGAGGTCATCCTGGCGCACGCCCGGGTCGGCGTCCTCCACGACGACCCGCGGATATGGGCGCAGGCGGTGAAGCTGAACGGCCTGGTCTACGAGAGCCTGGAGCCGCGCCTGCCCGCGCGCGAGCGGCTGCGGTGGCTCGCGCTCGACCCGGACGGCCACCAGCCCCAGCCCTACGAGCGCCTGGCCGCGCACTACACCGCGCTGGGGCAGCCCGGCGAGGCCCGCCGCGTCCTGCTGGCCAGGGAACGCCTCGCCCACCGCGCGGGCACCCCGGCCGTCCGGTTCTGGGGGCTGCTGCAGGAGGCGACGGTCGCCTACGGCTACCAGCCCTGGCGCGCCCTGCTGTGGCTCGCCCTGCTGCTGACGGCGGGCGGCCTGGTGTACGGCACGCACCCGCCCCGGGCCCTCAAGGCGGACGAGGCCCCGCACTTCAACCCCGTCGTCTACACCCTCGACCTGCTGCTCCCCCTGGTGGACCTGGGGCAGCAGCGCGCCTTCAACCCGGCGGGCGGCTACCAGTGGTTCTCCTACGCGCTGGTGGCCGCGGGCTGGATCCTGGTGACGGTGGTCGCCGCCGCGGTGGCCCGCGTCCTGTCCCGCCGGTGACCGCGCCGCCGGCCGGGCGTCACCTGCGGCCGACGCCGCCGAGCATCAGGAACCGCTCGGGCTTGTCGTCGACCTCGCCGCCGTCCGGGCGCCACCGCGGCACGTACACCAGGCCGGGGTCCAGCACGTCCCACCCGTCGAAGAACCGGAGGATCTCTCCGTGCGAGCGGGCCACGGCCGGGGACGTGGCGCGGTCGTACAGCTTGCCGATCGCCGCGGTCTTGCCCGGCTCCGCCTCGTGGGTCATGTGGGAGATCACCAGGTGGCTTCCGGGGGCGGCGACGTCGCGGAACGCGGCGACGATCGACTCCGGCTCCTCCTGCGGCTTGACCAGGTGCAGCGCCGCGACCAGCAGGAACGCCACCGGCCGCGAGAAGTCGATCAGGCCGGTCACCGCGTCGTCGGCGAGGACCTCATGGGGACGGCGCATGTCGGCCTGGACGACCGCCGTACGGTCGTCGCCCGCCAGGATGGCGCGGCTGTGCGCCACGGCGACGTCGTCGTTGTCGACGTACACCACGCGCGCGTCCGGGTCGACCTCCTGCGCGACCTCGTGGACGTTGCCCTGGGTGGGTATGCCGGACCCGATGTCGACGAACTGGCCGACCCCCGACGCGGCGACCACGCGGACCGCGCGGCGCAGGAACGCCCGGTTCGCCTGCGCGAGCTCCCGCGCCTGGGGCTCGACCCGCAGCAGCCCGGTCGCGAGGCCACGGTCCGACGCGAAATTGTGGTCTCCGCCGAGCAGGAAGTCGTAGACCCGTGCGACGCTTGGTCTCTGACTGTCGACCTCGGGTGGTGTCCACTCGGAGTCCATGCGTTGTCTCCCTTTGGCCGAGGGGTACCGTGCGCGGGACGGACTCAGCGTAACGCGGGTCCCCCGGAACGGCCCCGACATACGGGACAGTGAAGGGCCGATGTCCGAACAACCCGCGTCTCCGGTGACCGTCCTGCTGACGCCGGACGGCCGGGTCTCCGGATGGGGCGAGGGGGCCGCGCGGCTGTTCGGCCGCACCGCCGCCGAGGCCGTCGGGGCCGTCCTCACCGACCTGCTCGGCCGGCCCGCCGCGGCCGAGCCGCTGGCCGCCGCGCTCAAGCTCGCCGGGGAGGGACGCCCGTGGTACGGGGTCCTGCCGCTGTCCGACGAGGGCCTGTCGGCCGCCTGCGACCCGATGACCGGCGCGGGCGGCGGAACGGGCGGGATCGCGGGCGGCCGGGGCGCGGTCGCGCTGACCGTGTCGCCGCCCTGGGCGGGCGGACTGGAGCTGCTGAGCGAGGCGGGCCGCCGCATCGGCTCCACCCTGGACCTGCACCGCACCGCCGGTGAGATCGTCGCCGTCACCGTGCCCCGGTTCGCCGACGCCGGCGCCATCTACGTCCTGGAGCGGCTGCTCGCCGACGACGACCGGCCCGCCGCCGGGGGCGGCGGCTCGGTGGTGGTGCGGCGCCTGGCGATCGCGTTCGCCGAGGACGACCCGGGCGGGTGGTCCCGGGAGTTCCCCGTCAACGAGGTGATCGTCTACCCGCCGTCCACCCCCTACGCCGATTGCCTCGCCACCGGCCGCATGGTCGAGTTCGGCGGCGACGCCGTCCAGGACCTGCACGCGCACCGCACCGGCCGCCTCATCGACGGTCTCCTCGACCACGCCTCGCTGCTGGCCGCGCCGCTGACGGCGCGGGGGCGGACGCTCGGGTTCGCCGTGTTCAGCCGCAAACGCGGGCGCCTGCCGTTCACCGCCGCCGACGCCGCGCTGGCGGCCGAACTGGCCGGGCGTGCCGCGACGTCCATCGACAACGCCTGCCAGTACCGGAGCGAGCACCGCACCGCGACCGCGCTGAAGGCCGCGCTGCTGCCCGCCGCCGTCTCCGCCCCGCCGGGCCTGGAGATCGCGCGCCGCTACCTGCCGGCCCGCAGCGGCGTCGGCGGCGACTGGTACGACGTGGTGCCGCTGCCCGCCGACCGGGTCGCCGTGGTGATCGGCGACTCGGTCGGGCACGGCGTCACCGCCGCCGCCGCGATGGGGCAGCTGCGGGTCGCCGCGCACACCCTGGCCAGCTGCCGGTTCCCGCCCGGCGAGGTGCTGACGCGCCTGGACCGCATCGCCCAGGGCCTGGACGCCGCGCAGTTCGCGACCTGCCTGTGCCTGGTCTGCGACCCGGCGACGCTGCGCTGCGAGGTCGCCTGCGCCGGTCACCCGCCGCCGCTGCTGGCGCTGCCCGACGGGACGGTGCGGCACTTCCCCGCCCCGGACGGGCTGCCCCTCGGCGTGTCGGACGAGGCGCACCCGCCCGAGTACGAGCAGGTGACGGCGGTGATCCCGCCAGGCGCGACCCTCGCCCTCTACACCGACGGCCTCGTCGAGAGCCGCATGCGCAACGTCGACGAGGGCATCGCCCGGCTGGCGTCCGCGCTGGTCGCCTCGCAGGCCGGTGCCCTGGAGGAGACGGCCGACGGCGTCCTGGCCCAGCTGTCCGACCAGCAGGGCCACGACGACATCGCCCTCCTGCTGATGCGCCCGTCCTGACGCGGCGACGCCCCTACAGGCCGGGGATCTGGTGGTTGCGGAAGGCGTCGACGAAGTAGGTGTGGTCGTCGCGGACGATCTCGGCGTAGCCGGTGCCGAACGCCACCATCGCCTCGACGAACGCGGACTCGTTGGCGCCGATCACCGCGTCGATGGCGTCCTCGACCTGGAAGCCGACCAGCGTGTGGTCGGAGTCGGTGTCGGAGACGCAGTGCACCTTGGCGGTGGCGCGGCCCAGGTCGTCCACGACCGACAGCATGTCCTCCGGCTCGGTCAGGCCGCCCCAGTCCAGGTCCTCCTCGTAGGGCGACAGCTCCTGGACGACGAAGCCGACGCCGTCGATGCGGGTGTGGCCCAGCCACGGGTCGGCGTTGGCCTGAAGCGCGCGGCGGGACACGGCCGTGCGGTGACCGTGGTTCTGGAAGTACTCGCGGATGCGGGGGTCGCCGACCACGCGACTGGGGGCGGCGACGTTGCCCTGCTTCATCGACAGGATGACGTCGTTCTCCAGGGCCTGGGTGTTGCCCTCCACCAGGATGTTGTACGCCGACAGCCCGGCGGAGCCGATGCCGAATCCGGAGGCGCCGACGATGTCCTTGATCTGGTAGGTCAGGCTCCCGAACCGCTTGTCGGCCGGGATCGTGCCCAGGTACTCCGCGTAGGCGGCCTCGACCTTGGCGCGCTCGGCCTCGCCGAGGCGGCGGACGCCGGCGCGGTCGCGGAACCGGCGGTCGGGCCCGTCGACCTCGGTCATGCCCCGCAGCAGCCCGATCCGGGTGCCGCCCATCGCGGCGACCAGCACGTCCCGGACGTACCCGTCGGTGGTGTCGAGCGTCAGCGCGAACCTCTCGTCCCCGTCGTGCGCGGCGAACCGCCGGACCTGGTCGACGTAGGCGCGCACGTAGGTCTCGATGAGCCGGCGGATGTCGGAGTCGGAGATCGCCTTCTGCCAGGCCAGCAGCGCCAGGCTCGCGACGAAGCGCTTGACGTCCCAGGTGAAGTGCCCGACGTAGGCCTCGTCGTAGTCGTTGACGTCGAAGACGAACACGCCGTCGTCGTTCATGTAGGTGCCGAAGTTCTGCGCGTGCAGGTCGCCCTGGATCCAGACGCGGCCGGTGCGCTCGTCGGCCCACGGGTCGTCGTCGTGGACGATGTCGGCGTAGAACAGGCACGCGCTGCCGCGGTAGAACGCGAACGGGTCGGAGGCCATCTTGCGGAAGCGGCGGCGGAACTCGGCGGGGCTGCGCTCCATCAGGTCCGAGAACGCGTCGACCAGGACGTCGACGATCTGCGCCTGGCGCTCCTTGGGATCCCGCCCGCGCAGTTCCTCGGTGATGCTCGCCATGCTCGACTCTCCTCAATGATCGGGTCGTCCCCGCCGCATCCGGGGCCTTCCCCGGTCATTGTGCCGAATCGTCCGCCGTCCTGGCGGTGAACAGCGCGCGAACCGCGGGCTCGGAGCGGACGAGGTCCAGCGCGGCCGCCGCGTGGCCCGGCACGTAGCCGTTGCCGATCAGCATCGTGACGTCGGCGGCCAGGCCCTCGGCGCCGAGCGCGGCGGCCGGGAACGACGTCGCCATCGAGAAGAACACGACGGTGCCGCCGGGCGCGGTCGCCAGGATCGCGCCGTGCTCGCAGCCCGGCACGTCGACGCAGACGACCGTGACGTCGGCGGGGCCGCCGTGCGCGCCCTCGATCGCCGCGGCGACGGCGACCGGGTCGCGGGCGTCGGCGCGGACGACGGCGTCGGCCAGGCCGCTCGCGGCCAGGAGGTCCTCCTCCTCGGCGGTCGGCACCAACCCGATCACCCGGGACGCGCCGGCGCGCCGGGCCGCCGCCAGCGACAGCGAGCCGCTCTTGCCGGCCGCGCCGAGCACCGCCACGGCGGGGGCGCCCGGACGGGACGCGACGACGCGGCGGGTGAGGGCGGGCGCGCCGCACACGTCCATGACGGCGAGGGAGAGGGGGACGGGCAGGTCGTCCGGCAGCACCGCGGCGATCGACCGGGCGAACAGGATCGCGTGGCCCCGCGCGGGGACCTGCTCCGACAGCCCGTCCCAGCCGGCCAGCCCGTCGGTGATCGCCAGCGGGGTGAGCGTCAGCGACACGAGCGTCGCGACGCGGTCGCCGGGCTTCAGCCCCAGCGGCGACTCCGGGCCGGCCTCCTCGACGACGCCGACGAGCATGCCGCCCGACCCGGTCACCGGGTTGTGCATCTTGCCGCGTTCGGCGACGATCCGCAGCACCTCGGCCCGAACGGCGTCCGGGTCGGCGCCGTGCGCGGTCCGCAGCTGCCGGTAGGACGCGGCGTCCAGATTGAGCCGCTCGACGCCGATCCGGACCTCGTCGGGCCGGATCCGCGGGTCCGCGTCCAGCCGCAGCGCCGCCTGCGGCAGCACGCCCGCGGGCTCCAGCACCCGGTGCAGGCCCGCCGCCGTCGCCGTGCCGCCGTCGCTCATCGCCGTCCCGCCTCTCCCCCGACCTCCGCCGAGTATCCGTAAGATATACCGGGTATCACTGGTTACATCGAAAGTCTTCCCGTAACGTCAGCCCTATACAAGAGTTTTATGCGATCAATGTGAGGCGAGGAGGGGTCGACGATGACCACTGCCCTGCACCGGGACCGGGGCGCGGGCGTCCGGTCCGGCGAGACCGCGCGGCAGCCGTACGCCTACCGGCGACGGCCGCTGGAGGAACCGGACTGGCGCCGCCTGCCCGGCTGGCGCGACGTCACGCAGGACGAGTGGGAGTCGGCGCAGTGGCAGCGCGCCAACTGCGTGAAGAACCTGCGGCAGCTCCGCGCGGTCATGGGCGGCCTGCTCGACGAGTCCTTCTACGCCGACCTGGAACGCGACCAGGCCGAGCGCGCGACCATGTCGATGCTGCTGCCCCCGCAGATGCTCAACACCATGGACTCCTCGTCCACCGGCGCGTTCTACGGCGACCCCGTGCGCCGCTACATGCTCCCCGTCTTCAGCGACCGGCGCACCGACTGGCCGTCCCACCCCCGCGCCGCGCGCGACTCGCTCCACGAGGCCGAGATGTGGGCCGTCGAGGGCCTCACCCACCGCTACCCCACCAAGGTGCTCGCCGAACTGCTGCCGACCTGCCCGCAGTACTGCGGCCACTGCACCCGCATGGACCTGGTCGGCAACTCCACACCGAACGTCGACAAGCACAAGTTCACGATCAAACCGCCGGACCGGCTCGGCGCCATGCTCGACTACCTGCGCCGCACACCCGGCGTCCGCGACGTGGTCGTCTCCGGCGGCGATGTCGCCAACATGCCCTGGCCGCGGCTGGAATCGTTCGTCGACTCCCTGATGGACATCGACACGATCCGCGACATCCGCCTGGCCAGCAAGGCGCTGATGGGCCTGCCGCAGCACTGGCTGCAGGACGACGTCCGCGCCGGCATGGAGCGCCTCGCCTCCAAGGCGCGCGAACGCGGCGTCCAGATCGCGGTCCACACCCACGTCAACGCCGCCCAGTCGGTGACGCCGCTGGTCGCCAGGGCCGCCCGCGCCATGCTCGACACCGGCATCCGCGACGTGCGCAACCAGGGCGTCCTGCTGCGCGGGGTCAACGACACCCCCGACGCGCTGCTCGACCTGTCGTTCGCGCTGCTCGACGAGGCCGGGATCATGCCGTACTACCTCTACATGTGCGACATGATCCCCTACAGCGAGCACTGGCGGCTCGCGGTCTGGGAGGCGCAGGAGCTCCAGCACGCCGTCATGGGCTACCTGCCCGGCTTCGCCACCCCCCGGATCGTCTGCGACGTCCCCTACGTGGGCAAGCGCTGGGTGCACCAGATCGCCGGCTACGACCGCGAACGCGGGATCTCCTACTGGACGAAGAACTACCGCACGGGGCTGGAGGCCTCCGACCCGGACGCGCTGACCAGGCAGTACGAGTACCACGACCCGATCTACACCCTGCCGGAGCGGGGCCGTGAATGGTGGCGGTCGAAGGCCGCGTGAGCCCGCGGCGAGCCGACCCGGCGCCTTTACGTTGTAGATCAAGAATGGACCGAATATCCTCGGGCGGGTGACCTGCGACCTGACCGCCCGGTTCCCCGCCGGCGCGTCCCTCACGCTCTCCGACCTGGAGGACGACCCGCACCCGCACCTCGCCCGGCTGCGGGAGCACGAGCCCGTCTCGTGGCTCCCCGCGCTGGGCGGCTGGCTGGTGACCTCCCGCGACCTGGCGCTGCGGGTGATGCGCGACGCCGCCGCGTTCACGGTCGACGACCCGCGCTTCTCCACCGCGCAGGTCGTCGGCCCGAGCATGCTGTCGCTGGACGGGCCCGCCCACACCCGCCACCGCGACCCGTTCGCGCGCCCCTTCCGGCCGGCGCGGACCCGCGAGCGCTTCACCGCCTTCGTCGAGGCCGAGGCGGGACGGCTCGCCGGCGGCCTGGCCCCCGCGGGCCGGGCCGAGCTGCGCGGCGAGCTGGCGGGGCCGCTGGCCGTCGCCGTCGTCACCGAGGCGCTCGGCCTGTACGGCGTGGACGCCGCGACCGTCCGGTCCTGGTACGGCGCGTTCGTCGAGGCCGTGTCCGCCATCACCGCGGGCGGCACCGCACCGGCCGGCGCGGACGAGGCGTACCGGCTGCTCGGCGCCGCCGTCGAGGAGGCGATCGGCGCGGCGCGCCCCGGGTCGCTGCTCGCCGAGGCCGCCCACGGCGCGGCGGCGCCGGACACGGGGCCTCTGGACACGGGGCCTCTGGACACGGGGCCTCTGGACACGGGGCCTCTGGACACGGGGCCTCTGGACACGGGGCCTCTGGACACGGGGCCTCTGGACACGGGGCCTCTGGACACGGGGCCTCTGGACACGGGGCCTCTGGACACCGTCGAGGTCGTCGCGAACGCGGCGATCCTCATGTTCGGCGGCATCGACACCACCGAGGGCATGATCGCCAACCTCGCCCTGCACCTGCTCGGGGAACCCGCCCAGCTCCGGCTCGTCCTGGACGACCGCGACCTGCTGCCCGCCGCGATCGAGGAGTCGCTGCGGCTGGAGCCGGCGGCGTCCGTCGTGGACCGCTACGCCACCCGCGACGCCGACCTCGGCGGGACGCGCGTGCGCGCGGGCGACCTGGTCCGGGTGTCGATCGCCGGCGCCAACCGCGACCCGGCCGCCTTCCCCGACCCGGACCGCTTCGACGTCCGGCGCGAGAACGCCGCCGAGCACCTGGCCTTCGCGCACGGCCCGCACTTCTGCTTCGGCTCCCACCTCGCCCGGCTGGAGGCCCGGACCGCGCTCACCGCCCTGCTGGACCGGCTTCCCGGGCTTCGCCTCGACC
>NZ_SMKH01000277.1 GCF_004348515.1 Actinomadura sp. KC345 | reverse complement strand
TCCGTCACCTCCTCCACAGGCCACGTTGACTTGCGGCGTGTTGTTGTTATGACGCGCTCATAACAACAACACGCCGCAAGTCGACGAGGGGGCCGGTCGGGTTAGGTGATCTTCCAGGTGGTTCCGGTCGGGGCCAGGGCGTTCAGGAACGCGGCGGGGTCCAGCACCTCGGCGGGTGCTCTGACGCCGGGCGGGCCGCTGAGGCGGAGCGTGCCTTCGGCTGCGATGGCCGCGGTCGTGCCGTAGGTGTCGGAGCCCTCCGCGAACGCGGTGGCGCGGCGGCCGTCCGGGGTGCCGGCCCTCACCAGGACCGCCCAGCGCTGCCCCCGGCGGGCCTCGGCGTCCGGGTTCTCCGGGAACGCGTCGACGGCCTCCTCGGGGACGGCTCCGGAGAACTGCGCGGCGAGGTCGGCCTCGACGAAGCCTTGGACATGCTGGACCTCGATGTGCCGGGGCACGCTGACGACCTCCGGCAGCGCAAACCTGGACATCGGCACGGGGCCCCGGCCGGGGAAGGTGAGCGAGGTCAGGCGGGGTCGGGCCTCCGTACGCCACTCGCCGCCCTCGTAGGCGAGACCACCGGACCTGACGACGTCCGCCGTGCCGAGGAGCGAGCGCATCGAACCGCGGGACATCCCCGCGCCACCGGTCACCGAGTGCCCGGTCAGCACCTCGTGCAGCGGTCCGCCGCCCAGGTGGTCGGCCAGGACGCGGGCGAGCAGGTCGCCGGGGACGCCGCCGTCCGTCATCGCGGGGGTGGCGACCACTCCCGCGCGGCGCGCGCCCTCCGAGCAGGTGTCGTGGACGCGCTTGATGTGGAGCTGCTCGCCCGAGGTGTCGGTGTAGTGGCATCCGGCTGCGATGGCGGCGCGGACGACGGCCGTCCCCGCCGGGGTGAACGGGCCCGCGCAGTTGATGACCGCGCCGGCTCCCCGGAAGGCGGCGACGAGGGCGTCATGGTCGGTGATGGCGGCGGTACGGGTCTCGCGGCCGCCCGCGACGGCGGCGAGGCGCTCGGCGTCGCGGCCCACCAAAATGATCTCGGCGTCGCGTCGGGCGAGTTCCGCGCGGACGAGCCTGCCCTGGTAGCCGTACGCGCCATAGATTGCGATCTTCATAGAGGTGAAAGTACGGACCAGACGCGAGATCATGAATAATCCACTGTCTCGCGAGGATACGTGATCGTCTCACCATGGACGTGCTCAGCGATGTGATCGCCTCCGTCCGGACGGGCCGGCCGCATTCGGCCCGCTCCGCCAAGCGTGCCCCCTGGGGCCGGTGGTTCCACGCCTCCCCGGACGCCGGGTTTCACGTGATGCTGGCCGGATCGGGCTGGCTCGTGCCCGAGTCCGGCGACCCGGTGCCCCTCGGCCCCGGCGACGTGGTGTTCACCGCCAAGGGCGGCGCCCACGGGCTCACCGACGATCCGTCCAGGCCGCTGGTGTCGTACGAGCCGGTCGCTCTGAACCGGGCTGCCGCCGTCGAGGACGAGGGCGCGAACGCGGTCACGCTGTGCGGCGCCTACCGGACGGACCGGGCGCGTTCGCATCCGCTGCTGGACGAACTGCCCGACCTCATCCATCTGCCCGCCGGGAACGGCCGGCACCGGCGGCTGCGGGCCGCGACCGACCTGCTCGCCGCGGAGATCGAACGTCCCGGCCCCGGCACCGACGCCGCCGTCCCGGCCCTGCTCGACACCCTTCTGCTCTTCATCCTGCGGGCGTGGTACGAGGAGCAGCCGGGCACCGGGTGGGCGGGTGCCCTCGGCGACCCCGGCGTCGGTGCGGCGCTGCGCGCCATGCACGACGACATCGCGAGGCCCTGGACGGTCGAGGAACTGGGCAGGGCGGCGGGCCTGTCGCGGGCGGCCTTCGCACGCCGGTTCACCGCGCTGGTAGGGCGGCCTCCGCTCGGCTACCTCACCTGGTGGCGCCTCACGACGGCGGCCCGCATCCTGACCCGCGAGGACGCCCCCCTTGCGGCCGTCGCACACCGCGTCGGATACGCCTCGGAATACGCGTTCGCCAACGCCTTCAAACGGGAGTTCGGCACACCCCCCGGCCGCTACCGCACCCGAGCGTTCCCGAACCCGTCGTCCGACGCCGGCCGCAACGATGATCATGTCTCCGGGAAAGGGTGAGTGCCGTCCCGCATGACGCCGCGGCGACACTCACATTTCCAGGAGCCGTGGGCGTCCCGTGTTCGCTAGCCGGTGGTTCGGCCGCCGAGCTTCGCGTGGAAGCGTCCGGTGTCGATGACGGCGCGGCGGTGGGTGCCTCGGCAGACGGTGGCGGCGGCATCGGCGGCGTGGACGGTGAAGACGAGCTGCCGACCCTCGACGGCGGTCAGTTCGGCGTGGACGGTGACCGTTTCCCCGGGTGGTGTGGGTGCCTGGTGGCTGAGGTCGACATGCACGCCCAGGGTCTGCTCGTCCTTGTCGAGATGCCCGTGCAGGGCGCGCATGCAGGTCCATTCCACGAGGCCGACCAGATAGCCGGTGGCCAGGACCGCGGGCAGGGCCACGAAGTCATCGGACTCGGGAAGCAGGTGCGGGACCGTGCGCTCCGCCGGGACCACGTAGTCCAGCCGCGCGCTCAGTCCCGGCTGCAGCGAGGCGAGCATTTCGAACCTCCTTCTCGAAAGGAAGGCGCCCGGGGTCAGGGCGCGGTGGTGATCGGTGCGACGCGGGGCGCGGCGATGCGCCGGTAGTCGTCGGTGGCCAGGGCGATCGACCGATCCAGCCGGGCGGCGTTGAAGAACAGCTCCGGGACCTCGAACAGCGCCGGGTCGGCGACCACCTCCAGCCCCGGGTGGTAGCTGAAGGGGAGCACGGTGCCGCTGACGCTGCCGGCCAGCTCCTCGGCCTTGTCCCGGCCGGCGAAGGCGGCGTAGGTGCCGTCCAGCAGCGCCTTGACCGCCGTCAGGTCCAGCCGGGCGTCACCGGGCACGACCGCCAGGACATGCCGGGTGACCTTCTTGCCGATCTTGACCATGACGACCAGGCACTTGGCGGCCCGCGCGACATCGTGCCCGCGCAGGGCGCTGACCAGATCGGTACGCCCTTCGGAGGCATGGTCGATCAGCCGGTAGCGCGCCCCGGCTGCATCCAGGTCCAGGATGAGACGTTCGTAGAGCCCCAGGTCCCCGGGTGCCGCGACGGTGCCGTCCAGTTCACCACTCACCGCTCAGCAGCTCCTTCGCCCGCTCGATGCGCTCCTGGTCGCGCCGGTAGAACACCCACTGCTTGGTCTTCTTGCCGTGCACCAGCCCCGCCTGGGACAGCACCCGCAGATGCTCGCCACAGGTCGGCTGGCTCACCCCCAGCTTCTGGGCGATGAACAGCGAGCAGACCCCGTCCCGGACCAGATCACCGTCCTGCTGCGGCGGGAAGTGCCGTTCCGGATCGCGCAACCACTCCAAGATCAGCAGGCGCTTGTCGTTGGCGAGCGCCTTCATCAACTCCACATCGAGCATGCGACCCACTATGCCAATTAGCTAATTAGTTGTCTAACTAACTCCTTCCCTCCCGACGCCTCCGGGGAGGCGAGTGCGATGTCGGACCTATGGTCCACAATCCGGCTGCTATGGACACCAGCGAATGGGCCAACACGACATGGCGGGACCTCGCCCAGGTCCGAGCGCGCCTCGACGCCGGCGCCGATCCGGACGCGCGCATAGCCGGCTTCCACCGCGCGCTGGACATGGCGGTGGACGTCGGCACGCCGGAAGTGGTCGCGGAACTGGCCCGGCATGTCAGGGACGTGGACGCCGAACTCGATGGCCGAACCGCCCTCTGGCGGGCGGTTTTCGACGACCGTCCCGACCACGCCCGTGCCCTCGTCGAAGCCGGCGCCGATCCGTGGCGCCCCATGATGGCCGGCTGGTCACCCGGTCGGCTCGCCCTGGCGGGACCGCGCCCGGACCTGTTCGCACCGTCCCGCGCCGAGCTTTCGGCCGCCGAAGCCGCGGCCGCTGAGGAAGCCCCCCGCCTGATAAGGGCGTTGAGCGGCGTCTGCTACGACGGTTTCAGCCTGGCCTGTGTCGCCGACATCACCGCGGACGAGGCCGCCCGGCGCCTGGGGGCGGCGACGATCGAAGCGCCGGAGTCCGAGGGCGGAGGCGTCGAGGAGGGCGGCGACCTGGTCGTCGCCGCGACCGACGTGTCGGGCGGGTGCGTCATCGCCCAGCCATGGGCCTTCGGGGCTTCCACGCCCGGTGTCACCAAGGCCCTTTCGACGGGGACCTTGTGTTACGCCATGTACGCCAACCCGAAGAGCGGAAACCAGGGCAGCATCGCCCGAGACGGCGTGCTCGAAGGCTGGGACCTGCATCCCGGCGGATGGGCCGGCGCCGACGACACGGCCGAGGAGGTCCTTCTCACCTACCTCTACCACTACAAGGCCGTGGCGTTCTGCTTCGCCTACGCAGGACTGCGACCGGCCGACTCCCGCGCGATCACCGGCCCCTTCGACCTGTGGCTCGAACTCCCTCAACGCGACTACTGGCGCTGATTCGCGACCTACGTGACGTCCTGCATCGGCAATGGTTCATGGGGCCGGGCGGAAGAACTCCATGAACCAGTGTCCGGTGAGGTGTTCCGCCGCGCTGTAGAAGGGGAACTCCGGGTCGGTCATCTGGCGGAAGAGGAACTCGGTCGCCGGCAGTCGAAGCGAGTCCCCTCGTCGCCCTCCTCCACGGCGTAGACGGGCCAGCTGTCGGGGTCGGGGCCCTCGGTGATCCAGAAGAACGTCTCGTGGTGCTCGTTGCCCGACCACGGGATAAGTCCGCCTGGGAGGGGATAGCCCGAAAGCCCCCCGGCAGCCGGGTCGTCGCCCGCGTAGTCACTCAAGTTGGCGATCAGTTCATCGGGGTCGGAGACGTGGAAGAACACGTCGAACAGGCCGTTGCAGCCGAAGGTCTCGACGAGCCGCTTGTAGTCGCCCGGCAGCGGTGTGCCCAGCCGGGTCTCGATCTCCGCCCAGTCGGTCGGGGGCGGTGGCGACGACGGTCCCCCGGTGATCGCGGCCAGGCGGTCGACCCAGGGCATGTCCGCGGGCAGGTCGTCCGGTCCGGGCATGTTCCGCTCCGTGACCGCGAGGACGGGACGGCCGTTCGCGCCATGGCCGAGCGCGATCGCGCGGGAGTCCCATACCCAGGCGTGCGTCCATGTGTTCTGTTCCGCGAGCGGAAGCGGCGGGAGCCCGTGGGGACGGGTGTAGGGGGCCGAGAAGCGCCCGGTGAACGCCTTGACCAGGTCGTCCGCACCCGTAGTCGGGGATACCGGCAGGCAGGTGTGCCCGTCCGGATGCCCCGGCTCGCCGCACGCCAGAGCACCGGCACTGGCGTTCGTGAGGCGGGAGGCCGTCCCGAACAACTCCGCAAGATCCATGACGAAATCCAAACCACCCGCCGCCGACATCCTCCGCCGGCCCGGACGGCACGTGCGCTCGGCCTGCTTCGGCTCGGGCTTGCTCGGAATGGCTTGAACGCGGTCGGCCTTGTGAATCGGCTGAGCCGATGTGGCGGTAGGAGGGAGGGGCGTCGCTCTATCCGGTGGTCGATCGGCGGTCGCCCGCGGGGTCGAGCGCCAGGCTCACGGACCGCCGCAGACCCGTGCCGGGCCGGAACTCGACATCCTTCATCCATGGGACGTCCGCCAAGGACTCGGCCATCTCGTCGGTGACCTCCGTGGTGAGCAACGACCGCAGGTCATCGGGGACCGGATCGCCGCCCAGGTATCGCCAGGCCAGAGCGGCGCTGACACGGACGTCCGAGGGACGGTCGAGGTCCGCCCACCATTGCCGGAGGTCGGTCAGGGCCGGTTCGGCTCCGTGTGCTCGGGCCAGTTGGGCGATCGCCAGGATGAGGCTCATCCGGGCGGCGGGGACCTGCTCGACATCCAGCCTGCGATGGAGGGCCGACCGGATGGACTCGGTGTCGTCCAGGGCCTTGGCCAGGGCGTAGCAGGCCGAGGAGCGGACGGCCGCGTCGGTGTCGTCGAGCAACGTCATGAGCAGGGGCGCATCGGAGGTGATGGCGATGCGCGCTGCCTCGACCGACCAGTTCTCCAGGTATCCCCCGTTGTCGTAACACAGACGGCGGTCGGGGCGGGCGATCTGGAGAAGGCCGGTGCGCATTCCACTGCCGTCGTGCTCACATCGCGCCGCTTCACCGGCCAGCTCGAGGATTTCCGCCCGCCAGTGCGTCGTGGGTCGCCTGGCGATGCGCACCAGGAACGGGACGGCCAACGCGGCCGGCGCCGACGTTCCACATTGATGGCAAATGCTGTTGGACAAGGCGTCCAGGGCTTTCCCAACTGCCTTGACGTCCTCGGATCGGAGGCGGACCAGATACTCGGGCACGTCCCCTCCCAATCCGTAGGCGTGGGGGAAACGGCCCCACGGAACCTGGTCGAACCTCAACCCGTCCTTGACCTCCCGAGGGATCCGCGCGACCACCGAGCGTACGTCGAGTTCAGATCCCGCATATCGCTCCGGACCGTTCTCTTCCGCGAGCTCAAGCCTGTAGACGAGGTCTGACGCATCTCCCATATGGCCGATCCTTTCAGAACGAAACGAGGCGCGTGACAAAAATCGGCGACCGTCGGGAGGGCGCCGGTGCAAGGTGGGCCCGGCCTGGGTTTTCCCAGTGCGGTCGGCGTACTAAGCACTGAATGCGGCTGGAGTGTCAAAGGACGAGAGCAGGCGTGAAGCCATGGTGAAGCTGCGGCGAAGCACCGCGGTTGTAGTTTCCGGCAACGAACACGAGCGGGAGAACGTGAAGAGAAAGGCTTATAGATGATTCGCAGAGCCCGCAATTGGATGTTCCTGGTGCTGGCCACCGCGCTCGGCGCCGTGACGCTGACCTTTGTCGGAACGCCCGATGCGATGGCTGGGACGGCCAAGTACACGTGTCCGATCGCTAGCATGACTCCGAGCGAATGCAAGGCCGTGTACAACCGGTTCAAGGCCAATGGGGTGCGGGTATGGGGATACCAGGCGCCGTACTGCACCCAGTACTACTGCTACGACGGCTACTTCTACTACTTCCGCTGATCTCCCGACCTGCATCACCCGCCTGCGAAGGGAAGCGCAGTCGGCCACGCGCTTGGACCCCTCGGGCGATCACACGGACAGATCACCTCAGTCGACCGGGTCGTCCAGCCACCGGCCGTTCTGCATGACCGTGCGGCCGGCGAATTCGTGAAGGCCGTTCCAGACCAGGATGCGCCTGGGGTGCAGGCGTAGGTAGACGAACATGCCCTTCGGGTGGGTCCGGGGGTCGGTGGAGACTTCGGCGTAGCGCTCGGCGATGTCCGCGTCGATGTCGGGGACGTTCATGAGCGACGCGCCGGTGTCGATCATGACGACGTCGGCGGTGTCGCCGAGAGCGACCCGCGCCTGCGGGTGTCCCTTGACGTTGGCGACGGTGCGGCTCTTGGCGAAGGTCGCGGTGTACAGGGCCGAGCCGTCCCAGACACAGGCCACGGGGATCAGATGCGCACCATGGCCGTCGCTGCCGGTGGCCAGCCACATCTGGAAGCCGGTTTCGAGCCGGTCTTGTGCGTAGGCCCGCCGCTCGTCCAGGCTGCGCGGGACCGGGATCGAGGCGAGTTCTTCGTCGGCGTGCACGACGATCCTCCTTCACGTGAGTGCTGGTTGCGCCGCTATTGGGGCTGTACGTTCTAGACGAACGGCGCCGCGCGCATTTCGACACACCGCCGGACCAATCTGATGCAGGCGGTCCGCTGCCGGTCGGCCGGTGCCGACGCGGCGCGGATACCACGGAAACAGGGCGGTTTCACCCGCAGCGATCTCGCTATTCTCCTCATGACCTCTGGAGACGACGGGACGGACGCGGATGAGCGGTGGCGGTGGCGGGGCTCAGTGGAATCCCTACGGAGGGGGCCACCCACCGGGACCGGGCTGGCCGCCCGTACCACCGGCGCCGCCGGCGGGCCCGCGGCCGCCGGCTCCCCCGCGCCGGTTGACCTTCGGACGCCTCTTCAATCCGATAGCCGTGGGGCGTGCGGTGTTCACGCCGTCCCGCCCGGACCGCGTGCACGACCCGGTGGTCAAGAGGGTGCAGGTCTGGCGGACGCTCGTCGGCTTGGTCGCCGTCACGTGGATCCTGGTGTCCTACGGGCTGGCGTCGGACGCCGACGCCGTGCTGGACGACCGCCTCGCCCAGATCCGCACCACCCTCATCGTGCTGGCGGTGACGTTCCCGGTCGCCGTCGCCGCCTTCATCGCGGCGGCCCGCCCACCCAACCGGCGCCTGTTCCTGCGCCGCGCGGGCAAGCCCGCCGGGGCGCTTCTCGCGCTGGCCGTCACGCTCGCCGGGCCGAGACTGCTCACGGGGCTGGGCTACGTGACCGAGGATACGAACTGGACGGCGTCGCCGGGGCGGGTGGTGCTGCTGTTCGCGCTGGGCGCCTTCTTGTTGTGGCTCGGCCCCTTCGGTCTCTACGGCATCGCGCTGTCGCTCGTGCACGTCTTCCGGACGGCGGACGTCCACGAGACGGTTCCACCGCTGCTGGCGACGCTGCTCGTCTGGGAGGTCGCCCTCATCGACGTGTTCCGGGGCGCCTACGACAGTGTGCCCTTCGGGATCCGGCTGGCCTTCATCCTGGGAGCCCCGCTGTCCGTCACCGCCGTGGCGCTGTGGGAGCTGCGGCGGCTGCGCACGCGGCACGGCATCACCCTGCGCGGAGCCCTGCTTCGCTGACCCGTCACGGCGGAGGATGTTCCGGGCGCCGTCACGGACATGCGAGCCCCGGCCCTTAAAGGGGCCGGGGGCTCCGTGCCGGTCGGGGAGGGTCAGTGCTTCAGGGAGGCCACCAGGGCCGCGAACGCGTCGCGGTCTACGAGTAGCTTCGGGCCGTCCGGGTTCTTGCTGTCGCGGACGCCCACTCCTTCTGGGAGGGCGGCCAGCTCGACGCACTCGCCTCCGGTGCTGCCGCTGTGGCTGCTCTTGCGCCAGGTGGTCGTGTTCAGGTCCATCGGTCTGCCCGCACCTTTCGGATGACTTCAAGCGACTGATCTATTGGGAGGGCCAAGGCACGAACCTCTCGAAGCGCGCGGCGGGTGGCGGCTAGCTCGTCGTTCGTTTCCAGCGTGAATCCGCGTGCCGGGCACTCGAAGTACGCGACTTCCCGCATGTCCTCCATGGTGGCGATCGTAAAGGAACTGATGCCCCCTGGATGGTCGCCCCGCATCTTCACAATGTGCAGTGACACGCCAAGTGACTTCGGTGCTTCGATGAGGTGCTCGCACTGCTCGCGCATGACCTGCGGGTTCCCGACCTCACGTAGCAGCACGCCTTCGTCCACCAGGAATGTGCAGCCGGGCGGCGGCGGACTCTCCTGGGTAAGGATTCTCTGTCGGGCCATACGTTCTTCGGTCTTCTCCTTGTTGCCCTTCAGCTGTGCTTCGGCATAGCTAGGGGTTTGGAGCAGGCCGTGGACGAGGGAGAGGCTCCAGGAGGTCAGTTCCTCTGCCGTCTCTTCGATGGGGAGCCACTCGTACCAGGTCGGGAATTCTGCGCCCTTGACGAGGTCCTCCCACAGCTCGACCAGCTCACCGTCCAGTTCAAGCTCGCGGTCCATCGTCTCGGCGAAATCGCGGGTGCACCGCGTCCGGCCGGTCTCGACCTGCCCGATGTACTGAGATGTGACGCCCTCTCCGTCACGGGCCCTGCGTGCGACGTTCTCCTGGCTCCAGCCCTTGGCCTCGCGGAACCGGCGGAACCTGCGCCCGAACGCGACCAGGGTCGGGCTGACTTTTGCTCTCGACCGTCGAGGTGCCATGCGGTCATCGTTCCCCAACCTTGACACAAGCGGCTACCAAGTTCAGAAAGTCGGTCAGGGGAGATTGCCAGGCAACCACCTGCGCTTCGTTACGCTGCGCGCTCGCTCGGTGGCTCAATGGAGGGCGTTCAAGCGGAGACGTTCCGAAAAGGTCGCAACGATGCCAGCAGCGCTAGCCCCAGAGGCCCCGTCCACACTCGTCCTCGACCCCGACAGCGACGCTCCCCGGCTCGCGCGGCGGTTCCTCGCGGGGCGGTTCGCCGAGTGGGGGATCGAGGACGACTACGTGGGCCGGGTGGTGGTCTGTGAGTTGGTTACTAACGCCTACCTGCATGGGAAGGGGCAGATCGTCGTCCGGCTGTATCTCGACGAGCGGGACGGGCGGCCC
>NZ_SMKH01000276.1 GCF_004348515.1 Actinomadura sp. KC345 | reverse complement strand
GTCCCGGTCGCCGGGGCGGCCTGGGCGGGCGGCGCGGAGGGCGGCGGCCCGGGGGCGGCCGGTGCGGTGAGGTCGCGTTCGACGGCGGCGAAGAACTCGCCCGCGGTGCGCTTGGCGACGCTGCCGAGCATCCGCTGGCCGACGCCGCCGACCATCCCGCCCACGACCGCGTCCGCGTCGTAGTCGATCCGCGTCGAGCCGTCGCCGCCGGTGAGGCGCACGCGGACCGTGGCGTCCACGGTGCCCGGCGCTCCCTGCCCGCGTGCGCGCAGGACGAACGAGCGCCGCGGATCCGGCTCGGCCAGCTCGACCTGTCCCACGTAGGTGCCCTGGACGGACGCGACGCCCGCCGTGACGGTCATGCGGTAGGTGCCGGGGCCCGTCTCCTCCAGGGAGCTGCACCCCGGGATCGTCCGGGCCAGGACGGCCGGGTCCTGGAGCGCGTCCCACACGCGGGCGAGCGGCGCGGCGACGGTGGCACTGCCGTTGAGCTGCATGACCCGACTGTAGAGAACGGCGCCGCCGCGCCGAACGGCAACATCTGCCGACCACACGCCGAGGTTTGGGCATTGCTCCCCCGACACCGCCCGGAAATGGTCAGATATGTCCGCAGGTTCCTTCGGCTGCGAACTCCCGCCGCCGCCGGCGCGTCAACCGGGGGAGGCTCCACCTGGATCGAAGGGGGCACGCGGCAGATGCGAGGCAGGACGCCCGTCGCCGCCATGGCGGCCGCCGGAGTGCTCGGCGTGGCCGCGGGCGGCTGGCCCGTCGCGGCCGCCCTCGCGGGCGACTCCGGGCCGCCGACGCGCACGCGGCTCGCGTCCGTGCTCGGCGACCAGCGGTGGGCGGCGCCCGAGCCCGGCTCCTGGACGATGCCGCGGCCCGCCGCGGACGGGCTGCCTCCGGTCATCAAGAGCATCGAGACCAAGGAGCACGTCGTCTTCCTCACCATCGACGACGGCTACACCTACGACGCCGGATTCGTGGACCTCGTCCGCAAGGAAAAGGTTCCCATCATGACGTTCCTGACCTCCACCTACATCAAGGGCCAGGGACAGTACTTCTGGGCCATGCGCAACGCGGGTTCGGTGATGGAGAACCACACCATCGACCATCCCGACCTGGCGACGCTCGGGCCCAAGGAGCAGAAGAGGCAGATCTGCAAGGCGTCCGAAGCGATCGAGAAGAACTACGGCCGCCGCCCCGGGATCCTGCGGCCCCCGTTCGGCAGCTTCGATGAGACGACCCGCCAGAAGGCGAAGGAGTGCGGCATCAGGTCGATCCTGCTGTGGTCGGCGGAGTTCTACAACGGCACGTCCGGGCCCGGCACCGGGTTCAACGGCTTCGCGCGCAGGGACGGCGGCACGGGGTTCAAGCCCGGCGACATCATCCTCATGCACTACCGCAAGGGCCTCGCCGGGCAGCTCAAGACGATCCTCACCTGGATCGAGCAGGCCGGGTACCGGCCCGCCGCCGTGGAGAACCACCTGCCGCGCTCCCTCGGCGGCGACGCCCCGGACACGCCCCCGGCGCACGGCTAAAGCCGACCTTCCCGGAGGAATCCCGGTTACGCCGAACGTCGGGACGGCCCTTCACTAGGGTCAACACGCTGGCGGGGTTGAGGTCCCCCGCTTCCCGAGCCGACCCCGCCAGCATCCAGCTCGTCAGCCCGCCCGCACGCCCTCCCGGACGCGCAGGGACGGGTCGCTCGCGGCGCGCAGCCGCAGCGTGTGGAGGGCGTCCGGGGAGATCGGCATCGCGTCCACGCGGACGCCCTCCGCGTCCTCGACCGCCGAGGCGATCACCGCCGACACGGGGATGACGCCCGCCTCCCCGGCGCCCTTGATCCCGAGCGGGTTCAGCGGCGACGGCGTCTCCAGGTGGTCGGTCTCGATGCGCGGGATCTCCGTCGCGTACGGCATGAGGAAGTCCATGAACGACGCGTTCAGCAGCTGGCCGGACTCGTCGTAGGCCATCCGCTCGTACAGCGCGCCGCCGATGCCCTGCGCGACCCCGCCGTGGATCTGCCCCTCGACCACCATCGGGTTGATGAGCCGCCCGCAGTCGTGGACGACCGCGTACCGCAGGACGGCGATCTCCGCCGTGTCGGGATCGACCTCCACGATCGCGGCGTGCGCCCCGGCCGCGAACGTGGACCGGACGGGCGAGTAGTAGTCGCGTCCCTCCAGACCCGGCTCGTCCCCCGAGGCGACGGGCGGCTCGGTGACCGGGCGGCCGACCGCGAACTGCGTCGCCGCCGCGGCCTCCTCGTCGAACGCGTACCGCAGCGGGTTCGACAGGACCGCGACCGTCCGCAGCGGCACCGACGCCGACGGGTCGCCCCTGACGTGCACGACCCCGTCGGTGATCTCCAGGTCGCGCGGGTCGGCTTCGAGGGCCTCGCCCGCGATCCGCAGCGCCTTCCCGCGGACCTTCCGGCAGGCGAGCGCGATCGCGTTGCCGCTCATCACCGCCGCGCGGGACGCGAACGTCCCGACCGCGTACCCGAACCGGCGGGTGTCGCCGGTCGTGACGTGGACATCGCCGACGGGGACGCCGAGCTCGGCCGCGGCGATCTGCGCGAACACGGTCTCGTGGCCCTGCCCCTGCGAGGTCAGCCCGGTCGAGACGTGCACGCGCCCCGCCGTGTCGATCTCGACGTGGCCGCCCTCGTAGGGGCCGACGCCCGTCCCCTCGACGTAGACGCCGAGGCCGATGCCGAGGCGGCGGCCGTGGGACCGCGCCTTGGCGCGCTCGGCGTCGAAGCCGTCCCACCCGATCAGCTCCCGCGCCTTGCGGAGCAGCTCCGGGTAGTCGCCCGAGTCGTAGATCAGCGGGCGCCCGTCCTGGAACGTGAGGCCCTGGTCGTAGGGGAACTCGTCCGGCTGGATGAGGTTCGCGGCGCGGACGCCGGCGCGGTCGCGGCCGAGGTGGTGCGCGACGCGGTCCATCGTCCGCTCCATGCAGAACACGCCCTGCGGGCGGCCCGCCCCCCGGTACGGCGTGACGATCAGCGTGTTGGTGTAGAGGCTGACGACCTCCGCCCGGTACGCGCCGATCTTGTACGGGCCGAGGAGCTGGGTGGACGTGACGATCGGGATGATGATCCCGTACGGGGTGTACGCCCCGTGGTCGTGGCGGATCCGCACGTCCAGGCCGAGGATGCGGCCCTCGTCGTCGAACCCGACCCGCACGTCCTGGAGCTGGCCGCGCTCGTGGGCGGCGGACACGAAGTGCTCGCGGCGGTCCTCGGTCCACTTGATCTCGCGGTCCAGCAGCCGCGCCGCCCACGGGACGAGGATCTCCTCCGGCCACGGGTGGACGATCTTGACGCCGAACCCGCCGCCGACGTCGGGCGCGACCACCTCGACCTTGCCGTTCGGCAGCCCGAGCCGGGCGGCGATCGCGGCCCGGACGCTGGTGGACGCCTGGGTGGAGGAGTAGACGCGCAGCGACCCGTCGTCGGCGTCCCACCGCGCGTAGACGCCGCGCCCTTCGAGGGGCGTGGACGCGCTGCGCTCGATCGCGAGGCCGAACTCCAGCACGTGGGGCGCGGCGTCGATCGCGGCGGGGGCGTCGCCGTTCTCCTGCACCAGCACGGCCCCGACGTTGCCCGGCACGTCGTCGTGGACGAGGCGGTCCGCGCGCGACGCGGCCTCGATGCCGACGACGGCCGGCAGCGGCTCGTACTCGACGCGGATGCGTTCGGCGGCGTCCTCGGCCAGGTACCGGTCGCGGGCGACGACCATCGCGACGGGCTCGCCGACGTGCCGGACGACGTCGCGGGCGAGCGGGTACCCGGTGCGCCCGTGGGTGAGCGCCGGATGCGGGATCAGCAGCGGCAGCGGCTCCCCGACCCGTCCCGGAAGGTCCTCCCAGGTGTAGACGGCGACCAGGCCGTCGACGTCGATGGCCCCCGAGACATCGACGTCGGCGATCCTCGCGTGCGCGTGCGGGGACCGGACGAACGCCGCCGCGAGGGCCTCCCGCCCCAGGTCGTCGAGGTAGCGGCCCTGGCCGGTGAGGAGCCTGTCGTCCTCGCGGCGTTCGACCGGTTCACCGAAGACCCGCGTCCCCATCTACGACTCCCCCTCAGCGAGCAGGTCCGCGGCGCGGTGCACCGCCTTGACGATGTTCTGGTAGCCGGTGCAGCGGCACAGGTTCCCGGAGATGCCCTCGAGGACCTGGTCCTCGGTCGGGCGCGGCGTCTCGCGCAGCAGCGCCGTGACCGTGCAGAGGAACCCGGGCGTGCAGAAGCCGCACTGCAGGCCGTGGCATTCGCGGAACGCCCGCTGCACCGGCGACGGCGTCCCGTCCCGGCGGGCCAGGCCCTCGACGGTCGTGATCTCATGCCCGGAGGCGGTGACGGCGAACATCAGGCACGACCGCACCGGCTCCCCGTCCAGCAGGACGGTGCAGCACCCGCAGACGCCGTGCTCGCAGCCGACGTGGGTTCCGGTGAGCCCGAGGTCGTGCCGGAGCAGGTCCGACAGCAGCCGCCTGGCCGGGACGCGGGCCGTGCGGTGGGTCCCGTTGACGGTCAGCGCGACCTCGAAGCCCTCCTCCATCAGTCCTCCGCCTTCCGCAGCGCCTCGGCCGAGGCCGCGGTCAGGGCGCGCTCGGTGAGCACGCCGGTCAGATGCCGCCGGTACTCGGCGCCGGCGTGGATGTCGGGCTCGGGGTCGGCGCTCTCCCGGGCGTGCGCGGCGGCGGCCGCCCAGTCGCCCGCCGGCCCCGCGGCGGCGGTCAGGTCGAGGACGAGCGGGACCGCGCAGACGCCGAGGTACCCGGCGCGGACCGCCGACACCCGCAGGTCCTCGTCCAGCGTGACGACTGCGGCGACCCCGGCGAGCGCGTAGTCGCCGTGCCGCCGCGCCGTCTCGGTGAACGCGGTGCCGGTGCGCGGCGGCGCGGCGGGGAAGAACGCCGACACGGCCAGCTCACCGGGTTCGAGGGCCGGCTCCAGCGGCCCCAGGAAGAACTCGGCGGCCGGGATCGTCCGGCGTCCCCGCGCCGACGCCGCCTCGACCGTCCCGCCGAGGACCGCCAGCACGGCGGGCATCTCCCCGGCCGGGTCGGCGTGCGCGAGGCTCCCGACGACCGTCCCCCGGTTGCGGATGACGGGATGCGCGACGTGCCGGAGCGCCTGGGCGAGCAGCGGCTGGATCGCGGCGGCCTCCGGCGAGCGCTCCACCCGCGCGTGCCGGGCGAGCGCGCCGACCCGGACGCCCTCGTCCCCCGCGTGGACGGTGTCGAGTTCGCCCACGCGGTTGATGTCGACGAGCCCGGGCGGGGCGGCGAGCCGCATGTTGAGCAGCGGGATGAGGCTCTGGCCGCCGGCGAGCACCTTGCCCGCCGGGTCGGCGGCGAGCACGTCGAGGGCCTCGGCGAGCGTGCCCGGGGCGTGGTAGCCGAACGGGGGAGGTTTCACCGGCCGCCTCCTCAGCCCGGCCCGGCGCCGGGCTCGTCCTTGTCCGTGCGGCGGACCGGGCCGCCGGCCTCCCTTTCGGACGGCGCGATGATGCCGCCGCCCGAGCCGCCCGGCGGGCGCATCGCGTTCAGGACGTGGTAGCCGAGCAGCACGGCGATGGTGCCGAACGCGATGCCCTGGAGCGGGAAGTCGTCGGTGATCTCGAGCGTCACGTCGCCGATCGCCAGGATGATCCCGGCCGCGACCGGGACGAGGTTGACGGGATCGGCGAAGTCCACCCGGTTCTCCACCCAGATCTTCGCGCCGAGCAGGCCGATCATCCCGTAGAGCACGACGGTGATGCCACCGAGCACGCCGCCCGGCGTCGCGGCGATCAGCGCGCCGAACTTGGGGCACAGGCCGAACAGGATCGCCACGACGGCGGCGACGTAGTACGCGGCCGTCGAGTAGATCCGCGTCGCGGCCATCACGCCGATGTTCTCGGCGTAGGTGGTGGTGGGCGCGCCGCCGACCGCGCTGGCCAGGGCGGTGCCGACGCCGTCGGCGCCGATGGCGCGGCCAAGGTAGGGGTTCAGGTCGTCGCGGGTCATCGCGGCGACCGCCTTGACGTGCCCGGTGTTCTCGGCGAGCAGCGCGATGACGGCGGGCAGCGCCAGCAGGATCGCGGAGGTCTTGAAGTCGGGGCCGTGCATGCTCGGGAACCCGAACCAGTCGGCCTCGCGCACGCCGCCGAAATCGACCCGGTCGTGCGGAAAGGCGGTCGCGACGCAGTACGTGCCCTCCGTCGTGCACGGCCGGCCGTCGGCGCCCAGGAGGTTCTGCCCCGGCAGCACGGAGGTGATCGGGCCCGCGGTCTTGTCGAGGATCCACGACAGGGCATAGCCGAACACCAGCGCGAGCAGGATCGTGATCCGCGCCCAGAAGCCGCGCAGCAGCACCGCGCACAGCACCGCGAACCCCAAGGTCGCCAGCCCGACCCACTGGTCCTGGGGCCAGTAGACGTTGGCGACCACCGGGGCCAGGTTGAACCCGATCAGCATCACGACGGCGCCGGTGACGACCGGCGGGAAGACCCGGTGGATGACCTGGCCGCCCACGAAGTGGATCAGCACGCCGATCAGCGCCAGGACGAGGCCCGCGACGAGGATCGCGCCCGTCACCGTGGCGGTGTCGCCGCCCGCCGCGCGGATCGCCGCGACCGCGCCGACGAACGACGCGCTCGTGCCGAGGTAGCTCGGCACCCGGCCGCCGACGATCAGCAGGAACAGGATCGTCGCGACCCCGGACATCATGATGGCCAGGTTGGGGTCCAGGCCCATGACCACGGGGAACACGAACGTCGCCCCGAACATCGCCACCACGTGCTGCGCGCCGATACCCGCGGTGCGCGGCCACGACAGCCGTTCGTCGGGTCTGACGACCTCGCCGGGCGGCGGTGTCCGCCCGTCGCCGTGCAGCTTCCAGCCCATCACCATCCGGGGGACCCTCCCTGCTCAACCGTCCGCGTGCATGCGGGCAACGTAGATCTACCCTCATGGGCGGGCATCGGCGACATCTGCCAAAGCCAGCGCCCCCGATTGGGAGGACCGGCCCCCCGTGATCGCCGGCACCCGGCCGCGAGCGGGTGTGGCCGCCGCCCGGCGCGCCGGGCGGCGGCGCCCGAGGCGGTCACACTACCGTCGGACCACTACCGTCAGATACCGCGCATGCGCAGCACGTGAAGAGCGAGGGTGAGGTTGAGCCGCAGATGCGCGTCCTCGGTGAACGCGCCGAGCATCCTTTCCAGCTTCCCGATGCGGTAGCGCAGCGTGTTGTAGTGGAAGTGGAGCCGCCGCGCCGTCTCGGCGACGTTGAGGTTGGTCTCCAGGAGCACCTGCAGGGTGCGGCGCAGGTCCACCAGCTCCGGCTCGTCGTCGGCGGCCAGGTCGCCCAGCGTCTCCCGGACGAAGGCGTGCAGCTCGTCCGGGTCGGAGACGAGGCTCAGCAGCCGGTACACGCCGAGCTGGTCGAAGTGCGCCCGCGCGCCCGCGCCGTTGAGCTGGCGCCCGACCCTGACGGCCTTGACCGCCTGGTCGTAGGCCTCGGGCAGCGCGGACGGGGACGCCACCGTGCGGCTGATGCCGGTGGAGAACGTCCGCCGCACCGGCAGGTGCTCGGCGAAGAGGGACGACGCCTCCTTGACCATCGCCTGGACCGGGCCGGCCGTCAGCTCGGCGGGGTCCGCGCCGTCCGCGCCGACGACCGCGACGACCTCGTGGGCGAAGCTCGCGACGGCCGCGCCGCGGTCGTGCCGCCGGACGGCCGACGCCCACGCGGCGGCGAGGCGCTCCTGCGCGGCCCGCTCCTCCGCGCCGCGGCCGCGCGTCCCGCCTTCGGGACCGTCCCCTTTGCCGCGGCCCTTGCCGTCGGGCTCGTGCCCGGCGGCCGGAGCGGGCCCGCCGCGCGGGCGCCCGTCGAGCTCGGCGACCAGGACCATCACCGGGCGGTCGAGGTCCCAGCCGAATCCGTCGCAGTGGGCGATGACCCGGTCGTCGTCGCCCGCGCGGCCCGCGAGGATGTCGCGCAGGAAGTCGGCGCGGTACTTGCTCTCGACGGCGGCGACGGCCTGCTGCTTGGTCACCACGAGCGCGGCGACGGTGGCCGCGCGCTCCAGGATGCCGAGATCGGTGCCGCGCAGCGTGCCGCCCGGGCTGAACGCGACGATCCGGCCGTGGTCGAAACCGCCCGCCATCACGGGCACGACCAGGTGGTCGCCGGTGCCGTGCGCGCCGATGATGCCGCAGCCGCCGCGGCCGCACGCGGCCTGGCGCCCCGCGTCGAACGCGCGCATCGCCTGGACGTGCTCGTCCGGCCCGGCGCCCGCGAGCACCCGCTGCTCGCCGTCCAGGACGACGACCGCCACGTCCAGCAGCGTCGCGACCTCGTCGACGACCTCCTGGAGGCCGCCGCCGCACAGCACGATCTGCACGAGCGCCCGGTGCACCTCCTCGGTGCGCGCGAGCACGGCCGCCTGCCGGTTCAGGATGTCGGTCAGAACCTGGTTGAGGATGTCGTCGAAGCCGACGTCGTTGGGGAGCAGGATCAGGGGGAAGCCGCGCCGGTCGGCCTGCGCGATCATCTCCGCGGGGAGCGAGTCCAGGTAGCGGCCCAGTTTGATGGCCAGGGCCGCGAGGCCGCGCTCGTCCAGGTCGGCGACCAGGTTGTCGAGCGACTGGGGGGTGTTGCGCAGGGGGTAGCCGGTGGTCAGGAGCAGCTCGTTCGGTTTGACCCACGACAGGATGTCGGGGACCTCCATCACGTTGAGCCGCTGGACGATGCGCTCGAGTCCGGACCGTCCGGCGATGAGGCGGGCGCCGTTCAGGGTGCTGACGCCGAGGACCTCACCGACCGACAGGCCATAGGTCAGTGTTCCGGTGCTCGCGAGCCGCAGGGCCGGTGGGCCCGGGTCCGCGCTGGTGTAACTCATGCCAGGGGTCACCTCGCCTTTTGGTGCGTACATCGCCCGTTACGGCGTGATCGCTACCGGTTCCTGATCAACACTGACAACAAAGACGAACGATGACAACCATCCTTGGCAGCTTTCCCCATACGTCCGCCGCTGGGGCCGTTCTAACGTCTCCGCAGAGGCCGGTCCGCCCGCGCACCGGACGCAGCACCCCCGGACACCGCGCGCCGGACGGCCACCGACACCGGCCTCGGGAGGATCCGTGACCGCCCTCGTCCGCGACCCGATCCCGCTTCCGGCCCGGCCCGGCGGGCGGCCGCCCGCCGCCGGCGCGGCGAGCCTCGCGCTGCGGCCGCTGCTGGATCCGCCGCGCCGCGCCGCGCGGGTCATCGCCGTCTTCCCGTCGGCGCTGTACCTGGAGCTGCGCGGCGGGCCCGAGCCGCGCGTGCTGGCCGTCGTCACCTCCGACGCGCACCGGCTGCCGAACGCCGTGGTCGTCGTCGCGACGCGCCGCGAGCACCCGTTCCGGTCCGTCCGGGAGGGCGGTGACGCCTTCGTCGGCGACGGCCGGATCGAGGCGGACGGGCTGCGGGTGCGCGTCCGCCGCTGGTGGGACCCGTCCCCGGCGCTCGGCGCGCTGGCGCCCGCGGCGCTCGCCGCCGGAGTGTCCTCGCTGGAGGACGCCCTCACCGGCGCCGGGATGATGGGCGGCGGCCTCGCCGGCCACCCCGACCCGGTGGAACTCGCCGGGCGCTGCGCCGCCGGCGACCTCGCGGGGGCCGTGGAGGCCGCCGAGCGGATCGTGGGCCTCGGCCCCGGGCTGACCCCGAGCGGCGACGACATCCTGTGCGGCCTGCTGGTGTCGCTGCGGCTGGTCGGCGACGCGGTCCGGCACGGCCAGGCGCTCCCCCTGCGAGGGGGCGGCCCCGCGCATCCCCCGGTCCGCTCCGCTCCCGCCGCGGTGTGGCTGGCCGACTGGCTCGGCGCCGCCGTCACCGCCGACGCCGGCACCCGCACGACGGCGCTCGCCGCGACGCTGCTGCACTGCGCGGCGGCGGGCGGCGCGGGCGCCGAGGTCGCCGCCGTGCTGCGCTGCGTCGCCGGCCACGAGCCGCCCGCCGCGGCCGTCCGCCGCCTGCTGTCGGTCGGCCACACCTCCGGCACCGACCTCGCGCACGGCGTCCTCGCCGGCTGCCGCGCGGTGCTCGCCCTGACCGCGCACGCGCCGCAGACGGCCCGCCGTACCCCGAGGGTCCCCGCATGAGCGAAGCGAACCGGGGGGTGTGGGGGGGTCGCCCCCCCACAGAAGAAGGGCATGAGCGAAGCGAACCGGGGGGTGTGGGGGGCCGCCCCCCACAGAAGGCGGGCATGAGCGAAGCGAACCGGGGGGTGTGGGGGG
>NZ_SMKH01000275.1 GCF_004348515.1 Actinomadura sp. KC345 | reverse complement strand
GTACACGCCCCCGCCGCCTCCGCCCGGCGGCCAGTACGCGCCTCCGCCGCCCGGCGGTCAGTACGCGCCTCCGCCCCCGCCAGGCGCCGCGCCGCCGCCCCAGCAGCAGCCGCAGGGGGGCACGGTGTCGCTCACCAAGAGCGCGCCGTCGGTTTCGCTCACCAAGCACGGCGCGACGTCCGGTCACATGCGCGTCAACCTCAACTGGACCGCGCGCGAGGGCGCGGCCAAGGGGCGGCTCGGCAAGCGCCGCCGCGGCGTCGACCTCGACCTCGACCTGTGCTGCCTCTGGGAGCTGAAGGACGGCCGCAAGGGCATCATCCACGCACTGGGCGACATGGGCGCCCTGGAGCGCCCGCCGTACATCAAGCTCGACAAGGACGACCGCACCGGGGCGATCGAGACGGGCGAGAACCTCCACATCAACCTCGACCACACCGCGGAGTTCAAGCGGATCCTGGTGTTCGCCGAGATCTACGACGGCGCCGACGACTTCCGCGGCATGGACGCGGTCGCCACGCTGTTCCCGGTGGGCGCGCCGCCGATCGAGATGCGCATGAACGACTGCGTGGACGCGTCCCGTGACGCGGTCCTGGCGCTCATCGAGAACGTGAACGGCGAGCTGGTCGTCCGCCGCGAGGGGCGCTACATCCTGCCGCCGCCGGGCCGTCCCCGCTGGGGGAAGATGACCGTCGACCAGGCGTACAACTGGAACCTGGAGTGGGTCGCGGCACGCGGCAAGGACTGAACCGCCCGCGGGGTCACGCGGCCTTCACGGTGTCGGCCAGTTTTTTGTCGCGCGCCACTCTCACCAAGGCGGCGGTGAGCCGCGCCAGGTCCTTGTCGGGGACCTTGGAGGCGAGCTCACCGGCGTCGGTGGGAAGGCCGACCCGTCCGGCGCCCTTCTTCACCTGGCCGTCGATGTAGGGGCGGAGCCAGGGCCAGACGGCCTGGGCCTCACGGCAGAAGATGTCCACGCCTGTGGGCCCGATGCCCGGGAACTCCTGGAGCAGCTCGGCCGCCTTCCCGGGGTCGCGTTCGGCGTCGATGGCGAGGCGCCGCAGGTCGCCCTTGTACTTGTCCTGGACGATCTCGGCGGTGTCGCCCAAGCGGGACGCGGTGCTCTCGTCGTAGCGGACGTAGTGGCCGCGTCCCAGCGCGTCGACGCGTTCCTGCCATGTCAGCCTGCCCATCCCGCGTGCCGTCCCGCCGCCGGCCTCGAACAGCTCGCGCGCCGCGGCGAGGGCGATGTCGGACGAGATGCGCGCGCTCAGCAGGTTGGCCAGGACCAGCAGCTTGAACAGCGCGGCCGGCTGGTCCTTCAAGGGGATGCCGGCCTCCTCGGCGAACGTCTCGCCGGACTCGTGCAGGAGCTTCTTGACGACGGTGTCCATGGCAACTACCTCCCGGTGTCGCGCTTACCCGGACAGGCGGCGATGACTCATGCCCGGGAGCGCGGGGATGCCGGATGCGGGACGCCGCTACAAGAGGCTGAGCTGCCCCTCACCGGCGAGCGGGTCGCGGTGCTTCTTCAGGTGCCGCCAGCGTGGAAGGTCGTCCAGATACGACCAGGACATCCTGTGATGCGGTGTGGGCCCCGACTCCTCCAGGGCCTTCTGGTGGACGGGCGACGGATATCCGGCGCTGTCCGCGAACCCGTATCCGGGGTGTGCGCCGTCCAGATCGGCCAGCAGCCGGTCACGGTGAACCTTCGCCAGGACGGACGCGGAGGCGACCGTGACCGACCTGAGGTCCGCCTTGACCTCGCAGCGAACACGCCAGGGCCGGCTCAGGAAGTCGTGCTTGCCGTCCAGGATGACCACGTCCGGCGTGACGGGGAGGGACTCCAGGGCGCGGACGGCCGCCCGCCGCAGCGCCTCGGTCATCCCGACCTCGTCGATCTCCTCGGGACCGGACGCGCCGATGGCGTGCCCGGCGAGCCAGCCGGGAAGCAGCTCGGCGAACGACTCGCGGTGGGCCTCGGTGAGGAGCTTGGAGTCGGTGAGCCCGATCGTCCTCTCGCCCCGGCCTTGCAGGACGGGCGGCGGGGTCAGGTCGGTGACCGCCGCGCACACGACGACGGGTCCGGCCCAGGCGCCGCGACCCACCTCGTCCACTCCGGCGATCCTGATGGGGCGGCCGTTCCCGGGCGATGCGGCCCGGAGTTCGTCCTCGATCTCGTAGCCCGCGACACGTGAGACGCCCCTGGTGGCGGCAGGGACGGGGTCCAGTCCGGGCAGGGCGCGGGTGGAGTCGGTCAAGGAGTCTCCTTGGAAGGAACCACTCGGGAGCGAAGGAATGCCGAGATCCGTGGCGAGGCCGTCCCCCGGCGTCCTTCCGCAGGGAATCGCCCGCCGCGTCGATCGTAGGGGCAGGACAAAAGTCCTGGTCCCGGAACCGGCGTTCACCGTCCCGGACCAGACCCGGTCATGGGGAGTCAACGAACCGGGCGCGGGGAGTCCCGTTCCGGACGGTCCTGCGCTTTACTCGCTTCTGATGACTTTGTTCGGCAGGTCGCGCTCCCGCACGGCGAAGGACGCCGCGGCGCGGGATCTCTTCGAGCGCCTGCGGTGGCGTTACTTCCAGGTCACCCCGGGCGTCCGGTTCCTGGGCGGGGCGCTCCTCGCCGCGCTCGCGGTGTCCGCCGCCGTCGTCCTGGACGGGCCGATCCTCGGCGCGGCCGCGGCCGCCGTCGTCCTGCTCGTCGTCGCCCACCTCACCTTGCGCTCGCCCACGGGCATGGCGGTCGTCGCGGTCATCGCGTCCTGGCTGGCGCTGTCGGTACCCCTGGGCGGCCTGTACCCGGACGATGGGCGGCCGTCCTATCTGGATCCCGCGCTGCTACTGGCGGTGCTCGCCCTCCCCGTGGCGGTCGTCGCGTTCCGCCTGCGCGGGTACAAGCCGTGGCGGAGCGCGCTCCTCGCCCTGGGAGCCGCCGGAGTCGTGACGGCCGCCGTCGTCCGGTTGCTGCCGGAGGCGAGCGTGGCGCCCGGCTGGGTCGCGGCCGCCGCCGTCCTCGCCTACCGCTGGGACCGGGCCCGGCGCACGGTACCGGCCGAGGCCTACGACACCGGCTGGGTCCAGGAGCAGGCCGGGCCGAAGGCGGACGGCGCGGCGGGCCCGCGCAAGAGCCCGTCCGGCCCGGACGCGCGTGAACGCCCGGACCCCGCCGACCGGGCGGACCGGCCCGGCAGGTCCGAGCGGCCCCGCAGGCCCGGCCCGAGCGGCCCCGGCGATGACGATGCCGTGCCTGCGGCGGCGCACGCGGACCACGCGCACCGCGCCGCGGCGCAGGCGGCGGACGCGGCCACCGCCGAGCGCGCCGCCGGCGAGCCCCGAACGGAGAAGGTGCCGGAGATATCCGTGGCCGAAGCACTCGCCGAGCTGGAGGACATGATCGGCCTGGAGCCGGTCAAGCGGCAGGTCCGCTCCATCGCCGCGTCGATCGAGGCCGCGCACATGCGCGCCGCCGCCGGGGTCCCCACGGAGAAGCCGATGCGGCATTTCGTGTTCGTCGGGCCGTCCGGGACGGGCAAGACGACCGTGGCGCGCGTCCTGGCCAAGATCTTTCACGCCTTCGGGCTGCTGCCGGAACGCACCGTGGTCGAGGCCCACCGCGCCGACCTCGTCGGTGAGTTCCTCGGCGCCACGGCCATCAAGACCAACCGGCTCGTCGACTCCGCCCTGGGCGGGATGCTGTTCATCGACGAGGCGTACAGCCTGGCCAACTCCGCCGAGGGGCAGCCCGACCGGTTCGGGGACGAGGCCGTGCAGGCGCTTCTCAAACGCGCGGAGGACGACCGCGACAACCTCGTCATCATCCTCGCGGGATACGACGTCCAGATGGCCGAGTTCCTCGACTCCAACCCTGGGCTGGCCTCGCGGTTCGGGACGCGCGTGCATTTCCCGTCGTACCGTCCGTCCGAGCTGCTCCGGATCGCCGACTACCACACCGGGCTCCGCGAGGACCGCCTGGATCCGGAGGCCCGCAGGCGCCTCGCGACGCGGTTCGAGGAGGTCGAACGGCGCGGCATCGTCGACGAACTGGGGAACGGAAGGTTCGTCCGCTCCCTGACCGAGGCGGCGGCGCGCGCGCGGGACGTGCGGGTCGTCGACGCCGCCTCGGCGGGCGGGGAACCGGGCACGCCGAGCGCCGACGACCTGGTCACCCTGCGCGCGGAGGACGTGGAGACCGCGTTCGCCGAGGTCACCGAGCGGTACCGCGGCTACGCCGAGACGCCGACGCTCGACGAGGCGCTCGGCTCGCTCGACGCGATGATCGGCCTCGAACCCGTGAAGCGACAGGTCCGCGAGATCGCCGCCCAGCTCCGGGTCGCCCGGATGCGGGAGGAGCAGGGCCTCGTCACCCGGCCGCCGACACGCCACTTCGTCTTCACCGGGCCGCCCGGCACCGGCAAGACCACCGTCGCGCGCGTCCTCGGGCGCATCTTCGCCGCGTCCGGGCTGCTCGCCCGCCCCGAGGTGGTCGAGGCCCAGCGCGCCGACCTCGTCGGCGAGCATCTGGGGGCGACGGCGCTGAAGACGAACAAGGTGGTCGACTCGGCGCTCGGCGGCGTCCTGTTCATCGACGAGGCGTACTCGCTGAGCAACCCCGGCTACTCCGGTGGCGACGCGTTCGGCGCCGAGGCGGTGCAGACCCTCCTGAAGCGCGCGGAGGACGACCGGGACCGCCTCGTCGTCGTCCTCGCCGGTTACGAGGGCGACATGGACCGGTTCCTGTCGTCCAACCCCGGTCTCGCCTCCCGGTTCGACGTCCGCGTGGACTTCCCCTCCTACGGGCCGGACGAACTGCTCCGCATCGCCCAGCTCATCGCCGAGGAGGGCGGCGACCACTGGGAGGAGCGCGCCCTCGACGACCTCGCCCTCGTCTTCCAGCGCGCCTGCGGAGCGGGCAGGATCGACGAACTCGGCAACGGCCGCTTCGCCCGCTCCATGTACGAGAAGGCGTGCGCGTGCCGTGCGCTGCGGGCCGCCGAACTCGGCGACGCCGCCACCGCCGACGACCTCACGTTCCTGACCACCGAGGACGTCCGCGACGCCTTCGCCGACCTCGCCCACCGCCTGGCCTGACGCAGAGCGGGGTTCTGCGTGTGCGCCGTCGGAGCCATGCGCTGTAATCAGAGCCATGACCTCGGTGACGTGGGCGCAAGTGCTCGCCTGGCGGATGCGGCGCCAGTACCTCGAACGCCCGGCCGACGAGTCGGTGTCGCAGATCGCGCGGCGCCTGGCCGGAGTGCAGGCGCAGGTCGCGTCGTCGGCGGAACTCGGCGTCGCGATACGGCAGGCGGCTCCCGAACGGGGAGCCGTGTCCCGGGCACTGCTCGACGAGCGGACCCTGGTCAAGACGTGGGCCGTGCGCGGAACCCTGCATCTGCTGCCCGCCGACGAGGCCGCCGCCTACCTCGCGCTGTGCGGCACCGTGCGCAACTGGGAGAAGCCCGTCTGGCAGAGGAACTTCGGGGCCACGCCTGCCGACCTCGAAGCCATCGCCGAGGCGGCGAGGAACGCCCTCGCGGACGGGTCGGCGCTCACGCGCGAGGAACTCACCACGGCCGTCGTCGAGGAGACCGGCTCACGGCATCTCGCCGAGGTGCTCGGCTCCGGCTACGGTCCGCTGCTCAAGCCTCTCGCCTGGTGGGGCGTCCTCTGCCACGGCCCGTCGCAGGGCACACGCGTGACCTTCACCTCGCCGGAGCGGTGGCTGCCCGGCTGGACGGGGCTGCCGCCCGTGGAGGAGGCCGCGCGGACGGTGATCCGCGCGTTCCTGGGGGCCCACGGGCCCGCGACCCCGGACATGTTCGACAACTGGCTCATGCGCAAGCTGAACCGGAAGAGGAACGTCAAGAACTGGTTCGCGGCCACCGAAGACGAGCTTTCCACCGTCGAGGTGGACGGTGTGCAGATGTACGTACTGAGGGAACACCTGGACGAACTTCTTGCCGTCGAGCCCACTTCGTCCGTCCGGCTGCTGGGGGCGTTCGACCAGTACGTTCTGGGGGCCGGGACGTCCGCGACCTATCTGGTGCCCGCCGAACGTCGCAAAGAGGTGAGCCGCGCGGCGGGCTGGATCTCACCGGTCATCCTCCATGAGGGGCGTGTGGCCGGTGTCTGGGAGGCCGAGGACGGGGATGTGACCGTGATTCCGTTCGAGGACGTTCCCGCTGCTCCGCTCAAGGACGAGGTGAGGCGCCTGGTACCGCTGTTGTCCTGATGGGGGTGCCTCAAGGCGGCCTCGGGGCGTTCGTCTAGGGTGCCGTCCGTGGATGAGCGACGCGAGCAGGACGAACCGGTCGAGTACGGGCAGACGCGGTACAAGGCGCCGGACGGCGCGGCCGACATCCTGCTGATCAGGCACGGGGCCTCCGCGCCGGCCCGACCCGACCGGCCCTTCCCGCTGGTGGACGGACAGGGCGACCCCGAACTCGCGCCCGAGGGACGGGAACAGGCCGAGCGGGTCGGTGAGCGGCTCGGTGACGAGCACTTCGACGCCATCTACGTCACGTCCCTGCGCCGCACCGCGGAGACCGCGGCGCCGCTGGCGCGCCGGCTCGGGCTGGAGCCGCGGGTCGAGGCAGAGCTGCGGGAGGTCCACCTCGGCGAGTGGGAGGGCGGGCTGTTCCGCAAGATGGTCGCCGAGAACGGTCCGGTGGTGCAGCGGCTGTTCGCCGAGGAGCGGTGGGACGTCATCCCCGGCGCCGAGCAGGCCGAAGCGTTCAGGGCGCGCATCGAGAAGAGCCTCACGCGGCTCGCGGCCGCGCACGCGGGCGGCCGGATCGCCGTGTTCACCCACGGCGGCGTCATCGCGCAGGCGCTCGCGTCCACCACCGGAGCCAGGCCGTTCGCGTTCCTCGTCCCCGACAACGCGTCGATCTCCCGTCTGGTGAGGCTCGGCGAGCTGTCGTCCATCCGCGGATTCAACGACGTGTCCCACCTGGACTGGTCCGCCCCTGCGCCGCTCACTTAGACGCGGAAGCGGACGTTCTGGCCGGGGCGCAGTTGCGCGGCGTCGGGGACGGCCGACCGGACGAGCACCGCGACCACGGGGTAGCCGCCGGTCGTCGGATGGTCGGCCAGGAAGATGATGGGCATCCCGCTGGGCGGCACCTGGAGCGAGCCGGTGACCATGCCTTCGCTGCCCAGTTCGCCGTCGCGCGCGCGGACGAGGGGCGGGCCGTCCAGCCGTACGCCCACACGGTTGCTCTCCGGTGACACCTGGTAGAGCGTGGACGTCAGCGCGGCCAGCGCCTCCTCGGTGAACCAGTCGTCACGTGGACCCGGCCGGATGTGCAGAACCGGCGTCCCCGGCATGGGCGGTGCAGGTGCCACGTCTACGGCGATGTCCCCGAGCCCCTTGGCGGTACCGAGGGGGAGGTGGTCGCCCGATGACAGAGGCGGCGGGCCGAGCCCGGACAGAAGGTCGGTGGAACGGCTCCCCAGAACCTCTTCTACGGCGACTCCGCCACGGACGGCGAGGTAACTGCGAAGCCCCGATTCCGGGGTGCCGAACTCGACCAGCGCGCCCGCCGCGACGTGGGCCGGTGCGTGCGTCCCGTAGGCGCGGCCGTTGATCCGCAGCGGTACCGGCGCCCCCGTGACCGCGATCCATGCGTGCCGGTGGAAGCGCAGGGTGGCCCCGCCGAAGGTCAACTCCACGGCCGCGGCGTCCTCCGGATTGCCGACGAGCCGGTTGGCCAGGCGGAAGGCGCGCTCGTCGGCGGCGCCGGAGCTCGGGACGCCCAGATGGGCGCGGCCGGGCCTGCCGAGGTCCTGGACGGTCGCCAGCGGCCCGGGCCGGACCACCTCGATCACGAGGACGCCTCGGGGACGAAGCGGACGCGCGTGCCCGGACGGAGCAGGGACGGCGGGTCGCGCGTCGCGTCCCACAGCCGGAGCCCGCTGCGTCCGAGCAGCCGCCAGCCGCCCGGCGAGCGGGACGGGTAGACGGCCGCGTACCGGTCCGCGATCGCCACCGAGCCCGCCGGGACCGACGTGCGCGGTGACTCCCGGCGGGCCACGTGCAGCGCCGGGTCGAGGCCCGTGAGATAGCCGAAGCCGGGAGAGAAGCCCAGGTAGGCGACCGTGTACGTGGCGGCGGAGTGGCGCCGGACGACCTCGCCGCGCGACAGCCCGGTGAGGTCGGCGACCTCGTCCAGGTCGGCGCCGTCGTAGGTCACGGGGATCTCCACCGGCTCGGCGTCGCCCTCGGCGTCCGCCGACAGCCGCAGCAGCGGAAGCCGTGCGGCGAGGCGGTCCAGGTCGGCGGACGGGTCGGCGACCACCAGGACGGTCTGCTCCCCGGGAACGACGTCCACGACGCCGGGGAGCGGCTCGTCGCGCAGCGCGGCGTTCAGCCGGTGCGCGGTCGCGAGATCTCCGGTCTCCACGAGCAGGGCCGTGTCACCCGCCCGCAGCACTCTCATGCGAACGGCTCCAGCGCGACGCCGGCCCCGGACAGCGCCGACCGGACCGCCCGTGCCAGCGCCACCGCCCCCGGGGTGTCGCCGTGCACGCAGACGGAACGGGCCTCGACCGCGATCGCGGTGCCGTCCGCAGCCACGACCGTGCCGTCCACGGCCATCCGGACGGCGCGCTGGGCGACGGTCTCCTCGTCGTGGATGACGGCTCCGGGCTTCCTGCGGGACACGAGGCCGCCGGACGGCGTGTAGGCGCGGTCGGCGAAGCACTCGGCGACCACGGTGAGCCCATCGGCGACGTCGTGCACCGCGGAACCGGGAAGCGTCAGCAGTGGCAGTGAAGGGTCGTACTGCCGCACCGCATCGGCGACCGCGCGCGCTTGGACGGCGTCACGGGCGATCCGGTTGTAGAGCGCCCCATGCGGTTTGACGTAGGCGACACGTCCGCCTTCCACACGGGCGATGCCGTCCAGTGCAGCGAGCTGGTAGAGGACCTCGGCGGTCAGTTCCGGTGCTGCGACGTCCATCTCGCGGCGTCCGAAACCGGCCAGATCCCGGTACGACACCTGTGCGCCGACGGTCACCCCGCGCTCGACGGCCGCCGCGCACACCCGCCGCATGATCAGCGGGTCGCCGGCGTGGAACCCGCACGCCACGTTCGCGCTCGTGAGCACGTCCAGCAGCGCCAGGTCGTCGCCCAGCTCCCAGATGCCGAACCCCTCACCGAGGTCGGCGTTGATGTCGATGACCGCCATGCCTTAGACCTACCACCGATAGACCCGCCACCGATCTCCGGACCTGCCACCGATCCCCGCGCCCGCCACAGGTTCCGCCTTTCAGACGGTCTCCTCGTGCAGGTCCTCGACCTCGTGCTTGGACGCCCACGCCTGGTACACGCCGCGGTCGAACAACTCCAGCCCGAGCCGTTCCGCCACCGGCGCCCTGCCGCCGCTGTACTCCACGCGCAGCCAGCCGTCGTGCTCGCCCAGCACGATGAACGGTTCATCGCGCCATACGCAGTGGGTCGTGACGTAGTGCAGGTGCTCCACGTCCGGCAGCGGCACCACATGGATGTACTTGCCCGGCGTGACCTGCCGGAAGCCGTCGACGGGCCGTGAGGTGTAGAGCCGCACCCGGTCGCCGTCCGGGCTCGCCTCGTACTCGGTGCCGCGCCAGCGCGCGTAGTAGCCGAGCCGCACGCTCATCCCCGCCCTCCCTCTCCCGGCAGCTTCACCAGCCAGCGGCGCAGATCGGCGTCGTAGCCCGCCACCAGCGACTCCCGGCCGTTCGCGGCGATGCGGTACAGCTCGGCGCCGTGCGGCAGCCGCTGGCTCTCGATCTTGAACTCCGGGATGGCGGGGCCGTCGCCCGGCGCGTACCCCGACCCCGGGAACGGCGCCTTCTCGATCACCCATCCGCCCGGGATGATCCCCATGCTCCACTCGTCGATCCCGCCCAGCGGCCGCCGGAACAGCGGCGGCTTCACCGCCGGCCAGCGGATCGCGTGGATCTCCTCGTCCATCGGCGTGAACGGCGAGCCCTCGTACACCAGTCCCAAGCCGCGGACCAGTGCGGCGGGGGTGGTGAGCTCCCGGACGTCCTGGAACCGGTGGACGTATCCGGCGACGAGGTCGTAGCCGCCCTCCAGGTAGTGCTGCACGTGATCGGGCCGCACCACCTTCTGCATCACCACCACCTGGGACGCGCCGTCCGCCGGCGCCTGGCCCTCGGACGCCGGACGTGCCGGCGTGTCCGTGGTGGCGCCGGGCCCCGCGTTCGGCGCCGTGCTCGCCGGGGACCCGGGAGCGGCGTGGCCGCCGCGGACGGTCTCCGTGGCGTCACCCTTTCCGCGGGCGGGCATCACCGG
>NZ_SMKH01000274.1 GCF_004348515.1 Actinomadura sp. KC345 | reverse complement strand
CCCCGGGCCCCGTCCAGCTCCCCCGTTCCTCCCCCATGCACAGAACGTTACGGCCAGTGACGGTTCGTAACGCGGGCGGGTCCGGGGAAGCGAGTGCGCCTCAGGCGGACCCGCGAGCACTCTGCTTACGTGCGACCTCCTGGAACGCCTCCTTGAAGGCGTCGAAGCGCTCTTCGCCCATCGCCCGCCGGTGTCGTCGCTCGATGCCGGCGAGGATGGCGCGGGCCTTGGCGATCTCGTCGAGCCCGTGCTCGGTGGGGACGATCCGCTTGGCGCGGCGGTCCGCGGGGTCGGGTTCGCGGCGGACGTAGCCGAGCGCGACGAGCTCGTCCACGATCGTGCCGACGATCTGCTTGTGCTGCCCGGACCGGGCCGACAGCTCGGTGGCCCGCACGCCCGCGGGGTCGAGGAACGCGAGGACGGTGCCGTGCCGCGGCCGGACGTCCGGATGCCCCTGCTCGGCCAGGCGCTCGAACAGCTCCTCCTGCAGCGCCCGCATCAGCCGCCCGGCCAGCATGCCCAGGTCGGGAGCACCGGATTCCGCGCTCATGAGCACCTCCCGTCAAAGTAGTCACGAAGCTTGACTATCAATAATCGTGACTGTATCTTACCTCACAGGAAGCCATCCACCGGACGGCCGCGGCAGAGCCGCCGGCGACGCCGGACAGTTGAGGGAGACCCGTGATGGGCAACGAGATCGACACCTACGTCGCGACCAAGCTCGACCCCAAGTACACCGAGATCCTCGCCTCACTGCGGACGCTCATGGCCGAAGGCGCACCCGGTGCCGCCGAGTGCCTCACCTACGGCTCGCCCGCCTGGCGTGGCGACAGGATCCTCACGGTGATCAGCCAGAGCAAGACCCACCTCACCTTCGCGTTCGAGCGCGGCGCCGAGTTCGACGACGAGCACGGCCTGCTGGAGGGCGTCGGCAAGAAGACCCGCCACGTCAAGATCAGGACACTGGACGGGATCGACGAGGACGCCCTGCGCGGATACATCTCCCAGGCCGTCCGGCTCGACCAGGGCTGAACGGGCGGCCGGCCCGGCCGAGCCGGACGGCCGGGCCGGCCGCCCGTTCAGCGGGTGCGGATCACCGCCTCGCCGTAGGGGACGAGGCGGACGGGCCCGATCAGCCCGTACGCCTGGCGGGACGCGGTGCCGTACACGTCCGGGTCGTGGACGCGGAGCCGGTTGTTCAGCGTCGTGGCGACCTCGACCTCGATCGTGTTGCGGCCTCGCCGCAGGTAGGGGCCGGCGTCCACGGCCGGGACGAGCACGCTGACCGGCGGGAGCCGGCGGCCGTTGATTCTGACGCGGCAGGTGTCGAAGACCTCGCCGAGGTCGAGCACGGCACCGTCGCCGCCAGGCCAGTCCACGGTGGTGGTGTAGGTGCCGATGCCGGAGACGTCCGCGAGGCCGGGGATCTCCGGCCACGGCTTCAGCGCGTCGAGCCGCAGGTCGTGGCGTGCGGTGCCGCCCGGGGTCATGTCCTCGACGCGGAGCCGCCAGGACGTGAGAGTCCGCGCCTCCGGTACGGCGCCGATCCGCGTCTTCACGGTGCGGCCGTCGGACAGGGTGGTGGTGTAGGTGCCGGCCGTGGTCGCGCGGGCGATCAGCCGCCGCCCGTCCACGCGGACCTCGGCGTCGGAGGAGCGGGCGGACGGCGCGTGCCCGCCGCGCGCGAACATGACCACGGTGGCCTCGGACGGCCGGAGCGCGACCCGGAGCGTGACCCTGTCGCCGTCCTCGCGGTAGACGGCGATCGGCTCGACTTCGCCCGTCCACAGGTCCAGCCGGTGCGGGACGGCCCCGCGGTCGGACCGCGTGAAGGTCACCTCGTGGTCGATCGCCGCCACCGGCGGCTTGACGTTGTCGGCGTGCTTGCCGTTGCACAGGTAGAAGTAGTCGGTGCGCCGGTCCTGCCGGTGGGCGGTGAGCAAGGTGGAGCCCTGCGCGTAGCTCACCTCGGGGCGTAGGCCGAGGTCGTCCAGTGCGCCGGGGACGTCCTCCTCCGCGGCGACGTTGCGGACGCGAGGCTGCGCGAACAGGTCCTTGAGGACCGCCCGCAGCCGCTCGTTCTCGCCCTCGCGCGCTATGCCCGGGACGGTGGCGGCCGACCAGTCGCCCATGAAGACCAGCGGCAGACCGGCTTTCGTCAGCTTCAGCATGGTGCGGGCCGTGCCGAGAGGCAGCGTGCACTCCTTGCCGGAGAAGCGGTCGCCTTCGACGAACAGGACCTTGTAGGCGGGCCCTTCCGGCGCGAGCCGCCCACCGGACACGGTCGCCGACGGAAGTTCGAGCAGCGGGGCGCTGACGAACTGGTGCGTCCAGCCCAGCGGGACACCGCTCTTGGTGAACCATCCGGCGCCGATGCCGGTCTTGGTGTAGCCCTTCTGCCGGAAGACGGCCACGTCGACACGGCTCTTGCCCGCCTGCATGGTGTGGTGGATCCGTGCCAGGTATCCGGCCACGTCGGGGACGTGCCGCCACGTCGGCTGGCGCGGACCCCACGACTCGGAGTATCCGATACCGCCGTCGTAGGGAGTGAACCCGGCGAACCCCGGCCACGCGGCACCCGGCGCGGTGGCGTAGGAGAAGCCGTGCAGGCCGGTCTGGTTGAGCCCCGCCGCATAGGCACCGCCCATGGTGCGTAGAACCTTGTCCCAGGTCGTGTTGTAGGCGCCGCCCTGGTAAGCCCCCGCCTCGCAGGACAGGATGTGGCGTCCGCCCATGTCGCGGCCTCCGGCGAGGGCACGGTAGTCGTCGAGGTTCTTGAACCCGAGCGACTCCCCCTCCGGGACGTCCACGATGGCGGCGGTGTGGATGGCGTCGGTCTCCAGCCCGTAGGGCTGCGCACGGTATTCCAGTCCGATCGAATGCGCCCATTCGGCGAGCGCCTCGAAGTGGAATTCGTTGAACAGGTCGGAGACCGTGAGCCAGAAGTCGTGCCGGACGTGCGATGTCGTCGCCGCGTCGTAGGAGAACTTCGTGTCCTCGTCATGGCGGACGATCACCGGCAGGTACGGCATGAGGTCGTAGCCGCGCCGCCGCCTGAACTCGGCGGGCAGGTCCGGCGTCCAGTTGAGCGCGGCGGTCTCCAGCTCGATCGAGTCCTCGAACAGCGTCGCGCCCGCCCGCCTGATGAGCCGTCGGATGTCGCGGGTGAGCAGCCTCGCCTCCCAGAACGCGGTGACGGCCCGCGTCCCGGCCCGGCTGAAGTGGTCGACGACGTGGCAGTCCGGGGCGGAGTGCGGCCCGGACTCGGGCCGCTGCCCGCTGCCGCGCCGCCAGTAGGAGAGCAGCGCCCAGTCGCCGCCGGCCGGAGCGGTCCAGGAGATCCGCCCGCCGGTGACCTCCGTACTCAGGTCCGTGAACGAGTCCGGGTCGAGGCCGGTCTCGTCCCGGGTCCCGTTCGCCGCGTCGATCCGGACGGCGTGGACGGCGACGAGGTGCCTCCTGGTCACGCCTTCCGCGGGCGCCGCGACAGGTTCCGGCACCGGGCCGTCGTGGGTGGACCCGCCCGCGACCGTCACGGTCCCGTAGGCGAGTTCCTGCACGGCGGCCTCGTCGTCCGCCGTGATCGTCGGGACGGCGGCGGGCCAGGCGGGGCCGATCGTCAGGTCGACGGTGATGCCGCGCCGGCGCGCCTGGTCGAGCGCGGCCTCCACGCCCGCGTTCCAGGCGGGGGTGCCCCAGCCGTGCCCCGCCGGGTCCAAAACGGATTTGTCGTCGATGCTGTGGTGCACCGCGACGATCTCGGCCCCGCCGAACCCGGCGCCGGCGATCTGGTCGATCTCCCGCCGGATCTCGTCGGGGGTGACCAGCCCGTCCGGCCACCACCAGCGGAACCTCGGCCGCACCGCCGCCTCCGGCCGGGCGAAGCCGCGCGCGGCCCGTCCGCCGAGGGGACCCGGGGCCGCCTGGGCCGCCTGGGCCGGGGCGCCCAGCAGGCCACCCGCCGCCACGACGGCGGCGGAGGCGCCGGTTTGGAGAACCCGCCTGCGTGTGACCGCGTGCCCGTCACGAACTTCGTTCACCTATTTCCTCCTGGTTACCGAGATGGGGCCGGAGCCGACCGGGCCGATGGTGAGGAGCCGGCCGGTGGCGTCGCGGTCCGTGGCGCGGGGGGCGCGGGCGTGGGGTCCGGTGACGTGGACGTCGCGGGGGTCGGCGTCGCCCAGCTCGATGACGAGCCGGGCCGAGGTGTTGGGCGGCACCTCCACGTCCAGCCGGTAGCGCTTCTCCCGGTTCAGCGCGACGGCGACCGGGCCGCGGATCGTGGGGACGCGGCCGGAGAACCGGGTGAGGCCGCCGGGGCGGGGCCGGACCTCGATCTCGGCGGCGCCCGGCGCGGTGACCCGGACGCCGAGGACGTGGCGCGGGATCACGTTCGCGGGTGCGGAACCCCAGGCGTGGGAGAACGTCATGTTGGGCTTCAGGGACGGGTCCCACGCCTCCGCGACGACGGTGGCGCCGAGGTCGTCCATCATGTGCAGCCATGAGCTGAGGCCGGTGGCCGTCATCAGGCCGATCGCGGCCTCGGCCTGTCCGGTGGCGAACAGGGCGTCCAGGAGGAACTGCGCGCCGTAGACGCTGACCTTCATGCCGCCGTCCGCAAGGGTCCTGCCCAAGGCGCGGACGACGGAATCGGGGACCGTGCCGGGTCCGGCTACGCCGAGCGCGACCGGGTAGGCGGTCGCGTGCTGTGCGCTGTGGGTGGTGCCCACGCCGTCGACGAACCGTCCGTTCGAGGGGTCCAGAAGCTTCTTGCGCATGGCGGCGGCGAGCTTGTCGGCCCGCCCCCGCCATGTCCTCGCGTCGCCGGTCCTGCCCAACACGGCGGCGATGTCGGCCATGGCGGTGAACGCGGCGTACTGGCAGGCGTTGACGACGGTGTTGACTTCGGTGAAGACGTAGCCGTCCCGGTTGGACACCGGCCAGTCGACCAGGTCGCCGAGGTCGCGGCTGGACGAGCCGGGGTCCTTGTGGACGAGACCGTCGTCGCCCAGGTACGACGTCAGGTGCTTGGCCGCGAGGACGTCGTAGTCGGCCGCGAGCTGCTCGGGATCACCGGTGTGCAGGTAGTCCTGCCAGGCCGACATGACGTTCATCAGCCTGTACTCGGTCGGCCAGGTGTGGTTGCGCGCCAGGAAGACGTCGGACGCGCGGGCCAGCGCGTACGACCGCTGCACCCCGTACTCGGACGCCTGGTTGATCAGCGCGTCCCCCTCGTAGGGGCCGCGTTCGCGGGTCGGGGTGTCGATGTAGAGGTCGCCGCGCGTCGCCTCGATCGAGTAGCGGCACATGTCGTACACGCGGTCGAGGTCGGGATCGGAACTGGAGAACGAGGCGTCGGAGTCGCGCCAGCCGGCGCGCCAGGCCCGTCCTGTGACCGCGTGCGAGAGGTCGGGTCCGTCATCGCAGATGAGCTGCGCATAGCGGAACCCGCGATATCCCCAGTGCTCGATGGTCTGGCGGCCGTCGCGGAGCGTCCAGACCTCCCGGTAGGTGACGCCCGCGCGCAGCGCGTGCTTGACGGTCCCGTCGTCGTTCAGCTCTTCGCCGAGCCTCACTTCGACGGTCTGCCCGGCCTTTCCGCGCACGGAGATCCGCAGGCCGCCCACGATCTCCTTGCCGAGATCCACCAGCCACGTCCCGGGCGAGACCTTCCGCACGGACTCGGGCCGCACGTCGTGCAGCCCGACCGGCTCGATCAGCGCCGGCTCCAGCCCGCCGATCGCCGGCCGGGGCACCGCGGGCTCCCAGCCGGAGTCGTCGAAGCCGGGACCCGTCCAGCCGGCCGGCTCCTCCCGCATGTCCCAGTACTCCTGGGGGCCGTGGTAGAAGCCGGTGCCGAACGTCCCGCCGTCGCGCAGCATCCCGGCCTGGCGGCGCGCCTTCCACTTCGCGCCGCTGCGGACGGTCGTGGTCGTCCCGTCGGCGTAGGTGACGACGAGCTGGGCGAGGAACCGTTTGTCCTGGGTGGTGAAGGCCAGGGCGGCGAGCGCGTTGCGCCGTCCCGGCCTCAGCAGGCGGGTCACGTCGAACGAGTTGTAACGCGGTGCCCCGCGCCCATGGGGCGTGGACGCGAAACCGGCCACCTCGCCGTTCACCCAGACCTTCGCCGGGTACTGGCGCGTCGGTGTCGGCGACTGGGCCGCGACATGGAGCACGGCGGCCACGATCCATCTGCGCGACGGGGTGAACTCCGTGCGGAGCAGCGCCCAGTCGTCGTCGGGCGAACCTGCCGACGACAGGGTCGTCTGTCCCTTCTCCAGGGTCAGGGCGCCGTCGGCCACCGTTCCGGCGGAGAACGTGCCGCGTCCTTCGGTGAAGTCCTCGTCGATGACGGCTTCGCCGTCGGGGCCGGTGAAGGTGACGCGGTCCCAGACGTTCGCCTCGGTGGAACCGTTGCGCATCCCGACCGTGCCCGTCCGGTACGTCGCGTCGGTCGTGCCGTCGACCTCCGTGCCGTCGATCGACGTCGTGAACGTGGAGCCGGTCATCGCGATGGCGACGTCGTACCAGCGGCCCGTCTCGACGGGGACGGCCAGGCGCTTCTCCTCCAGGACCCGGTACGTGCCGTTCACGCACACGTGCTTCTTCAGCACGCCGGGCGTCCCGGCCCGGAGCTGCCACAGGTAGTTGGCGCTCGCCCCGGACGCCCGGAACCACAGGCTCGCCGCGGTCGAGGTGATCCGCACCCTGGCCTTGAGGACACCGTCCCCCGGGCTCGGCGCGGCGGACGTCCAGATCGGCTCGGCCGTCCACGCGCCGACGCCCGTGGCCAGCAGCGCCGGTTCGGACCAGCGGGACGACCGGTGCCCGTCGAACGTCCGGACACGCCACCAGTAGGCCGTCTCGGGCGAGAGCGCCGGGCCTCCGTACGGCACGGCGACGGAGGCGCCGGACGCGACACGGCCGCTGTCCCAGAAGCGCGGGCCGCGCTCCAGCCGGGCCGGGGTCGTCGCGAACTGGACCTGGTGGTGCGTCTGCTCCGTCCCGGGCCCGAGGTCGGCGACCTGCCAGCTCAGCCTGGGTCTGGCCGCCGTGATGCCGAGGCCGTCCGGCATGAGGGAGGCCAGCAGGCCGGACGGCGTGCGCCGCGCCGCCCCGCCCGCGGGGGCCGCCGCCGCGGTGCCGGCGGAGCCGAGGACGACCGCCCCGGTCGCCCCGGCCGCCGACGCGCCGAGGAAACGGCGCCGGGCCATGTCGTCGCGGGTCACGCGGCCTTCCCTTCGAACGTCCAGTCGCCGGAGCCGGTCTCGAAGACCGCCCGGCCGTTCTCGACGCCGATCCACGTGGCGTCCCTGGGGGCCCTGGGCCGCCCGGCCCCGGCCGGGAGGGGGATCTCGACGCGGGCCCTGGTGCCGGGCGGGACGGTGACGTCCAGGCGGAGCTTCCTGCCGGTGCGTCGCCAGGAGGCCGCCGCGTGACCGCGCGGCGTCTCGTAGGTGGCGGCGGCGCGGGTGATGTCGCCGACCACCGAGGGCCTGATGAGGAGGGTCTCGAACGCGACCGAGTCGTCGGCCTGGCCGAGTCCGGCGAGATGGGCGTGGAACCACTCGTCGATCGCGCCGAGCATGAAGTGGTTCTGGGAGTTGCCGGACGTGGGGCCGTCCCAGTTCTCGGTCAACGAGGTCGCGCCGTGGACGACCTGGTAGCCGTAGCTGGGGTTGCCGGTCTGCGTGGCGAAGGCGTGGATGACGTCGTCGCGGCCGGCGGCGGACAGGGCGTAGAACACCGACGGCAGCGAGATCTCGCCGACGGTCAGGTGGTAGCCGTTGTCCTTGATGCCGCCCACGAGGTGGGCGAGGACCGCGTCCTTCCTGCCGGACGGGACGACGCCCATGTCGAGCGCGAGCGCGTCGCACGCCTGGCTGCCGGAGCCGTAGGTGTCGCCGGTGGCGTACTTCGCGTGGAACGCCGAGCCGATCTCGCCCGCGAGCGCCTCGTACCCGGCGGCATCGGCGTCCTTGCCGATGACCTTCGCGATCCGGGCGAGGGCCGATACGGCCCGGTGGTAGCCGAACGTGGCGGTGACGCCCTTGGGGGTGCTGGTGTCGAAGGCGATCCAGTCGCCGAGACCGTAGTCGAGCAGATGCCCGTCCGCCTTCCCCGACAGGTAGTCGACGTAGCGGACCATGTTCGGGTAGTACGTGCGGAGCGTGGCGACGTCGCCGTAGGCGCGGTACATCTGCCAGGGCGCGAACACGATGACGTTGCCCCAGTTGGGGTCGTCCCGGAACCCGCCGGAGAACACTGTGAACTCGGGCGCGATGTCGGGGACGAGACCGTCCTCGGTCTGGGCCTCGGCGATGGTGCGGACGATCGAGCCGTAGTAGGCGGTGACGTCGTAGTTGCGGGCGACGGCGGGGAACACCAGGTTGGCCTGCTCCAGCCAGCCGAGCTTCTCGCGGTGCGGGCAGTCGGTGAGGACGGAGTACATGTTGCCCTGCACGGCCCGGTCGATGATCGTGTGGATGTCGTTGAGGAGGCCGTGGGAGCTGGTGAACGATCCTGACTTCTCGTTGGCGGCGCGCAGCACGATGCCGGTGACCGTGTCCTCGTCCGGCGGGGAGGGCAGTCCTTCGAGCTGCAGGTAGCGGAACCCGTGGTAGCAGAACCGGGGATGCCAGGTCTCGGTGCCGTCGCCGGACAGGGTGTAGGTGTCCCAGATGGGCGAGCCGGTGGTGTGCTGGCTGACGGTCCCGTCGCCGGCGAGCAGTTCGCCGGGACGCATCGTCACCTTCGTCCCGGCCGGGCCGCGGACGCGCAGCCTCGGCCAGCCGGCGATGTTCGTGCCGAGGTCGACGACGTAGACGCCGTCCCGCGGCTCGGTGATCTTCTTGGTGCGGAACTCGTCCACGGGCTCGATCGGCGGCGACGTGCGGGCCGCGAGGCTCGCGGTCGGCGACGCGACCTTCGTCGCGTCCGCCCACTCCCCCGGGGTCCGGCGGGCGTCGTGGTCCTCGCCGCCGTACCAGCTGGAGAACGTGGTGGCGCCGAGCGCCGTCCGCCACGACGCGCCGGAGGCGATGACGTCGCGGGAGCCGTCGGTGTAGGTGATCTCCAGCTGGCCCAGGAACGCCGGCTTGCCGTCGGAGCGGGTGAGCTTCTGGTAGCGGCCGGGCGTGGGCGGCACATGGGCCATGCCGGGGCCGAGTTCCACCCGCACGGTGTTGCCGCCACGGCGGAGCAGTCTCGTCACGTCGTAGGTCGAGTAGACGAGCCGCTTGCTGAAGGTGGAGTACGGCGGTTCCAGGACGGCGTCGCTGACCGGCCGTCCGTTGACCGTGATGTCCAGGACGCCGAGGGCGGTGGCGTACAGGCGTGCCGTGCGGACGCGCCTGCCGAGCTCGAACTCCCGCTTGAAGACGGGGAGCGCCTCGGGCGCGCGGTGCAGCGGCGGCGGCGCCTCCTGGCCCTCGACCGTGGCGGCCGTCTCGAACGCCTCGCCGTCGCTGGACGTCTGGACGGTGAAGTCCTCCGGGAAGTTGGCCGTCTTCTCGTCGTCGGTCGTCACGTCCGTGCGCGGATAGAGCAGGATCCGGTCGAACCGGCGCTCCTCGCCCAGGTCGATCCGGACCCAGATGGGCTCGGTGAGGTCCTGTTCCCTGCGCTCCATGCTCGTGTAGCCGAAGGGGGCGGCGTCGCTGGTGAGCGAGCCGTCGGTGACGGCCTTCGGCTCCCACTGGCCCGCGACGGTGTAGCTCTCCGACGCGGTCACCGGGGCCCCGAGCGCCAGGTCGGCGCCGGACGGCCCGTCCAGAACCCGGATCTCGGCGAGCTGGAGCCGCGACACCTCGTACGGCCAGCCCTCCTTGATCGGGAGACCGAGCCGGGTGACGTTCAGGCGGACGTACCGGGCGGAACGGGCGGTGAACGCGACCGTCGCCGCGACCGGCTCCGGGTCGGCCGACCACGCCTCGTTCCCGATCCAGTGGGCCGTCCAGTCGGCCGCGGAGAGCAACCCCATCTCGAAGTGGGACGGCTCGCTCCAGCGCGACGCGCGGCCCCGCTCGTCCCACACGCGGACCTGCCACGACGCGCGTTCGCGGGACTTCAGGGCGCGGCCGGCGTAGACGGCCGAGACCGCCGCGCCGGCGACCTTGCCGGAATCCCACAGGTCGGGATGTGGCAGGCGGCGGTCCGAGCTCGCGACGCGCACCTGGTAGGCGGTCTGGACGGCGTTCCGCGGCCCCGCGGCGTACCGCCAGCCGAGCGTCGGCTTCGTGTCGTCGATGCCGAGCGGGGACCGCAGGTGGTCCACGCGCGGATCCTCGGGACGGAGCGTCCGCGCCTTCGCGGTGCGGGTGGGGGCGG
>NZ_SMKH01000273.1 GCF_004348515.1 Actinomadura sp. KC345 | reverse complement strand
GGTGAACGGGCTGGACCCCGAGGGCATCGCCTGGATCCGGGGGCTGCTGCGGTCGCTGGCGGACGAGGGGCGGGCGGTGCTGGTGTCCAGCCACCTGATGAGCGAGCTGGAGGGCGGCGCCGACCACCTGGTGGTGATCGGGCGCGGCAGGCTGATCGCCGACACCAGCGTCTCCGACCTGCTGGAGGCCGCGTCGGGCGGGCGCGTCGAGGTGCGCACGTCCGGGCGGCAGGAGGTGATGACGGTCCTGGCGCGGGCGGGCGCGACCGTGGCCGCCAACGGCCGCGACACGGTGACCGTCGCCGGCCTGGCCGCCGAGCGGATCATCGGGCTGCTCAACGAGGCGGGGGCGGGGTTCAGCGGGATCTCCGAGCACCGCGCGTCGCTGGAGGAGGCGTACATGGAGCTGACCAGGGACGCGGTGGAGTTCCAGGCCGTCACCGGCCGGGAGGCCCCGTGACCGCGCCGGCGTCGTACCGCAGCACGGTCCAGGCAAAGGCCCGCGACGGGTTCGGGCGGCTGCTGCTGGCCGAGTGGACCAAGCTCCGCACCGTCCCCCGCTGGGTGCTGACGCTCGTGGCCGCGGTCGCGCTGACGTTGCTCGTCGCGCTGCTGACCGCCGCGGGAAGCGTGTCATCGGGCACCGGCGAGGGAACCGCCCCCCCGGCCCAGGAGGAGATCTTCGACATGGGCCACTTCACCTACCGCCCGCTGGACGGGGACGGCACCGTGGTCGCCCGCGTCACGTCGCAGCAGGGCGGCGGCGCGTGGGCGAAGGCGGGGCTGATGATCCGGGGCGGCGCCGAGCGCGGATCCCCTTACGCGGCGCTGATGGTGACCCCCGGGCACGGCGTCCGGCTGCAGACCGGCTACCGGGGCGACGGGGACGGCGGCGGGACCGGCGGCGCGCCGCGCTGGCTCCGGCTGACCCGCTCGGGCACGACCGTGACCGGGTACGAGTCGCCGGACGGCCGCGCCTGGCGCCGCGTCGGGTCGGTGCGGCTGGAAGGAACGGGACGGTCGGCGGTGGCGGGAATGTTCGTCGCCGTCCGGGACGAGATCCAGGTGGAGCGGCGATTCGGTTCCGAGAGCGTCTCCGCGGAGCCGGTCGGCACCACGGCGACGTTCGACAACGTGTCGGTGTCCCCCACCCGTCAGGGCGCGGCGTGGCGCGACCGGGGCGCCCCCGGCGGGCCCGCCGACCCCGGAGGCCACGGCCGCACGCGGTCGGGCGGCACGTTCACGCTCTCGGGGTTCGGCGACATCGGGCCCAACGAGTTCGCCCACGACGCCACCAAGACCACCTTCACCGGCGTCCTCGTCGGCCAGACCGCGATCGTCGCGCTGGCGGTGCTGTTCGTGACGGCCGAGTACCGGCGCGGGACGCTGCGCACGACGTTCGCGTCGGCCCCGCGGCGCGGCCGGGTGCTGGCCGCCAAGGGGATCGTCATCGGAGCGGTCTCGCTCGCGGCGGGGCTGGCCGCCGCGTTCGGCGCGATGCTGCTGTCCGGGCCGCTGCTGCGTTCGAACGGCGTGGCGCCCCCGCCGCTGTGGGACGCGACGGTGCTGCGGGCGGTCCTCGGCACGGGGGCGCTGCTCGGTGTGATCGCCGTGTTCGCGCTGGCGGTCGCGGTGATCGTGCGCCGCAGCGCGCCGGCGATCACGGTGGTGCTGCTGCTGCTGCTCGTTCCGCAGATCGCGGCGACGGCGCTGCCGCTGTCGGCGGCGCGGTGGCTGGAGCGCCTGACCCCGGCGGCGGGGTTCGCGGTCCAGCAGACGGTGACGCGGTACGACCAGGCGATCGGGCCGTGGGCCGGGTTCGGGGTGCTGTGCGCGTACACGGCGGCGGCGCTGGCCGCCGCGGTGTACCTGGTCAGGCGGCGCGACTCATGAGCGAAGCGAACCGGGGGGTGCGGGGGGCCTTGCCCCCGCACCGGGCAGGGGGCGGCGCGGCCCGCGCCGTGCACGCGGAGTGGACGAAGCTGCGCACGCTGCCGAGCACGATATGGCTCCTGGCGGCGCTGGCTGGGATCACCGTGGCGGCCGGCGCCGCGGTGACGGGGGCGGTCGACGTCTCGCACTGCCCGAGCCCGGCCGGCTGCCGGGAGGACACGCCGAGGCTGGCGCTGTCGGGCGTGCGGCTCGCACAGGTCGCCGCGGTCGCGCTGGGCGTGCTGGCGGTCGGCGGCGAGTACGCCACCGGGACGATCACCGCGACGTTCGCGGCCGTCCCGCGGCGCGGCACGGTCCTGGCCGCGAAGGCCGCCGTCGTCGCGGCCGCGGTGGCGGCCGCGGGGTCGGCCGGGGTGCTGGCGTCGTTGGCGGCGGGGCGGGGCATCCTGCCCGGCAACGGGTTCACCGCCGCGAACGGCTACCCGCCCCTGTCACCGCTGGACGGCTCCACGGCGCGGGCGGCGGCCGGGACCGTCCTGTACCTGGTCCTGGTGGCGCTGCTGGCCCTCGGTGTGGGCACGGTCGTCCGGGAGCAGGCGGCGGCGATCACGGCCGTGCTGGCGCTGCTGTGGATCGTCCCGGTCATCACCCGGCTCGTCGGCGACCCGCGATGGCAGGAGCGCCTCGAGAAGATCGCGCCGATGCCGGCGGGCCTGGCCGTCCAGGCGACCCGCGACCTGGACCGCCTGCCGATCGGCCCGTGGCCGGGGCTCGGCGTCCTGGCCTGCTACGCGGCGGTGGCCCTCCTGGCGGGCGGCGTCCTGCTCGCCGTACGCGACGCCTGACGCGCGGAGGGCGTCAGGCGTCGGGTGTCAGGCGCGAGGGGTCAGGCTCGGGGGGTCGGGTCGTCGTCGTGGAGGACCTCGCCGCGGACGACGGGGCCGGGCGGGGTCTCCACCCGTCCGGGGCCCGGCTCGCGGCCGAAGGGGTCGAATCCGGCGCCGCCGAAGCCGGGTGGGAACATCGTGGCGGCCCGCGCCTCGGCCGTCCTCATGCGGCGTTCGGCGAACGCCGACAGTGCCCGGCGGAACAGCGGGCGGGTGAACGGCAGCACCAGCGCGGCGGCGAGCACGTCCATCAGGAAACCGGGCATTAGGAACAGCACACCGCCGGCCATGACCAGGATCGCGTCGCCGAGTTCCCGCTCGCGCAGGACGCCGGTGCGGACGGTCTCGTGGAGCGCGCCCCAGGCGCGGCGGCCCTCCCGCCGGATGATCCAGGCACCGAGGACGGCCTGGGCGGCCAGCAGGCCCGCCGCCGGCCAGAACCCGATCATCTGGCCGACCTGGATCAGCACGTAGATCTCCAGGACCGGCACCAGCAGGAACGCCAGGACGATCAGCAGCGGCAGCATGGCTCCATCTTCGGGGTCGTCGAAAGCCTCACCCTGTACAACGCCACGACGTCCCCGTTCGTTTCCCCTGCGGCAGCCTGATTCGCGGGCGGCCGGACCAGGTCCGCGAGGGGCTCAGCGGGGCGGGCGCAGGCGGCCGGTGCGGTCGGAGACGCCCCACTGGGTGATGCGCAGTGCCGCCTCGGCCATCACGTCCCGGTTCATCTTGCTGGTGCCGTGGACGCGTTCGACGAAGGTGATCGGCACCTCCACGACGCGGAGCCCCTGCCGCAGCGCCCGCAGCGCCAGGTCGATCTGGAAGCAGTAGCCGCGCGAGTCGACGCCCTCCAGGCCGATCTTGTCCAGCGTCGCGGCGCGGAACGCGCGGTAGCCGCCGGTGGCGTCGTGCAGCGGGATGCCGAGCATCAGCCGCGCGTAGGTGTTGGCGCCGCGCGACAGCGCCTCGCGCCGCTTGGGCCAGTTGCGCACCTTGCCGCCCGGTACCCAGCGGGCCCCGATGACCAGGTCGGCGTCCTCCAGGGCCGACAGCAGCCGCGGCAGCTCCTCGGGCTGGTGGGAGCCGTCGGCGTCCATCTCGACCATGACGTCGTAGCCGTGCTCGGCGGCCCACCGGAACCCGGCGATGTAGGCGGGCCCGAGCCCGTCCTTGCCCTCGCGGTGCAGGACCCTGATCTGCTCGTCCGTGGCGGCCATGGCGTCGGCGACCTCGCCGGTGCCGTCGGGGCTGGCGTCGTCGACCACCAGGACGTCCGCCGAGGGGACGGCCTCGCGCACCCGCCCGGCGATGCCCTCGATGTTGTCCCGCTCGTTGTAGGTCGGGATGATCACGAGCACCCGGCCGAGGTCGGCTGGGATCTCCATCGGTGTCAATTCCCCTCGTTCTTCCTGGCTGACGTCCATGCCGCCGCGCAGATCGCGCCGAGCCCGAGCGCGGCCAGCACCCACTCGGGCGCGGCGCCCAGCCGGTCCGACAGCGTCGTGGACGTCCGCGCCGGGACGGTCTCGACCTGGATGTCGGGGACGAACTCGCGGGACCGGTCGATCACCCGCCCGTCCGGGGCGATGATCGCGCTGATCCCGCTGGTCGCGGCAACCAAGATCGTACGGCCATGTTCCACGGCCCGCAGCCGCGACATCGCGATCTGCTGCGGCGGCAGGCTCGTCCTGCCGTAGGTGGCGTTGTTGGTCTGCACGACCATGAGGGCCCCGGGCGCCACGTCGCGGACCTCCTTGTCGTAGGCGACCTCGAAGCAGATGACGTCGCCGACGGTGACCGGCCCGAGCCGCATCACGCCCGAGCGGGTGCCCTTGGCGAAGTCGCGCGGGATCCGCTCGAACCGCGTGATCAGCTTGGTGAGGACGTCGCGGAACGGCAGGTACTCCCCGAACGGGACGGGGTGCCGCTTGACGTAGTAGTCGCCCGGCCCGGACTCGGGGTCCCAGACGATGCCGCGGTTCTCGATCTTCTCGCCGTCGGGGGTGTCGGCGAGGGCGCCGACCAGGACCGGGACGCCGACGTCCTTCACCGCGCGGTCGATGGTGAGGTAGGCGTCGGGTTCGCTGTAGGGGTCCAGGTCGCTGGCGTTCTCCGGCCACACCACCAGCTCGGGCCGGGCGACCTCGCCGGCGCGGACCTTCGCGGCCAGTTCGTGGGTGGCCCTGGCGTGGTTGTCCAGGACGGCCTTGCGCTGGCCCTGCCAGTCCAGTCCGACGCGCGGCACGTCGCCCTGGACGACGGCCACGGTGACGGGCCGGCCGGACGTGGGCGTCGGGATCAGCGTCCCGCCGCCCACGATGGCCGCGATCACGGCGAGCGCGGCGGCGGCGGGCACCAGCGGACGCCACCGCGCGCGTGTCCGGGGCGGCTGCTCACCGCCCCCGCCCGGGGCCCGTGCGGGTTCTCCGGCGAACTCCTCCGCGGGAGCCTCGGCGGGGTCCTCTGTCCGGCGCCCGGCCGGGCGGGCGGTGCGGGCGGTGCGGGCGGTGCGGTAGGCGGCCAGGGCGGCGACGGCGAGCAGCCCGCCGATCAGTGCGGTCAGGAAGGTGACCAGGGGCGCCCCGCCGAGGGAGGCGTAGGGCGTCAGCGGCGTGGCGGTCTGGCTGAAGGCGAGCCGCGCCCAGGGGAACCCGCCGAACGGGACCCGGCCGCGGATCAGCTCCTCGCCGACCCACAGCGCGGCCGTCCACACGGGCCAGGCGGGCAGCCGGGTGACCAGCGCGGCCCCGGCGCCCAGCGGCAGGAAGTACGCGGCCTGGACGAGCGCGAGGCCGATCCACGCGTCCGGGCCGATCTTGACGATGCCCTCCAGGACGGGGATGAAGAACGCGGCGCCGGCGACGAAGCCGAGCCAGGCGCCGGTCCGGGCCTTCAGGCCGTGCAGCGCGAGGGTGAAGAGCGCGACGCCGACGGGGGCGAGGGGCGTGAGGTCGGCGGGCGGGAAGGCGAGCCACATGGTGAGCCCGGCGGCCACCGCCAGCAGGGTGCGGGGCCAGCCCGCGCGGCCGCCGCGCCGCAGGCCGCGGCCCAGGCGGGCCGCCCGGCCCGGCCGCGTCCGGGCGTCCGGGCCGCCGCCCGTCCCCGCGCCGGTGCCGCCCGCCGGCGACCGGTCCGGGAGGGTCTCCTGGGCCACGTCCCCACCTCTTCCCTCGTTCCTCCCGGGAACGCTACCGGGCCGGGGGCGTGACGGCGACCACGGCCCGGCGCGGGCGAGGCGGGGCCGGGCCGGGCCCGTGCCGGAAGCGCGTGCCGGAAGCCGGTGCCCCGGGGGCCCGCGCCGGAAGGTCCGCGCTGAAGGGGCCGCACACGGAAGAGGGCCCGCGACATCCGTCGGGCCGGAGTCGTCCCACAGGCGGTGAGAACGAGGCTCCGTTTTCTACTGGATGTCCGGGCCCTTCCCGGGTCCAACCCCCCGCGCGATCGGGCGGCTCCGCCCGGGCACGGCTCCGGATCACCGCGCTGGCTCTGGCGGGCACGATGTCGACCACTCGCGTGATCCCCGTCCCCGTCGTGGCGCGGTGCCCGGCGGCGCCTCGGGCGGCCGATCGGTGAGTCCCGTGCTGGACTGCTGCAAAACTACCGGCTTCAGCCACCTTGTCAACCGCCGCATGTTCTGCGGCGACTCCATGTTCTTCCAGTTCAGCACCATGATCGCGGTGTGCGGCGTTTTCCCGGCGGAAGATCGACGATCACCGCGCCGGAGATGGCGGGGCGCCGGGCGCGGCGACGACGACCGTTCCGGTGGCGGTGACGGCGACGACCGGGTCGGGGAGCGCCTCGGCGGCGGACTCCCCCTTGTCGGGACGCCCCCGGCACACCACGCGGGCCTCGAAGTCCATGACGCGGCTGCGGGTGCCGGCGCGGGCGAGGACGGCGGTGGTCTCCAGCACGTCGCCCGCACGGACGGGGGCGCGGAACTGGACGTCGGAGTAGGAGGCGAACAGCCCCTCGTCGCCGTCGGTGCGGATGCACAGCTCCGTCGCCACGTCCCCGAACAGCCCGAGCACGTAGGCGCCGTCGACGAGGTCCCCGGCGTAGTGGGCGTGGGAGTAGGGGATGTAGCGGCGGTGGGTGACGGTCAGCCCCTCGCGCGGGTCGCTCATGATTCGTCCTCCTGGTCGTCCGGCGGGCCGCCCGGCCGGTTTTCGCCGGGGAGCAGGGCGTGCACGAGGTAGCTGGCGACCTCGGCGGGCGTGGTGCCCTTGCCGAAGATCCGGTCGACGCCGAGGTCGCCCTCGGCGACGGTGTCGAACCGGGGGCCGCCGACGACCAGCAGCGGCCGTCCCATGCCGCCCGCCACGGCGGTCGGGTACTCGGCGTGGAAGGCGGCGGCCATCTGCTTGGTGTTGTGCAGGTGCGCGTTGCGCTGGGTGACGACCTGCGACACCAGGACGGCGTCGGCGTCCTCGGCCTTGGCGCGCTCGACCAGTTCGGGGACGGTGACCTGGGCGCCCATGTTCACGACCTGGATCTCGCGGTAGTACTCCAGGCCCTTCTCCCCCGCGAACCCCTTGACGTTGAGGATCGCGTCGATGCCGACGGTGTGGGCGTCGGTGCCGATGCAGGCGCCGACGACCACCAGCCGCCGGTTCAGCGCGCGGCGGATCGCCTGGTTCACCTCCTGCGAGGTCAGCAGCGGGTAGGCGCGCTCCTCCGGCACGGGGATGGAGGCGTAGTCGACCAGGTGCCCGACCTTCCCGTACACGATGAAGAAGGTGAAGTCGGGTCCCATCGGCTTGGCGTGGACGACGCTGGCCGGGTCCAGGCCCATCTTGGCGGCGAGCTGCAGCGCGGCGGCGTCGGCGCGCTTGCCGGCGGGGACCGGCAGCGTGAACGACATCTGCACCATGCCGTCGCCGGTGGTGTCGCCGTAGGGGCGGATCACCTGCCGCGTGTCGGCGGGCTCGGCCGGGGACCGGGTGCCGGTTCCGGGGCTCTCGACCGTCATGCGGGCACCTCCTGCTCGGCCGTTCCGGCGGCGGAACGTGCGGCGTGCGGGTCCTCGGCGTCGAGGATCTCGATGGCGGGGTTGACGTATCCCTCGGCGCGGGGGACGACGCCGTCCAGGCCCTTGCCGCCGTCGGGCGCGCGGCGGGTGACGCCGAAGGTGCCCTCGGCGATGGCGTCGAGCAGGCCGTCGCCGGCGATGCGCTCCAGCAGCTCGACCGACTCCGCCAGCACCTGCTTGGCGCGCTGGACGAGCATGCCGTCCGGGCGGGGCACGAAGTCCTCGGCGAGGTTCCCGCAGGCGTCGCGGACGTAGCGGACGTTCTCCAGCGCGAGGTCGCGGTCCGACAGCCACGGGGTGTGGATGCCCTCGGTCATCATCCCGATCAGGATGATCGACTGGCCGGTCATCACGCCGGCGAGGTTGAAGAAGGCGTCCAGCAGGTAGCCGGCGAAGATGTTGCCGGTCATGTGCTTGGTGGGCGGCATGTACTTCAGCGGCGCGGCGGGGAACAGCTCGCGGGCGAGCTGGGCGTGCGCGAGCTCCAGCCGGAAGGACTCGGGGACGGCCGGGTCGATCTCGAAGGCGTGGCCGAGGCCGAGCTGGTCGTCGGCGAGGCCGGCCTCGTGCCCGAACCGCTCGTTGAGCAGCTGGCTGACGGTCACGGTGTGCGCGGCCCCGACCGCGTCGGCGGTGGTGAGGTAGTTGTCCTCGCCGGTGTTGATGACGATGCCGGCGCGGGCGTGGATCTGCCGGGAGAAGCGCTGGTCGATGAACGTCCGGCGGGGGTTGATGTCGCGGAAGATGATGCCGTACATGCAGTCGTTCAGCATCATGTCCAGGCGCTCCAGCCCGGCGAGCGTCGCGATCTCCGGCATGCACAGCCCGGAGGCGTAGTTCGTGAGCCGCACGTACCGGCCGAGCTCGCGGGACACCTCGTCCAGCGCGGACCGCATCAGCCGGAAGTTCTCGCGCGTGGCGTAGGTCCCGGCGTAGCCCTCGCGGGTGGCGCCCTCGGGGACGAAGTCCAGCAGCGACTGGCCGGTGGAGCGGATCACCGCGACGATGTCGGCGCCCTCGCGGGCGGCGGCCTGCGCCTGCGGGATGTCCTCGTAGATGTCGCCGGTCGCCACGATCAGGTAGACCAGCGGCCGGGGCGGGTCCCCCGCGTCGGGCGGCGGCAGCCCGGCCAGGAGCCGGTCGCGCTCGGCGCGGCGGCGGTCGATGCGGGCGATGCCGCCGCGGGCGGCCTCGCCGGCGGCCTTGCGGGCGTGCGCGGCGTCGGTCCCCGACGGCAGCCGGAACGACGCCCGTCCCCGGGCGGCGGCCTGCGCGAGGTCGGCGAGCGAGGCGTACGGGCCGTTCAGCAGCGCGTCCCAGACCGGCAGGGCCACGCCGTGCTCCAGCCCGACCTGGCCGCGCACGGCGTCGGCGAGGTGGTTGGCCCAGGGGCGTCCCTCGTCATCGGCCCCGGTGAGCCCGGCCAGGCGCAGGAGCGCGCGCTCCACCGAGACGGTGGTGTGGGAGCGCGCCATCTCGATGATGGGCTCGGCCGCCCGGGCGGCGAGCCGCCGGGCGGTGCGCACCGCCTCGGGGTCGAGGTCCAGTTTTCCCTGCGGCGCCATCGCCGTCTCCCCTCACGCGCCCGCCCGTTCAGGCCGGTTCCATCAATCGTCCGCCATAGCCGGTTGGCTACAGGAGATCTTCCGGCATAGACACCCTATTTCACAAGAACTGACACCACTTCCCTGCCGTACTCCCCTCCGCGCACAGGCTGATCTTCCCTGGGCGGGCGGTCACATCACCTCCGGGTGACGTTCGAGCGAAACCGGCCGGTAGCGACCGACCGTGAATTTACACTCACCCACGGTGATTGCGGCCGCTTCCAGGGAGGAACATGATCGTTTACTGTGCCGCCGCGGCCTGCGCGGTCGCCGTGGTGATCGTGGCGAGCCGGCTGGTCCGGCGGACGCGCCACGGCATCGACGACCCCGACCCCGACGGCCCCACGACCTCCCACACGGGGGCGATGCTGTCCGCGCTGTTCCTGCTCGCGTTCGCCATCGCCATCGTCGTGCCGTGGACGTCCGCGGACGCCGCGCGCTCCAACACCTACACCGAGAGCCAGGCGATCGCCGAGGCGTCCTGGGCGGCGACGCGGCTTCCCGACGCCGACGCGCGGCACGTCCAGCAGGGGCTGCGCGCCTACGCCGACCTGGTACGCGGCTCCGAATGGAGGCTCATGAAGGACGGACGGCTCAGCCCCCGCGGCTGGGCGCTGCTGGAGGAGATGCGCCGCCATGTCACCGCGGTCGATTCCGCCTCCGACGAGCTGCTGGAGGCGCGCGGCACCGTGCTCGGCCACCTCGGCGAGATCTCCGCGGCCCGCCGCCAGCGCGCCATGGACGCCCGCACCGAACCGCCCGGCGGACTGCTCGCGGTGACCGTCGTGACCGGCGCCGCGGTCGTGCTGCTGCCGTTCCTGGCGGGCGCCCGGCCGCGCGGCATGACCCTGGTGCCGCTGTCGCTGATGGCGGCGCTGCTGGCCGCCGGGACGTACCTGACCATCGACATCTCGCACGTGTTCGGCGGGGCGATGGCCGTCGGCCCGGACGCGTTCACGGGCGTCGGCGCCGAACTGCGGCGCATCGCGGAAGGCGGGTGAGCATGCGCCGCCACCTCGTGCTGCCCGCGGCGCTCGCCGGCGCGTTCGCGTTCCCGCCC
>NZ_SMKH01000272.1 GCF_004348515.1 Actinomadura sp. KC345 | reverse complement strand
CCTCACAGCGGAACTGGACCGGGCCACCGTCCAGCGGCGCCGCGCAGGACGGGCAGCGCTTGACCGCACCCGTGCGCAGCGATCGACGCGGCGTAGCCGGGATGGCCGGGAACGGGACGGCGGGCAACGGCGTGGACGTGGCGGTGTTCATGCCGCGTGCACCTCCGTCCCGGCAGCGCAGTCCAGGCATTCGCCGAGGTGGCGCGGCAGCACGTAACCGGCGTCGCGTCGGCAAGTCGGGCAGGCCCGGCGGGCGGCCAGCGCCTTGCCCAGCGCCACGCGCTGCCGGTCGCTCGGGGTGCGCTTGGGGAGCGCGAGACGCACGTCGTACAGGAAGGCGGCACGCACCCCACCCGGGGCGTTGTACCGGCGCGAGTGCCACAGCACCTGTCCGGCGACGTCCTGACCGCCCGGATGCAGGCCCTCGGCAGCGAGCTGGCGGCGGGTCCGCAGATGCGCCGGGGCCATCCGCCACGGCCACGTGGGGATCCCGTATCGGACGCCGGCCGGGTCGAAGAACTTCGCGGAGCTACGGCGGCGGGTCATGACGCCACACCTCCCACCGGGGCCAGGCCGGGGCGGATGACAGTGACCAGGTGCCAGCCCTCGGCGCGCAGCGACCGGTAGGCCAGCACCCCGCCAGCGACCGTCACCCCGGCGACCACCAGGACGGTTACGGCCATCGCCGGCGCCGGGTGCGTGACCAGCAGCACCCCACCGGCAAGCGCCAGGCGGGCCGGGGACGCGCACAGCCAGCACACCGCGGCGGCCAGCGCGGCCAGCGTCAGCAGGACGGCGATCATCGGGCCACCCCCGGCGTATCGAGGGCGGCCAGCACCGGCGCCACCCGGTCGTCCAGCAGCGCGGCCAGCCGCTTCACCGACGCCTTGGCGTCGGTGACGGTCAGCCGGTCGGGCGCGTCGGCCGGGGCGTACAGGTCGGCGGTCGGGAGGTGGAACAGCAACAGGGTGCTGGTCAGCATCGCCGGACGGCGGGCCACCTCGGCGTCACCGGGGACGTGGTAGCCGCGGTTCCACCGGTCGCCGCGGTCCCAGCCGGCGAACCCCCGCACCCTGGCCAGCGCGGCCGGGTCCGGCGATGCGACCTGGACACGGGCGATCAGCCCGGCGCCGTCCTCGCTGCCGGCGAGGGTCACCGACTGGACCCGTTCGGCCGTCCAGTCCAGGTAGGGCGGCGCCATGATCGGGGACGTGGCCACCTGCCACGCCGCGGCGGCGAACGCGCCCGGGTCGCCGGTCACCGTGCCGTCGTCGTCCCAGGACGCGAACAGCTTCGGGTACCGCCGCAGGTACACCCCGTATCGGGACACCCCATCGGAGGCGCGGTCACGGTCCTCGGCGTCGTTGAAGATGAACATCATGGCGGCGGTCACTTCTTCTTGCCGGTCTTGGCGTCGTAGGCGTCCCGGACGGACTTGGGCTCACCGTTCGGCCACGTCGAGGACTTGCCGGAGGTCGGCTTGTCGGCCATCGTGAAAGTTCCTTCCTTGAGGAGGACCCGGGGCGCCGGTGCTTTGGTCGGTGCGGGCGTCCCGGGGCACACGTCGTCAGTGCGAGTCGGAGGCGGCCCGATCGGTCGCCGAGTCGGTGTCACGGGTGATCGGCCCACCCTCGGCGGGCGCGTCCAAGATGGTTTCGAGGTAGAGCGAGAGCAGCGCCGAGTTTCCGCGGCGCGGGTAGGGACGCGAGGTCTCCAGCACGGTGACCACGTCGGCGATGCGGGCGGCGGCCATGTCGACCTCGGCGAATCGGCCGGTCAGGCGGATCCTCACCACACCTCCACCCCCAGCAGGGTCAGCGCGACCACGGCGAAGTTGCCCACCAGCAGCCACCAGGCCGCGAACCGGATCCACTCCCACGCGGTCATCACGCCACCCCCAGCGAAGCCAGCAGCGCCGCGGCGAACAGCCAGCCGACGTGCCAGGACTGATCCAGGGCGTAGGCGCCGGTACCGGTCGGCGCGGCGGCTCCGTCACCGAGTCGGGCGAACTCGCCCTTGCCCGGCAGCACCGTCCGGCCCAGCCAGTCGGCCAGCGCCAGCAGGGTGGAACGCCGGTCGGCCCAGTAGTGCGAGACGGCATCGATGGCCAGCGCGACCGCGACGGCGTAGGGGTTGACCGGCAGAGCAAGGACCAGCGCCACCACGGCGACGGCGGCGGCCTTGACGGCTGTCAGCGTTGCCACGTGCCGCGCGCACAGCAGGCGGCCGGGCCAGCCGAGCGCGCCCTTGCCGCACGCCTGCCCGTGCGTCTGCAACCAGTGGTCCCCCACCTCGTGCGCGGCGTACAGCGCGGCGAAAACCGCCGGGAACACGGTCGGGTCAGCGCCGAGCATCACGCCACCTCACCCAGGTCGGGCGCGGGCAGGGTCCGCACCTCGCGGCGCAACGCGGCCAGCTCACGGGGCAGGTAGCCCGCCCACACACCCCAGTTGGGGCGGATCCGCAGCGCGTAGTCCAGGCACAGGTCCCACACGGGGCAGTCCTCGCACACCTCGCGGGCCACGTCCTGACGGGCCAGCCGGTCGGCGAGCGGCTCGGACTCGAACGCGTCCGGTCCCATGTGCAGGTCCGGGTCGTGCCGGCAGTCGCCGCGCTCCCCCAGTTCGGTCACCAGGTCCACCAGCGACAGTGACGACGGGTCAACAGACATGCGGCCCTCCGAAGGGTTCGTGATCGGTTCGGAGCGCACCCCTCGGCGGTGTGCTTGGTGGCTCGGCGCCGAAAGCCGCGCGGAGGTCGAGAACGTCCCTGGCATCGCTGATCAGCCCAGGCCGTTCGCGAACGTGATGATCGCGTCAACCACCGTGTTGACCAGGTCAGCGGCCTTCTCGGGGTTGTTGATCGCGAAGATGATGACCGCCACACCGGCGATCCACTGCGGGATGCTGCTGGACTTCTGAGGGAACATCTGCAATCTCCTGATCGCCTTCGGAGTGCTGTTGTGACTCCCCGTTCGGGGCGGCCACTGAGGGCAGCGTATACGTAGCTTCGTATACGCACAAGACCTAGGTATACGATGATGCGTATACGCTGGTCAAGCGCCAGCGAAGAGCACACGAAGGGATCACGCAGTGGCAGAACCGGCCTACGTCCGCATCGCGGGCGAGTACGCACGACGGATCCGCGGTGGGCAGCTCCCACCCGGCACGCAGCTACCGAGCTACGCCGAGATCGCCCAGCAGAACGGCGTGTCGGACATCGTGGTGCGGAAGGCCCTCGAACTCCTCCAGAGTCAGGGGCTTGTGCGGTCCGTGCGGCGGCGAGGGATCTTCGTCGCCGACCGCCCCAACCTCGTTCGCGTGTCTCCCGAACGCCAGATGGAGACCGCTGAGCAGTCGTTCCAGAACGAGTCCGACCAACAGATCCAAGTAGAACGCGAGACGAAGCAGATCCCCGCCACAAGTGAACTCGCGGAGGCCCTCGGCGTCCTGGCCGGCGAAGAGATCTGCCAGGTCATCACCCGAGCGACCGAGGACGGGCGGCCAATCTCGATCTCGGACACCTACCACCCCTTCGACTCCACTGGCATTTCGGAGGCAGCCTTCCTAGAAGAGACGCTCTCCGACCAACTACCGTCGGCGATGCATGCCGAGTGGCTGCGGATTACTCCCGGTGATCTCGTCAAGACCGTTCACCAGCGGTTCGTGTCCGCTGACAACAGAATCGTCATGATTTCCGACGTGTCGTATCCCCGAGACCGTTACGACGCATTCGTGTTCCGCATGGCCCTCAAGTAGAGGAACCAAAGGGGGGCGCCGGGCATGTCGGCACCCCCCTTTGTTATGCTTGGCTTAGCGGCGAACCCACCCCTGCGCACCATCCGAGTCTGTCCACCAAGAGACGAAGTGTGGATCTACTGACTCCAGTTTCCAACGATCGGATAGAGTGTCAAAGAAAGCATCGTTGCCCGTCTTACCGCCCTTTGGCTCTCCGATGTAAACAAGTCGTTCGCCCCCGGCGTGCTCGAACAGCGTGAGCGCATCAGACGCCATGTTGTCTCCCCAGCCAGGCGGCCAACAGAGGAACAACACGTAATCCGCCGACCGGGCACGAGTCGCGAACTCGCTCAAGCCCCCGACAGGATGCCAGACGTCTACCTGACCGGCCGTGCTGGGGAATGAAGTATTCGTGGTCTCGTCCGGCGGCTCGGAGTCATACGCCTCAACGGCCAGCCCCGAGTGAGCCAACTGGGCTGCCCAATAGCCCCGCCCGGCTCCAAGTTCCACAATCGGGAGAGACCCGCAGAATCCCGTGATCCATTCGAGGGTTTGTGGGCTGGGTATCGCGTAGGCATAGGATGCCTGTAGGAGCATTTGCGCGAAGGCGAGGCGCGCACTACCTTCCAAACTTCCGCCATTCACCATTCGACTGCGCTCATGTTCGGATACAAATGGTTCAACGATGTCCCAGTATGGGTTAGAACTGACGGCGCTTCCACCGGTCATGTAGTGCACAAACCGCAAGTCAAACTCTGCATCGACCTGACTGTCACCGGTCCCCGCCAACCGTGCCGACATGTCCAGGTACTCAGCCACCTTGGGGTACTCGGTCTGAAGTCGCTCCTCATCCCGGAGCAGTGCAGTGAGTTCGTCCCATCGGCCTGGTGTCATGGTCAGCTTGGCCATACGTCAAGTCTCTCGCACTGCATACTTGCGGTCTAGGTCTCACCGTGACCGTTTAGGCGAGGACGTAACCGGGCCTCACACAGCGCAGGCGGCGCCGGTCAGGCGCGAAGGGCGATCAGAGGTCACGAGCCGACACGAAGACGGAAACAGCAACCCGGGGGTCGGGCCGACCGCACCTGGTACTGCTGGCCCAAACCGGTCAGAAAATTGGGCCAAAACAGTCCTTTTCTGCCTCTGCCGGACTGATGCCAGTGAGATACTGCTCACATGGCTCTGCGATCCCCTATCTACCTCGACACCGAGACCTTGCTCTCTCAGGCGGAGTATTACGATATCGAAGTACCCCGCCAAGCAGAGATCGTTGAAAAGACAGTGAGTAAGCGGCACCGTGACGAAAAAGCAAGCGTCCAAGACAAAGCAGGGGATGAACTTGCCGACACCGATGTCGAACACCAATCGACCTACAGTCTGAAGCCACGCGAAAAAGCTACCGTCAGCAAAGTGATTGACGCACTGATCGCCGACGCCGCAATCAAAGTAAATCCAGACGGAAACACGGCGTTCAATAAGGACGACCTAATTGAAATCGAGGGCAATGCACGTATCACCGCAGCCAGTCTGGCTGGCAAGATGTTTTTCATTTTCCGACGCCTCATGGATACCGCAGAAGGCGACCTGGAATCAATCTTCAATTTTGATGTGGAAGACGTACCAGTTGTTGAACAATTGAAGCAGGTTTATCTTCGCAACGAGCTTTTGCCTGTACCGATCCTGCTGGAACTCACTGGCTCATCTTTGCCTCAAAAAGTGTACGTTAACGTACGGCCGGACCACTTTATTGATGAAGCATCGGCCGACAGGATTGAAAGCGAAATGCGCGTACTAGGCAGCATTAGTAGGCTAATCCCTACTGGCGATGAAGGGTATCTTAGCGCTGAGGAGTGGCTGCTTTACGGTTGGGAACACATGATGCGACGCATACTAATGACCCAGGTAGACGACATCGTGAAAAATCTAGCTGACCAGCTGGATCTGAACCTTCCCGCCGAGGATGTACACGCCTCCATAGCAGGCCCAGCGGTCGTCATTAATGCAATTGCACTCTACTGAGGCTCTCACCCTACTAAGGTGAGCCTGGTGTTGACTGTTGCGCTGCCGCCTTACGTGCCGCACGATTTGCTCTCACTCTCGCCACTTTTGCCGGTGACTGGAAAACCTCGTCCAAGATGTCGTCCATAAGATCAAGTACATCTAGAGCGTCCGGTTTATCCAGTATCATGGTTGCGAGGTCACCATGCGCCGCATCGTTACCCACCAAGCGAACAGCATGCGCGGCATCCTTGGCATCCTCACGAATGAACCCCTGCAACGCTAGCTGATCAATTTTGTTTTCCAAGTTACCTGACGTGATGCCTTTGTTCTTCGCGGTCGCTTCAATAACAGCTCGGACCATTGCCATTGCTGCTCGATACGCCTGGATACTATAGCAGCGGTGCGCCTCGTCCGCTGTCTCTGCGATGTCGCCAGGGACGTCAGGGAAACTCTTACCGCCAACTGATGTCGGCCAGAATTGGCTTACTTGCGCCGCGTTGCTGGCATTTACCAGGGCTCCAATAGTTCGCTTGCAGTGTTCATTTGCGCATTGCATGACTACAAGCTTCCTATTACCTCGATCGTTCAAACCAGTCTCGCCGGTCCAAACCTGGACGAAGTTGACATAAGCATTACAATGTGGACATTCGAGTGCTGGCACGGGGACTATCCTACAAAGCTGTACCCCGAGCCGCGCCTCTCCGGAGTTCTCGTTGACTGCTACGGACTGGCGGACACGGCGGTCGGGTGAGAGGACCGGCCTCCCCTGGGCCGTCCATGGGCCGTCGGAGGATGCCCCAGAGTGACCACTAACGACCACTGAGGACCGCTCTCCCGCTGGTCAGGACTGCGGCAGATTACAGCGTCTGAGGTCGCCAGTCCCGGGCATCAGTTCTACGACATCTGATCCCGAAGTAGCGCGTCCCCGCAGGTCACACCGGACCTGCGGGGACGTGGGCTCTAGCCTATTCGTCAGCGTTCCGCTCGCTCGCGCCCGGCGGCCGGGCGGAGGGGAACCGGGGCTCGCGCTTGTCGCGCAGGGCGGCGGCGCCCTCGACGACGTCGGGGCCGAGGAAGGTCAGCATCTCGTAGGCGGCGGACTGGTCGAAGATTGGGCCGGCCATGCGCAGCCAGCCGTTGAGCGCGCGTTTGGTCAGCCGGATCGCGGGCTGCGAGCCGGTCGCCAGCACCTCCGCGACGCGCAGCGCCTCGGGCAGCACCTCCTCGCGCGGGACGGCCTTGCTGACCAGCCCGAGCCGCTCGGCCTCGGCGCCGTCGACCATCTCCCCGGTCATCAGGTAGTAGCGGGCCTTGGCCATGCCGACCAGCAGCGGCCAGATGATCGCCGCGTGGTCCCCGGCGGCGACGCCGAGCTTGACATGGCCGTCGCCGATCCGGGCGTCCTGCGCGCAGATGGAGATGTCGGCCATCAGCGCCACCACGGTCCCGGCGCCGACCGCGACCCCGTTGATCGCGGACACCACCGGCTTCTCGCAGTTGACGATGTTGTAGACGAGGTCGCTCATCTCGGACAGCATGTGCGACACCCGGTCGTAGTCGCCCGTCATGCGCTCCACCATGCCGAGGTCTCCCCCGGCGGAGAACGCCTTGCCCGCCCCGGTGACCACCGCGACCCTCGTCTCCGGGTCGGCCGACACCTCCGTCCAGACGCGCGCCAGCTCGGTGTGCATCCGCTCGTCCGCGGCGTTGTACTTCTCCGGCCGGTCCATCGTGATCAGCAGGACCCCGTCCGGCCGCCGCTCGAACGCCAGGCGCTCGTACTCCGAGAACTTCATCGCTCCGCCCTTTCCGCCGTATCGCCCTGACCAGGCTCTGGTGGATGATGTCACCCTCCGAGCCCGCGGCGGCACGGCAGGCCGGCGCCCCTCACCGGTCGTCCTGCCCGAGGAGGGCGGCGTAGTCGCCGACCATCAGGTCCGCTCCCTTGATCTGGGAGGTCATCGCCGCGTCCAGGATGCCCAGGTCGAGGAGCGTGTCCGCGCGGCCTTCCGCATGCCGCCTGATCTGCGCCGCGGTGCCGGGGTCCACGTGGTCCTCCCAGCCGGGGGCGTAGGTGGCGCCTCCGTCCGGTCCCAGGGGGAGGACGATCCCCGGCGGGCCGGGCCGGTAGGCGGTGAGGGCCTCGCCGTCCAGGAGGGCGCGGACGTTGGACGCGATCACGGTGGCGTGACCGGCCGCGGCGCCGGCCTGCTTGGCCTCCGGGATCGCGGTGATGTCGCCGAGGGCGAACACGTTGGGCAGGCCGGGCAGGCGCAGGTCGGCGGTGACGGTGAGACGGCCGTCGTCCTGCCGGGCGGACGCCGGGTCGCCGGCCAGGTAACCGGTGACGGGTGAGGCACCGAAGCAGGGGAACCAGATGCCGGCGATGACCCGCTCCCCGGAGTCCAGGATCGCGGTGAAGGTCCCGGCCTCGCCGGCGGCGGACGGCGGGTCCTCGCGCAGCCGTGCGCCCAGGACGACGCGGACCCCCATCGCGTCGAGCTGGCGGCGCAGTTCGGCCCTGAACTCGTCCGGGTAGTCGCCGGGGACGATGTCCCGGTCCCGGGTGACGATGGTCACCGCCTTGCCCGGCCACACCGCCTTGATCTCCCCGGCCAGCTCGAGTCCGACGGGTCCCCCGCCGACCAGCAGGACGCCGTCCGCGTCGGCCAGGGCCTTGCGGGCGGCGTGGTACCGCTCCTTGGCGGTGGCGCTGTCGGCGGTACCGGTCTTGGCCGGGAAGGGGTAGGCCGAACCGGTCGCCAAAACGATGTAATCGGCGTCGACCCGCGTTCCGGAGGCAAGCGTGACGGACGCGGCGTCCACCCGCACCGCCCTGTCACGGATCACCCTGCCGCGGCTGAGCAGCCGGTCATAGGGGATGAACAGCCGGTCCGTCCAGCGCGGATCGGTGAGGCCGCGGAGCGCGGCGACGTTGTGGACGAAGGTGTCCCGGGGTTCGATGAGGACGACGTCCGCGGCGTCGTCGAGCGCCTTGGCGACGGCGATGCCGCCGTAGCCCCCGCCGACGACGGCCACGGTCGTGCGCATGGTCGTGGACATGAATCGCTCCTGATCGTTGTGTATGTGCGCGGTTCACAGCAGGGATGTCGGAGTGAGGGTGCGTACATGCAGCACCGCGTCGAACCACTCGTCGAGCCGACCCGTGGTCAGGTAGTGGCCGGAGTCGGCGGCCGCGTCGTAGATCCCGCCGATGACCCGCAGTCCGCGCGGCCCCCGCAGCCATGCGGCCACCGCGCCGGGGCGCGGGGCGTGCAGGTCGAGCAGATACAGGTCCGGGCCCGCCGCGGCCAGTTCGGCGTCGGCGGAGCCGGCCATCGGCGCCGGAACGCGCTGCCCCGGGTGGAGGCCGCTCACATCCCCGTGGCCGAATCCGATCAGCAGGGAGAGGTATCCGGCGCCCAGGCGGCGGCGCAGCTCGTTGCCCACGCTCTGGAAGGGCTCCAGGAGGGCCACGGGCTCCAGCCGGGCCGCGTTCGCGGTGAACGACAGGCCCTCCCAGTAGGCGATCTTCGTTCCGTCCCGCAGGAGCGAGGTCATCGCCTCCACGGAGCGGCGCCGGACGGCGGCGTAGTCGAAGCCTCCCGCGGCGAAGCCGCCGCTGTGGAAGTCCACGATGAGCCGAGCCCGCTCCAGGACGGAGTCCGTGTGCGGAAGCGACGCCACCAGGTCGTAGGCGTCCCGGGCGCGCTCGGCGAAGGGGCGGCCGGGATGCGTCCCCCGTGCCCGCTGCACGTGCTCGGGCACCTCGTGGGCGGTCACGATGGTGTCGTAGTGGTCGCGAAGCTCGGCGAGCCGGTGCCCGCCCGCGCCGGCCACGTGGTCGATGACGGCGCGATAGTGCTCCGGCCGCGCCGACGGGGCGTCCAGCCCGATCACCCGGAGCGGGTCCGAGGGGTGCCGTTCGTTGAACGACCGTGCCCAGCGCACCACGTCGAGCATCTCCCGGGTGCGCCAGGGCACCCACAGCCCCGCCAGCGCCTCGCGGGGGTCGCCCTCGCCGGTGCGGATGTAGGCGTCCAGGCTCTCGACCGCCGTCTCGTCGTCCTGGATCGCCAGGACGCGGATGCCCAGGTCCCCGACCAGGAGGCGCAGCACGCGGTGCCCCAGCGCCACCACCTCATGCCCCGCGCGGGTCGTCTCGCCGATGCCGACGACCTCCGCGCCGGCCGCCATCGCCGCGAGCGGTTCCAGGTCGGTGAGGGGTTCGCCGGGCTCGGTGGCCGCCAGCGCGTGCGCGTTCGCGCCGATCCACCGCCGCGCCGCCGCCGCGATCTCGTCGTCGCGCACCGTCATCCACTCCTCGTCTCACTCGGGTTTCCGTTCACGATCCGCAGCCTAGGAAGGCGAAGAGGATTGATGAATGTGTGATCGGCGCTGATTTATACGCGAGCGTCTCAGTCACTCGGGATATGTAGACTCCCAGTGCGATGGACATCCTGAGTGACGTGATCTCCGCCGTCCGGATCGGGCGCCCCGGCGGCGCGCGGGTGGAGTGGCAGGCGCCGTGGGGCGTGCGCTTCCCCGACCAGCCGGGCACCGCCGGTCTGCTGGTGGTCCTCCAGGGCTGGTGCTGGCTGATCGAGGATTCCGCCGAGCCGGTGCCGCTGGGGCCCGGCGACGTGGTGTTCTCCCCGCGGGGCGACGGATACGGCCTGGCCGACAGCCCGTCCACGCCGCTGGCCGAACCGGTCGGCGGCGCGGCGGGGCATCCTCGGGGCGGCGG
>NZ_SMKH01000271.1 GCF_004348515.1 Actinomadura sp. KC345 | reverse complement strand
GGGGACGGTCGCAGGGGGCGTACCCAAACGACGCGTCAAACCGTACTTGGGTTCGCCGGGTGGGTTTCGTCCAGCGGCTATGGTCGTCGCATGGGAGACGGTGACGGCTGGGCCGACTGCGGGCTCGGGCACACGCACTGGGGGCGGTTCGGTGCGGCGGGCCTGCTGGCCTACCACCGCGATCCCGGCGGCCAGGTGTGGGTGCTGCTGCAGCAGCGCGCCTGGTGGGGGATCGGCGGCGGCACGTGGGGCATGTTCGGCGGCGCGCTGCACAGCCACGAGGACCCGGTGTCGGGCGCGCTCCGGGAGACGGCCGAGGAGTGCACGCTCGACACGGCGGCCGTGAACGTGCACGGCACGAGCGTCGAGGACCACGGCGGCTGGTCGTTCACGTCCGTCATAGGCTCGCTGCCGGAACTCACGGGCGTCGGTCCCGCGTCTCGGGAGACGCGCCGCGCGGAGTGGGTGCGCGCGGAGGAGGTCGTCGACCGCAAGCTGTTCGCGCCGTTCGCGCGGTCTTGGCCCCGGCTGCGGGACGCGATGAAGGGCGTCGTCCTCGTCGTGGACGCGGCGAACGTCGTGGGCTCGCGCGCGGACGGCTGGTGGAAGGACCGCGCCGGAGCGAACCTCCGGCTCCGCGACGACCTCAAGGCGCTGAACGCGGGCGTCGAGGGGCTGCCCGGCGAGTTCGTCCGGTTCGACCGCTGCTTCCCCGATGTCGTCCTGGTGGTGGAGGGGGCGGCGCGGAGCGTCGCCGACGAGCCGGCGAACGGCGTCGGAGTCGTGGCGGCGCCCGGCAGCGGCGACGACCAGATCGTGGACCTCGTCCAGGGCGCCGGGCCCGGCACGGCCCACCTGGTGGTCACCGCCGACCGGGAGCTGCGCAGGCGCTGCGAGGCGGCGGGTGCCGCCGTCATCGGCCCGCGCTGGCTCCTCGAACGCATCTGAGCCGCTTCGGTCCTTCAGACCTCCACGCGGTGGCCGGCGTCGCGGAGCGCCTCCGTCGCCTCCTTCAGCCGGTGTTCCGGGACGAGGACGAGGTCGGCGTGGTAGGTGGAGGCCACGAAGACGGGGATCGCGGCCTCGGCGAGCGGCCCCACGATCTCGGCGGGCGTTCCCGGCACGCGCAGGCCGTTGCCGGTCCCGCCGTAGAAGCCGGCCCAGCGTTCCGACCCCGCGAACGGCGGCGCGTCCCGGATCATCGTGAGCCCCTCGGGGGCGCGTACCAGCGCGATCCAGTCGTCGTCCTCCGGCAACGTCGCGTGGGGCAGATGCTCCACCGTGAACTGCCCGGGAACGACGTGCAGGCGCTGCGTCGCCCCCTTGTGGGGGGACGACCCCCCACGCCCGCCGGAAAAGCTGTCAGCCATCCCGCCAGACTATTCAGGCACGAGCCAGACCGCGCCCAAAGGCGGAACGCGCAGGACCGCCGAGGCGGGCAGGCCGTGGCAGGGCTCGGCGGTCGCCTCGACGCGGCCCAGGTTCCCGACGCCGCTGCCCCCGTACTCGAAGGCGTCGGTGTTGACGAGTTCCCGCCAGCCGCCCTCGCGGGGCAGGCCCAGCCGGTACTCCTCGTGCGGGTTCCCGGCGAAGTTGACGACGCACGCCAGCACCGGCGGCTCGCCGTCCTCCTCGCTGCCCTGGGCCCGTCCGTACCGGAGGTAGGACAGGGTGTTGCCGCCCGCGTCGTTGCCGTCGATCCAGCGGAAGCCCTCGTGGTCGCTGTCGCGCGTCCACAGCGCGGGCTCGGCCTGGTAGGCGAGGTTCAGCTCGCGGACGAGCCGCTGCAGCCCCAGGTGGTGGGCGCCCTCGGCGGCGTTCTCCAGCAGCCACCAGTCGAGCGGGCGCTCCTCCGCCCATTCGGCGCCCTGGCCGAACTCCTGCCCCATGAACAGCAGTTGCTTGCCGGGATGCGACCACATATAGGCGAGGAGGGCGCGCAGTCCGGCGAACTGCTGCCACGCGTCGCCCGGCATCTTGCTCAGCAGCGACCCCTTGCCGTGGACGACCTCGTCGTGCGACAGCGGCAGGACGTAGTTCTCGGAGAACGCGTACACCAGCGAGAACGTGATCTCGTTGTGGTGGTAGTGCCGGAACACGGGCTCGTGGCGCAGGTACTCCAGCGTGTCGTGCATCCAGCCCATGTTCCACTTGAACCCGAACCCGAGCCCGCCGAGGTGCGTGGGACGGGACACGCCCGGCCACGCCGTCGACTCCTCGGCGATCGTCACGACGCCCGGGTTGCGCTTGTAGACCGTCGCGTTCATCTCCTGGAGGAAGGCGATGGCCTCCAGGTTCTCGCGGCCGCCGTAGATGTTGGGCGTCCAGCCGCCCTCTTCCCGCGAGTAGTCCAGGTACAGCATCGAGGCGACGGCGTCCACGCGCAGCCCGTCGATGTGGAACTCCTCCAGCCAGAACGACGCGTTGGCCACCAGGAAGTTGCGGACTTCGGCGCGGCCGAAGTTGAACACGAGCGTCCCCCAGTCGGGGTGCTCGCCCCGCGCCGGGTCGTCGTGCTCGTACAGGGCGGTGCCGTCGAAGCGGGCCAGCGCCCATTCGTCCTTGGGGAAGTGGGCGGGCACCCAGTCCATGAGGACGCCGATGCCCGCCTGGTGGAGCTTGTCGACGAGGTGGCGGAAGTCGTCCGGGCTTCCGAAGCGTGAGGTCGGCGCGTAATAGGACGTCACCTGGTAGCCCCAGGAGGGGCCGTACGGGTGTTCGGCGACCGGCAGCAGTTCCACGTGCGTGAAACCCATGTCCCGGACGTACTCGGTCAGGTCTTCGGCCAGTTCCTTGTAGCCGAGCCCAGGACGCCACGACCCGAGATGCACCTCGTACACGCTCATCGGCTCGTGCAACCAGTCGTGCTCCTTGCGGCCGTCCATCCATTCGCCGTCGCCCCATTCATAGGACGAGGTATAGACGCGCGACGCCGTCGCAGGGGGACGTTCGGTGCACTGGGCCATCGGGTCGGCCTTGGTGCGCCACACGCCGTCCGCGCCGAGGATCTCGTACTTGTAGCACATGCCGTCGCCGACGCCCGGGATGAACAGCTCCCAGACGCCGGTGGAGCCGAGCGACCGCATCGGGTACGCGCGGCCGTCCCAGTGGTTGAAGTCGCCCACGACGCGCACGCCGCGCGCCGTCGGCGCCCACACCGAGAAGCCGGTCCCGTGCACGGTGCCGGACGCGGAGGCGTAGCTGCGGACCCCCGCGCCGAGCGCCCGCCACAGTTCCTCGTGCCGGCCCTCGCTGATCAGGTGCAGGTCGAGCTCGCCGAGCGTGGGCAGGTGCCGGTACGGGTCGTCCTGGAGCGTCTCGACGCCGTCCCCGTAGGTGACGGCGAGCCGGTAGTCGGGGACGGCGAGGGGCGCCTCCCGCTCGTCGTCGCCCGCCAGCGGCGTGCCGTCCGGCAGCGTCCCGGTGAAGAGGCCCTGATGGAAGTGGCGGAGGGGATGCCGGTCGCCGTTCGGCAGGACGACCTCGACCCGTTCGGCGAGCGGCCGCAGCGCCCGGATCGTCACGCCGTCCCGGCCGGGATGCGCCCCGAGGACTCCGTGCGGATCGTGATGGTCGCCGCCGACGAGCCGGTCGATCTCCGCGCGCGTCACCCGTGCCATGACCTCACGGCCTCCCGTCCCAGTGGCTTTACCCCAGTAGAGGTGCCCCGAGATCCGCGGCTCTCACGTCCCCCGCGCCGCTGATTTCCGGCGCTGGAAGGGGAAGGAGGGGGCGGGGGACGGAAGGCGACCGCACGGGCGGCACGACTTTCGTCGAGGGGTCGCGCCGGTTGTGCCGTCCGTGCGGTCACGTCTACCTGGCCCCAGGGGTTACATCGACCCCGCCGCCCTGGGCTCCACTCCTGTGTCACCTGAGCGACACAGGTACCTGCCGTACCGGAACGCCCCGGCCCGGTCCGCCCCCGCTCGCGGACCGGGCCGCGCCGTTCCCCAACGGAGTCCCGTCATGCGTCCCCGCGCTCCTCGCGCGTCTGCTCGCGCAGCAGCCGGCGCAGCCCCGCGGAGTCGTCGGCGGCCACCGTCATCGCGTATCCGGCCTGGAGCTGGGCGTCGCTGAGATCGCTGCTCCGGGTCGCGTACCAGCGTCCCGCGTCGCTCCGCCACACCTGCCAGCCCGGAAACTCCTCCTCGATGGCCGCCTTCAGATCATCGAAGTCGCCCATCAAGGTCGTCCTTTCCCCGAGGCCGCTCTTCTGTATACAAAAGTCTTACTCGGGCTGAGAGGTGTCAAGCTGTCCGTAAGCGGACCGTGCCCCCGCGGATAGCGCGCGGAAGGTATGGATGACAGGGAGGGTGGGGCAGGATCGAACGCCGCGTCGAACGCCGGGTCGAACGCGAGGACCGGAGCGGACGGCCGGCCGGGCCGGGCTGAGGGCCGGAGAAAGGGGAGGTGACGCCGGTGCCGGACCGTCCCGCCTACCTGCGCATCGCCGACACGCTGCGAGAGGGCATCCGGGACGGCAGCCTCCCGCCGGGAACCCGGCTGCCGACCATCGCGGAGCTGTGCGAGGCCCACGGCGTCTCCGAGATCGTCGTGCGGCAGGCCGTCGCGCTGCTACGCGGTGAGGGGCTGGTCGAGACCCGCCGCGGCGGCGGCACCCTCGTCCGCGTCCTTCCCCCCGCCCGCAGGGTCGCGATGGACCGCTACCGCGCGGTGACCGCGCCGATGGCGGTCCCCGAGACCACCTTCACCCGCGACCAGCGGATCACCTGGGAGGAGTACCGGCTCGACAGGGAGTTCACCCGCGTGCGGGCCGACGACGAGCTCGGCGCGCTGTTCGAGCTGCCGGCCGGCACCGAGCTGCTGCGCCGCCGGTTCGTCTTCTACGCCCGCGGCGAGCCGGAGCAGATCTCCGTCAACTACCTGCCGTGGGACCTCGTCGGCGACACGCCCGTGTCGGACCCGGCGCGCGAGCCGTGGCCCGGCGGGACGCTCGCGCAGCTGGCCTATCTCGGCCACCCGCCGACCCGCGTCGAGGAGGCCGTCCGCTCCCGCATGCCGACCCCCGAGGAGGCCGAGACGCTCCGCATGACCGGCGGGGTGCCGGTCCTCGCCATCAGGCGCCGGATGCTGTCGCGCACCGAGGTGATGGAGGTCTGCCGCGACATCGTCCTCCCCGCCGACCGAGTGGTCCTCGACTACGCCATCGACCTCTGACCTTCAACCTGGGGCCAGGCGGGCCAGGGAGCGCAGTGGGACGGGAAGCCAGGACGGGCGGTTGCGCGCCTCGTAGCGGATCTCGTACACCGCCTTGTCGAACTCGAACGCCCGCACCAGCGCCGCGTGCTCGGCCGGGTCGGGACCGCCCGCCGCCGCGTAGCCGGCGCAGAACGCCTCCCGGTTCCGCTCCGCCCAGGCGCGGGCCCGTGTCTCCAGCGCCTCGGCCGTGTCCGGGTGCAGGTCGCCGTCGCGCGCGAGGAGGAACCGGGCCGCGTACTCGAAGGAGCGCAGCATCCCGGCGACGTCCCGCAGCGGATGCGCGGGCGCGCGGCGCTCGGCGGGCGTGCGCGCGGGTTCGCCCTCGAAGTCCAGCAGGACCCAGCCCGCGTCGGTGCGCAGGACCTGGCCGAGGTGGTAGTCGCCGTGGACCCGCTGGACGGGCAGCGTCCGCGCCTCCGCGGCGACCTGGTCGAACACCGCGCGGATCGCGCGGGCGTGCGGGCGTATCTCCGGGACGGCGGCGCTGACCTGGTCGAGGTGCTCGTGCATCGCGAACACCGCCTCGCGAAGCTCCGCCGCCGGGGCCTGCGCGACCCCGAACGCGGCGGCGAGGTCGCGGTGCACCTGGGCGGTCGCCGCGCCGAGCCGCTCCGCCTCCGCGGCGAAGTCGCCGCCCGCGGCGCCGGCGTCGCGGGCGGTGGGAGCCGGCGCCGGGCCCGGCGCCGGGCCCGTCATCGGGAGCGCGGGCTGGGCGAACCAGTCGCGGACGCTGGTCAGGGCGAGCTGCCAGCCGTCGGTGGCGGTGCGCAGGAACTCCGAGAGCAGCGCCAGCGTGACGGGCTCGTCGCCGGTGCCGTCCCAGGCGATACCGGCGCCGGGCTCCAGTTCGATCCAGCCGTACACGGCCGGGATGTGGGCGCATCCCTCGCGGGAGAGGGCCAGGTTGACCTCGAGGTCCGGATTGATGCCGGGGGAGAGGCGGCGGAACAGCTTGCAGATGTAGGCGTCACCGAAGACCAGTGAGGTGTTGCTCTGCTCCACCCCGATGGGCACGCCCTCCAGGTCCGTGCGGATGCCGGTCCCGGGCGCGCGGCGGAAGCGCAGCGGCCCGACCAGCGTCTCGTTCGCCATGGACGTCAGCAGCGGGCCGGTGAGCTCCGGGTCGTACGCGGCGTCGTAGACGTGCCCGGCGATGCCGCGCCCCCCGGCCAGCCGTCCGATGAGGTGGCTCTCCAGGCGCTCGGGCAGGTCGCGGCGGACGCCGAGGAGCACCTGGTAGCGGTCGGTGGCGCCGTTCTGGCGGACGTCGAGGATGAGGTGGTGCAGGCCGGGGTCGCCGGTGCGCAGTTCGGTCGCGGTGCCGATGGAAAGCTCGTCGATGGGGCCGTCCTTGCCGCCGAACCACCGCTGCCGTGGCAGCCAGCCGGCCAGAAGCCGAACAAGCGAATGGTCAGGCGGCGCCATGGTCACATCACCCCTCCCCGCTCGCGCGCCTCGGGCGGTGGTGGTAACAGGAACCAGTAGAAGCCGTGCCCGGGAAGGGTCAGCAGGTAGGGCAGGTCGCCGATGGCCGGGAACTGGACGCCGCCCATGCACTCGATGGGAGCGGAGTCCCGGAAGCGCCGCAGGTCGAGTTCCACGGGCTGCGGGAAACGCGAAAGATTGTTCACGCAGAGAATGGTGTCCATGCCGCCCCACTGGTTGGTGTCGCCGTTTCCGATCTCGCGGGTGAAGGCGAGGACGGAGGGGTTGGAGGCGGAGAGTTCGACGTAGGATCCGACGCCGAAGACGGGGTGGCGTTGGCGGATCTCGATCATTTTGCGGGTCCAGTGCAGGAGTGATCCGGGGTTGTTGGCCTGGGCTTCGACGTTGACGGCCTGGTAGCCGTAGATGGGGTCCATGATGACGGGGAGGTAGAGGCGGGCGGGGTCGCATTTGGAGAAGCCGGCGTTGCGGTCGGGGGTCCATTGCATGGGGGTGCGGACGGCGTCGCGGTCGCCGAGCCAGATGTTGTCGCCCATGCCGATTTCGTCGCCGTAGTACAGGACGGGTGAGCCGGGGAGGGAGAGCAGGAGGGCGGTGAAGAGTTCGAGTTGGTTGCGGTCGTTGTCCAGGAGGGGTGCCAGGCGGCGGCGGATGCCGATGTTGGCTTTCATGCGGGGGTCTTTGGCGTATTCGGTGTACATGTAGTCGCGTTCTTCGTCGGTGACCATCTCCAGGGTGAGTTCGTCGTGGTTGCGGAGGAAGATGCCCCATTGGCAGGATTCGGGGATTTTTGGGGTTTGGGCCATGATCTCGGAGATGGGGTAGCGCTGTTCGCGGCGGACGGCCATGAAGATGCGGGGCATGACGGGGAAGTGGAAGGCCATGTGGCATTCGTCGCCGCCGGCGGCGGGGTCGCCGAAGTATTCGACGACGTCGGCGGGCCATTGGTTGGCTTCGGCGAGCAGGACGCGGTCGGGGTAGAGGCGGTCGACCTCGGCGCGGACGCGTTTGAGGTAGGTGTGGGTTTCGGGGAGGTTTTCGCAGTTGGTGCCTTCGCGGGCGTACAGGTAGGGGACGGCGTCCAGGCGGAATCCGTCGATGCCCAGGTCGAGCCAGAAGCGGAGGTTTTCCAGCATGGCGTCTTGGACGTCGGGGTTGTCGTAGTTGAGGTCGGGTTGGTGGGAGAAGAAGCGGTGCCAGTAGTACTGGCCGCGGACGGGGTCGTAGGTCCAGTTGGAGGATTCGGTGTCGATGAAGATGATGCGGGCGTCGGGGTAGCCGGTGTCGTCGTCGGCCCACATGTAGAAGTCGCCGAAGGGGCCGGTGGGGTCGGTGCGGGAGGCCTGGAACCAGGGGTGGGCGTCCGAGGTGTGGTTCATGACCAGGTCGGCGATGACGCGGATGCCGCGGGCGTGGGCTTGTTCGATGAGTTCGACGAAGTCGCCGAGTTCGCCGAAGTCGGGCAGGATGCGGGTGTACTCGGCGATGTCGTAGCCGCCGTCGCGTAGCGGTGACTGGTAGATGGGCAGCAGCCACAGGCAGTCCACGCCGAGCCATTGCAGGTGGTCGAGTCTGCTGATCAGGCCGCGCAGGTCGCCGTAGCCGTCGCCGTTGGAGTCGGCGAACCCGCGTACCGACACCTCGTAGAACACCGCCGTCTTGAACCAGTGCGGCGTCCGGGGGGTCTTCTCGCTGAACGGGTCGGGGAGCGCCCTGGTGGCGGGCGCCGCGGCGTCCGCGGGGCCGGTGAACGCGACGGCGGCCTCCGTCTCCGGCTCGGTGACCTGGTCGGAGGTGCTGGCGGTCGAGTTCTTCGGCTGGCCGTGCATGGGTCACCCCGGGTGTGTTGGAGACATCTAGATCAGCAATTCCCGCAGACCGCGCCGGGGGATGGTCACGACAGGCAACCATCCGTAAAAGATTCAGTACGGTCCGTGACCGTCGTCCCGGTTTCGGGGCGGCAGGCCCGCGCGGGCGGGCGGGACGCTCCCGTCCGCGGGGAAGATCCCGCCATGTCCGGCCCCGCCGGTACGGCCGCGCTCCGGGCTCGGAGGTCATCGGCCGGTAGCGGCCCGGCAGGGCCCGGGAAAACAGCGCAAAAATACGTCGATCGGCGGCCCGGTCACTGGCGCGCGGACTTCCGGGCACTTGCCGCACGACGATGGTGTCATGTCCGTGTTTTTAGCTTCGTCGCTTTTTCTGTCGCATGCCTCGGGTAGGTCATTTCCAAGCTCAGAACCTGCCGCGCAGTTGACGGCTGTGCAGTTGACGCCTGTTCAGTTCACGCCTGTGCGACCGATGACGGAGACGACGCGGCCGGCGGCAGGACGGTTGACCAATCCGGACGGAAAGACTTCGTCCAGAGCGATCGGAGGGACAGTGGAGCGGTGGGAGATGTCGCCATCGGTCGTACCGACGCGCGATGACCTCGTGGCGCGGCTGCGCGTTCGCTTCGCCGATGTTCCGGCGGAGAGCGTGCGCCGTTGCGTGGACGACCTGTGGTGCTGCTGCGCCCATCTCGGGGTGCGGCCCGAAGAACGGACCATCGAACGCCTCGCGGCGTCCCGGCTGACGGGCGTCGTGCGAGGAGGGCGCCCGCCGTATCCGGACGGGCGGCCCGCGTCGAGACCGCCGGGCTCCCGTGCCGCCGCCATGCGCCCCGCGGGCGCGACGACCCCGATCGGGATGTGACACATGAAGGACACGACCGTGCGGGGACTGAGCATGGAGACCCGGCAGGGGTTCATCGTGCTGAGGCTGCCCGCCCAGATCAGCTGGCAGAACTACGCGGGGATCAGGGAGGGGGTGAGCAAGGCGCTGACCCTCGCCTCCGCGGGCACGGCCCCGGCAGCGGGCCGCGGTGGAGTCGTCGTCGACTTCGGGGACGCGGTGCTCCTGGACGCCGCGGGACTGGTCCTGCTGGCCCGCGCGGAGACGCGGGCGCAGCTGCTCGGCTGCCCGCTGCGCGCCGTGGTGCCCGCCCTGTCCGCGCATGTGCGGCGGGCGCTACGGCTCACCGGCCTGAGCCGGCTCGTCCCGGTGTTCGCGGACGTCGCGTCCGCCACGACCGCGCCCGTCCTCGGCGATGAGGCGGGGAACGTGGACACCACCTACGTGCTGGACGCCATCCGGGCCCTGCACCCGGGCGACGCCGGGCTCACGCCCACGCCGCCCGCCCCGTCCGAGCTGATGATCACCACGACGGCGGCCGGGGACGGCGACCACACGGTCGTCCACCTGTCCGGGGTGCTCGACGACGTCACCGTGCCGCGGCTCGGCGACACGCTGACCAGGCTCGTCGAGGGCAACCTGCGGCACCTGATGGTGCGGATGCACGACCGGCTCGGCGTCCGCAGCGACCCGCTGCCGATCCTGCTCGGCATCCGCTGGCGCGTCGCCGCCGAGGGCGGCTGCCTGGCGCTGCCGGCACTGCCCGCCAAACTCCGCCGGATCATCGACCGCGAGGGGCTCGGCTCGGTCTTCACCGGCTGCCGCTCCATCGAGGACCGCGTGCTCCGTACCGGACCGGCCTGACTCAGCTCCCGTTCGAGCGGCGCCTTTCCGCAGCGGCCGCCCGCGGTGAACTCCGGCGCGACTTCGCAGCCGTCCCGTTCACCCGGGCGGCCCCGCCTTTTGCGGTGGTGCTTTTCCTGGCGCTCTTCCTCCCGGTGGCGGTATCCCCGGCCGAGCCGTTCTGTTCGAAGGTCAGGATGTGCGCGGGCTTGATGCGCGGGTCGAGGTACACGTAGTTGGACTGGTGCCAGGTGTAGGTGGCGCCGTCGAGTTGGTCGGTGACGGTGTGGGGTTGGTGGGGGTCGTCGGGG
>NZ_SMKH01000270.1 GCF_004348515.1 Actinomadura sp. KC345 | reverse complement strand
CGTCTTGTCCGTGCCGGTGGGGGCGGGCGGGGTGCAGGGGCGGTGCAGGACGACGAAGCGGGTGACGGCGTCGGCGACGTCGTGGATGTCCTCGGCGAGGACGGACAGGCCGTAGCGGGACGCGGCGAACGAGCCCGCCAGGGCGGCGTCGTAGTGGCCGTCGGCGACGTGCTGGGCGGCCTCGGCGTTGGACGTGGCGGCGCGCCACTCGGCGTGCGGGACGTTCTCCAGCAGCCAGCGGCGGCACTGCGGCTGCGCGATCGGGTGGGACGCGACGGTCTTGATGTCGTCCATCGCGGTGCCCGGACGCACGAGGAGCGCGAACGACACCGGAAGGTGGATCTCGCCGACGATCTGGAGCGGCTCGCCGGTGGCCAGCTCGTCCAGCGTGGTCGGGACCGAACCCTCGACGGAGTTCTCCAGGGCCACGACGGCCGTGTCGGCCTCTCCGCGGCGCAGGGCCTCCAGGACGGCCGGCACGGTCGCGTACGGGACGTGCTCGGCTCCGGCGGCGCCCCGGAGGGTCAGCAGCGCGGCCTCGGTGAACGTGCCCCGCGGACCCAGGTAGGCGTAGCGCGCTGGCCTGATGTCTGCGGTCACGGGTCCCCCGGGTGCGTGTTACTGGTGGGTGGGAAGAAAATCGAGTTTACCGCCCGCCCGGTAAAGGCCGCCCACGGCTCCCGCGAGGCTCGGCGCGGCTCCCGTCAGGCGCTGGGGGTGGGGGTGCGGTCGCCGTTGCCGAAGTCGGCCAGCGGGTCGTCCATCGACACGACGGGGCCCTTGCCGAGCCGGGCCGCGCGCAGGACCTGGTTCTCCTCGGGGGAGAGCATCTCGACCGGCTGCCCGCCCAGGACGGCCTTGGCGTAGGTCCGCGTCTCGGTCCGCCCGTTGATGGAGCTGACCACGACCCCGTCGCCGACCGCGTTGATCAGGGCGAGGGAGAAGGACCGGTGTCCCGACATCTCCTTGAGGGCGTCGTAGTGGACGATGGCGAGATCGCGCAGGGCGCGCTCGTCCACCGATCCGCTGGCGACCTGGAGTTGGCGCCTGAGCATTTCCGAGCATTCGTCGACGACCTGGTTCACCCGGTTGTGGGCGACCACCGCGATGGACAGGCCCGCAACCCCCGCGACCAGGCCGGCGACGGCCACCGCGACAAGCATCACGCGCCGAGCGTACCCACCCCGACCTCGCGTTGCGAAGAATCCTCGTGATCAGCCCGCGAATCGATCCTTTCCACGAGCCAGATTCCGAGGAGGGCGATCGAGACCAGGGCGGCGATCCCGAACGAGTCGCGGAGGAATTCCCCCGCGAAAACCGAGACCAGGGAGTGTTCCGGGCCGATCATCGCCCGCGCCCACCACGGAATCGGGAAGAGGAAAAGCAGCCAGAGCGCGAACGCGAAAAGACATCTTCGCGTGTCCCGGCCATCCCCGACCAAAGCCGCAATTACCGCAATCATCCAGACGAGATGGTGTATCCACCCCACAGGGGACAGGACGACGGACAGCAGCCCGACGATCGCGACGGAGCCCAGGAGCAGGCTCGCCGAGTCGGCCCCGGTCCGCAGGTCGGCGGCCTGCGACGCGCGCCGGGCCAGCAGGTACCCGTAGTAGGCGACGATCGCGGCGAGCGCGAGCCACACCAGCGTGCGGACGGGGCCCTCGTCCAGGATCCGCGCGACGATCCCCTGCACCGCCTGGTTGGTGGTGCCGTCGACCGCGCCCGTCCGGTCACCGCCCTGGAGGAGCGCGCCGAACCAGAAGTCCGACGAGTCGGACGGCAGCAGCGCGAACCCGCCGAGGGTCGCCGCGGCGGCGGTCAGCACCGCATTGCCGAGCGCGTCCCGCCGTCCGGTGACCAGGAACCAGATGAGGAAGACCCCCGGCACCAGCTTGATCGCGACGGCCAGGCCGACGAGCATCCCGCGCGGCCAGCGGACGGTGCGGGCGCAGCAGTCGGCCAGGCACATGGCGAGGAGGAACAGCCCGACCTGGCCGAAGCGGAACTGGTCCCGGACGGGTTCGAGCCACATCATCGCGGCGACCAGGACTCCGGCGGCGAGCGGAGCCCAGCGCCCGGACCGGCGGATCAGGTCGCGGAACGCGTAGCAGACCGTGACGACCAGCGCGGCGAAGACGAGGCCCGTCCAGATCAGCTGCGCGGCGCCCCAGGGGAGCAGGGTGAACGGGACGGCCAGGACCGCGGCGAACGGCGGATAGGTGAACGGGAGGAACTGCGGCGGCTGCGTGAGGACCTCGTACAGCGGAGCGCCGCGCAGGATGGCGCGCCCCCCGTCCCGGTACACCTCCAGGTCGACGAGCCGCTGGTCCGGCGGATTGGTGAGCCAGTGGACGACGACCGGCGCCGCGGCGGCCAGGGCGACGGCGACGCCGGCCATGAGGATCAGCACATCGGCCCGCGTCCGGCGCCGCCCCGGCGGCTCCACGGAAGCGGCCACGGGTTCGGCCCCGACCTGGGTTTCGCCGACCACCTGCGTCTTGGGACCGTCCACAGCCCGCAGGATATGGCCCCGCCGCGGTGTTATGGCTCTTGTAACCTGAACGCCATGACTCAGCGGGGAGCGAAGATCGGCATGTTCCTCGCGACCCTCGTCGCCGCGCTGATGGGGGTCTCCGTACTCTCCCTCGCCCACGCCGAGCCCGCCGCGGCCGCCGCGGCGGCGTCCCCGGAGAGCGCTTCCCCGCAGCGGGGCGCGCCGGCCGGCGACGGGCGGGTCGTGATCGTCGGCGTCCCCGGGCTGCTGTGGAGCGACGTCACCGAGAAGAACACGCCCGCGCTGTGGGGGCTGACCGCGGAGGGGTCCGCGGCGAGCCTCAGCGTCCGCACGACGCGGGTCAACACGTGCCCGACGGACGCCTGGCTGACGGTGTCGGCCGGGCAGCGGTCCCGGCTCCCGCACGGCGACTGCGCGCTGCCGGCCGCCCCGATCCTGTCCGGGCAGAACTCCCCCACCGGCCCGCCGCCCGCGGGCGGCGCCATCGCCCCCGGCTGGCCGGCGATCAAGAGCGACAACGCGGACACCAACTACCACGCCCAGATCGGCCTGCTCGGCGACGCGGTGAAGTCGGCGGGCGGCTGCACGACGGCGGTCGGGCCGGGCGCGGTGTTCGGCGTCGGCGACGGCGGCGGGCGCGTCGACCGCTACATCGAGTCCCCCGGCAAGGTGACCGCCGCCGACTGGGCGCGCTGCCGGCTCGCCGCGGTGGAGATCGACGACGTGTTCCGCGCCTACATCGACGCCGGCGTCGATCCGGAGGGCGAGCAGTACCCGCTGTCGGAGCGCGTGCGGGCCGCGGCCGCGGCCGCCGCCGACCGCCAGGTGGGGCAGGTCATGACCGGTCTCCCCGAAGGGACGACCGTCCTGCTGGCGGGACTCTCCGACATCGGCGTCGACCCGCACCTGCGCGTCGCCATCGCCAAGGGCGGCGGCGGGACGTACAAGCCCGGATACATGAGGTCCAGCGCCACCCGGCAGGACGGCCTGGTCACGCTCACCGACGTCACCGCGACGGCGCTGGAGGTCCTCGGCCTGCCCCAGCCGAAGCAGGCCGTCGGATCGACCTGGCAGCCGGAGCCGTCGGACGAGACCACCACCGAACGGGTCGAGTCGCTTGAGGACTCCGACGTCGCGGCCCAGGCGATCCGGACCGTCCAGACGTCGTTCTACTGGGTGCTGTTCGCGACCCAGCTCGTCCTGTACGGGGTCGCCGTGCTCGCGCTGCGCCGGCTCGGCGGCGACCGCCGCTCGCGGGCCCGGATACTGGGCGGCACCCGCGTGATAGCGCTGCTCGGGGGAGCGGCGCCCGGCGCGTCGTTCCTCGCGGGGCTGCTGCCGTGGTGGCGGGCCGACAACGCGACTCCCGTCCTGATCTGTACCGTGCTCGGCTTCGCCGGGCTGCTGACCGGCCTGGCGCTGGCCGGGCCGTGGCGCCGGTCCGCGTTCGCGCCGGGGCTGGTGATCAGCGGGATCACGGCCACCGTCCTGGCGCTGGACGTCATGAGCGGGTCGAACCTCCAGCTCAACACGCTGATGGGGTACACGGCGCTCGTCGCCGGCCGCTTCTACGGGTTCGGGAACCAGGCGTTCTCGCTGTTCGCCGTCGCCTCGATCCTGACGGCGGCGTGGCTGTCGGAGTACCCGCTGCGCGGCGGGCGCAGGGCGCTCGCGCTCGGGATCGTCGTCGTCATCGGGACGTTCGCGGTCCTGGTGGACGGGCTCCCGGCGTGGGGCAGCGACTTCGGCGGCGTCCTCGCGATGGTCCCGGCGTTCGCGATCCTCGGCCTGATGGTGACGGGACGGCGCGTCTCGGCGCTCAAGCTCGGGCTGTTCGGCCTGGCGGGCGCGGTGCTGGTGCTGTTCATCTCCTACCTGAACTCGCGGAGCGCCAGCCCCACGCACCTCGGCCGGTTCTGGGACGACCTCGTGGACGGCGAGGCCTGGGGCATCGTCACCCGCAAGTTCGACGCCATGGTGAACAGCCTCGGGTACTGGCCGTACACGCTGGCGGTCGCCGCGGCGGTCGTGTTCCTGTTCTTCGTCCTGGCGCGGCCTACGCGGTGGCGGGTGTCGGTGCTTCAGCGCGCGTACGAGCACAGCCTGACGATGCGCCCGGCGCTGATCTCCGCGCTGACGGTCGGCGTCATCGGCATGCTGGTGAACGACTCGGGCGTGGTGATCCTGTCGGTCTCGCTCAGCCTGGCGACCCCGCTGATGCTCGCCGCGGGCGTCCGGGCGCTGGAGATCGACCTGAGAAACGAAGACTCTGCACGATCAGAACCGTCAGGACCGCGACGAGAGTCCACGGAATCACCGTCGGCCGAACGACGGTGAACAGCCACGACAGCTCGTCCGGCATGCTGATCCGGGCGGGGGCGCGGGCCGGGAGGTAGGCGAGGCTGAGCGCCGTGGTGTGGGCGAGCAGGATCCAGTCGACGCGCGTCCAGGGGAGCAGGGCCAGCAGGGCCCAGCCGAACCCGTCGTACCAGGGCAGCGCGTAGGGCGCGGCGAAGAGCCAGGCGAGGACGAACGCCGCGGCGATCCGCCGGTTCTCCGCGTCCCGCGCCGGCTCCCCCGAAGGGACGGCGCCGTCCGGCGGTATGCCGTCCTTCGCGAGGTCGTCCTTCGGGAGCGTGCGGGCGAGCAGCACGAACAGCACGAGCCCGAGGACGACCGCTCCGATCTTGATGAGGTCGCGCTGGGCGCCGCGTCCGAGCCAGTCGTCCACCAGATGCCAGGGGGTCGCGAACGAGACCATGCCGCTCGCCTCGCGGACCTGGTCGAGCGCGTTCGGCCCGGCGAGCAGGTAGGAGACCGCGGTGACCGCGCCGGCGCCGCCGCACAGGGCGGCCAGCCGCCCGATCGGGCGCCATCGGCGTTCCTCCCGCGTCTCGCGGAGCAGCGACCACGCGGGCCCGCCGCCGACGAGCGCCGCCGGGAGCTTGACCGCCGCGGCGACCCCGGTGAAGGCGCCCGCGGCGAGCGCGCGGACCCACCCGGCACGCCACCACCCCGCCCGCGTCCGGCCGTTGCCGTCCCGGGCGCCGAACAGGGCGAGCGCCGCCACCATCGGCGCGATCGCGAGGACGTCGTTGTGCGCGCCCGCGATCAGGTGGAAGAGGACCAGCGGGTTGCACGTCCACAGGAGCGCCGTCCGGAGCCGCCGTTCCGCGCTCCCGGCCGTCCGGTACAGGATGAGCGCCGTCGCCGCGAACGCGAGCGTGTTGATCGCCGACAGGACGAACACGGTCAGCCGCACCGATCCGCTGCCGATCCAGGCGGCCAGCGCCTGGCCTCCGGTGGCGATCGGCCCGTACACCGACGGCGTCTCGCGCCATTCCTCGGGCGCCCCGGCGACCGGGTCGTAGGGCAGCTCGGAGGCGCTGGTCTCGTACGGGTCGTGGCCGGTGGCCGCCATCCGCCCGTACGAGGCGTAGTTCAGATGGTCCGTGGACCCCACCGGCGGCATCGCCATGAACGCGACCGCCGCCAGCAGCCCGGCCACCACCAGCGGCAGGGCCCGGACGCGCCAGCCCTTCCGGACGGCGGCGAAACACAGCCCGAGCCCGGCCGCGCCCGCCAGCACACCGGCGACGACCAGCCCGATCACCACGTACGGCGACGGATGGACGTTCAGCGCGTAGGGCGGCTCAGCGGGCCCGCCCTCCAGTTCGGGCTGGAAGACGGACGGGCCCAGCAGCGCGGTGAGGACGAAGCACGTGATGCTGATCCCGATCCCCCACAGCCCGCCCGTCCCGAGGCGGGCCGCCCCGAGACCGATCACCGGCGGCTGCCGCGCAGGCGGTCCACGCGGCGGGCGACGGCCGGTTCGCGTACGGCGAGGGCTCTGGCCACGTCCCGGAACTGCCGGGCGCGGTGCAGCTGGGCACGCCAGTCGGTCCCCGTGGCGCGGTGCGCGAGCGGGACCTCGACCTCCCGGACCCGGAAGTTCTTGCGCAGCAGGTCGATGGTGAGCGCGGTCTCCACGCCGAACCCGGCGGCGAGCGGCAGCGCGGCGTCGAACGCGGCCCGGGTCATGCAGCGCTGCCCGTTGAGGGGGGCGGTGGCCTCCCAGCCGGTGGCGCGGCGGATGCCGTCGCGGGACAGCCGCACGACGAACCCGTGCCCGCCGAGCTTCACCGTCGTGGTGAACACCGCGATCGTCATGTCGGCCTCACCGGCCCGCACCGGCTCGGTGAGGGGCGCGGCCTCCCGGGCGGTCTCGGCGAGATCGGCGTCCAGGAACAGCAGGTGGCGGGGCTGGTCGCGGCCTTCGTCCAGCAGCCGGACGGCCTCCGCGCCGGCCTCCATCGCGGCGCCCTTGCCCCGGTTGCGGCTGTGCCGGACGACCCGCGCCCCGGCGTCCCTGGCCACCCGCCCGGTGCCGTCGGAGGAGCCGTCGTCGACGACCACGACCAGGTCGGCGCCGGGAAGTTCGTGGGCGGCCTTGACCGTGGCCGCGATGCGGTCGGCTTCGTCCTTGGCCGGGATGATCACCGCTACGTCCTGCATATCCGCGATCGTAGCCGGGGGCGGCCGCGCGGCGGGGCATGCCGCCGGAACGCCCCCTTCCGTTTCCGTTCCCGTTACGCGCGCGGCCCCGCGTCCGCGGCCGGGACCGCGTCGGTCACGGTGAACACGGTGTCGAGCCCGGTGACCTGCAGGATGCGCTTCACGGCCGGGCGCGGGGCGGCGAGCTCCAGCGACCCGCCCTGCTCCTTGAGCCGCTTCATGGCGGCCAGCAGCACGTTCATGCCGGTCGAGTCGCAGAACTCGACGCCGCTCAGGTCGACCACGATGCGGTTGACCTCGTCGCGCAGCAGGCCCGCGAGGGCCGCCTGCAGCCTGGGCGCGGTGTACAGGTCAAGCTCACCCGTCGCTGTGACGACGGCGTGACCCTCCTGAGACGCGGTCGAGACGTTTAGCTCCACGTCCGGCACACTATCTCGGGAACGGCCCGCGGGCCAGACAGTTCGCCAAGTCCCTTGCGGGATGGGCGTGTCGCCACGCGGGCAGTCCCGCACGCTTTGAGAACTACGCACCGTGATGTCATGATCTCGCCATTGGCGATGCCCGTGGCCGCTCCCGGTGTTCTCCCGGTTCCCGCCTCGTGGGCACCCCGAGTAGGAGAGGCTGAGCAGGTGCAACAGCGGCATGGGCGAAACGTGGATCCGAGAGAGATCCGGCTACGGGAACGCCTGGAGACGGTCCGCGCGCGCTCGGCGAAGTCCAGTTCGTGGCGGACGTCCACCCAGTACTTGTCCCGCCTGATGAACAAGAGCGGCTTCGTCCCGGTCAAGGCGCGCCTGTCCCGCGAGGATCTCGCCTTCCTCGCGGGCGCACGTGAGGAAGTCCTTCTGTTCGCCGAACTCGGCATCCGCCTCCTCGAACTGCACCGGCCCCAGGAGTCCGGCGGCATCACCAGCGACCCGGACAGTCCGATCCACCGCTGCCGTGCATGCATGTCCCGCTGGCCCTGCCCCACCTTCCGCGCGATAGACGACGCCCTGAACAACATCTGAAGCCACGCCACCAACGGTCACGTAGTCAGCGGGAGGCGGACTTCGAAGCGGCAGCCGGGGCCGGTGTTGGCGACGCCGATCTCGCCCGCGTGGGCCTCGACGATGCCGCGGGCGATGGCGAGGCCGAGTCCGGCGCCGCCGCCGGGTGTGCGGGCCGATTCGCCCCGGAACGCGACATCGAACACGCGGGCCAGGTCGTCCTCGGGGATGCCGCCGCAGGCGTCCGCCACCGTCACCCGGGCCTCGCCGCCCCGGACCTCGCCGGTGATCTCGACCGCGCCGTCGCTCGGCGTGTGCCTGATCGCGTTGACGACGAGGTTGCGGAGCGCGCGGCCCAGCTCGCCCGCGTCCACCTGGACCGGCAGGCCCTCCCGGACGCCGCCGCTGAGCCGCACGCCCTTGGCGCGGGCCAGGGCCTCGGCGCCCGCGACGGCCTCGGCCACCAGATCGGCGAGGCCGACGCGCTGCCGGGACAGCCGCAGCGCCCCGGCATGGATGCGGGACAGCTCGAAGAGGTCGTCCACCATCTCGGTGAGCCGCTCCACCTCGACGCGGATGCGCCCGTGGTAGCGCTGGACGGTCCTCTGGTCGGCGACCACCTCGTCCTCCAGCGCCTCGGCCATCGCCCGGAGTCCGGCGAGCGGGGTCCGCAGGTCATGGCTCACCCAGGCGACCAGCTCACGGCGGCTGGTCTCGAGCGCCTGCTCGCGCTCGTGGGACGCGGCCAGCCGGTCGTAGGCGGCCTCCAGTTCCCGGGACAGCTCGGCCAGCTCGGCCGGAAGGCGCGCCTGCGGCGGGTGGAACCGGTCGGCGCGGACGGCCTCCACCAAGGTCCGGTTGGCCGCCACCAGCCGGCGTCCGAGAAGGACCGACACGGCCATCGCGACCAGCCCGGCGGACGTCACGACGGCCAGCACGACCGCGCGGTCGTGCTCGTTCAGCAGCATCATGAACGAGATCACGAGAATGCCGGAGACGGCCGCCAGCACGGTCGCCGCGCCCACGACGATCAACTGCGTCGCGACCGACCGGGCACGCAGCACGTACAGCACACCGAGCGCGACGGCCGCGACGACGAGGGCGGCCAGAGCCGCGTAGAAGACCACCCAGAGCAGATCCTCGAACGGGATCATGACGGGGCCTCGGCGGGCTCGTAGCGGTAGCCGACGCCCCAGACGGTGACGATGCGGCGCGGCGCGGTCGGATCGTCCTCGATCTTCTCGCGGAGCCGGCGGACGTGCACGGTCACCGTGGACGAGTCGCCGAACGTCCAGTCCCAGACGCGTTCGAGCAGCTCCTCGCGGGTGAACGCCTGCCGGGGGTGGCGGAGCAGGAACGCCAGCAGGTCGAATTCGCGGGAGGTGAGCGCCAGGTGCTCGCCGCGCAGCCCGGCCTCGTGCGCGCTGACGTCCACGACCAGGTCACCGTCACGCAGCGGGCCAGACGGGCCGGTCGGGAGCAGCGCGCCGCTCGCCCGGCGCAGCACCGACCGGACCCGCAGCGCCAGCTCGCGCGGGCTGAACGGCTTGGTCACGTAGTCGTCGGCGCCGGTCTCCAGCCCCACGAGCCGGTCGGTCTCCGCGCCGAGCGCCGTCAGCATCACGATCGGGACGGTCGAGGTCTCGCGGAGCCGCCGGCACACCTCCAGGCCGTCCATCCCGGGCAGCATGAGGTCCAGGACGACGAGGTCGGGCGGATGGTCGCGGGCCCTGCGCAGGGCCGTCCGGCCGTCCGCGACACAGTCCACCTCGTGCCCGTCGCGCGCCAGGTAGCGGGCGACGACCTCGGCCACGGTCGGGTCGTCGTCGACCACCAGGACGCGCCCGGCGTGCGTCACGGTCTTCACGTCTGCACGTTACGGCCACGACAACCGATCGGCCTCGTCCGTCATCACCCTGTAAGAACTCTCCGCGAATCAGCCGCCCGACCACATCGCGATAGTGGACGAACATCGCTTTAATGGCCCAATGGTCCAGACGCGCCCCGCCACGCCGGCCTTCGGCGTCATCGCACTCGTCCTCCTCGGCGGCGCGATCGCCACGGCGGTCGGCGCGATCATGATGTTCGCCCGCCTCTACCAGACCGACGTGCTGGAGGGCTTCCGGCACTCGACCGCCTACTACCTGATCACGTGCGCGTTCATCGGCCTCTTCACGGCGGTCGGAGTCATGCTCACCCGCCCGCGCGGCCCGCTCGCACCGATCCTCGCCACGGTCTCCGCGTGCGTCGCCCTCTACGTGGGGAACCGGCTCGGCGTGATCTTCCACAACGTGGCCTTCGGCGGCTTTCCCAGTGGGGACTTCTTCGCCCACATCTGGAAGTACACCTTCGACGTCGAGGACCTCCTGGCACCGGCGGCCGCGGCGGTCATCGCCGGTCTCCGCGTCGCGATGGTCGCCAAGACCCTCGCGCCGAGCGGCGGGCCGTACGGCCCGCCCCACCCTGGCCAGCCCCCGGTAC
>NZ_SMKH01000026.1 GCF_004348515.1 Actinomadura sp. KC345 | reverse complement strand
GGTGGGCGGGTTGGTGGACACGCTGTTGGGTCCTGAGGGAACGGGCGCGAGCCCGGTGGCCTCGGATCGCGGGACCAGGACCGCATCATCCGTGACGGGTGGTGTGGTTTTGGTGGGCCCGGTTGTTTTTTGAGAACTGCACAGTGGACGCGAGCATCTCTGGCGAGAACTCGGCTCTTTTGGGGTCGTGTTCTTGTCTGCGATTTGTTTTGATCGTTTTGTGTGTTCAAGTTTTTAAGGGCATACGGTGGATGCCTTGGCATCAGGAGCCGATGAAGGACGTGGGAGCCTGCGATATGCCTCGGGGAGTCGGCAACCAGACTTTGATCCGGGGATTTCCGAATGGGGAAACCTGGCACTCGTTATGGGGTGTCGCCGCCTGCTGAATGTATAGGCAGGTTGGTGGGAACGCGGGGAAGTGAAACATCTCAGTACCCGCAGGAAGAGAAAACAATTGTGATTCCGTGAGTAGTGGTGAGCGAAAGCGGAGGAGCCTAAACCGTGCGCGTGTGATAGCCGGCAGGCGTTGCGTGTGCGGGGTTGTGGGGTCGCCTTGATCTGGCTGCCGCCAGGTCGGAGAGTTATAAAGTATCGTGGTAGTCGAATGGTTTGGGATGGCCGACCGTAGACGGTGAGAGTCCGGTAGACGAAATTGCGGTACCTCTTGGGCGTGTCCCCGAGTAGCACGGGGCCCGTGAAATCCTGTGTGAATCTGCCACGACCACGTGGTAAGGCTGAATACTTCCTGGTGACCGATAGCGGACTAGTACCGTGAGGGAAAGGTGAAAAGTGCCCCGGTGAGGGGTCGTGAAAGAGTACCTGAAACCGTGTGCCTACAAGCCGTCAGAGCCTCCTCATGAAAGTTTCGGCTTTTGTGTTGGTGATGGCGTGCCTTTTGAAGAATGAGCCTGCGAGTTATGGTGTGTGGCGAGGTTAACCGGTGGCGGGTAGCCGTAGCGAAAGCGAGTCTGAATAGGGCGTTTTTAGTCGCATGCTGTAGACCCGAAGCGGGGTGATCTAGCCATGGGCAGGGTGAAGCGCCGGTAAGACGGTGTGGAGGCCCGAACCCACCAGGGTTGAAAACCTGGGGGATGACCTGTGGTTAGGGGTGAAAGGCCAATCAAACTCCGTGATAGCTGGTTCTCCCCGAAATGCATTTAGGTGCAGCGTCGCGTGTTTCTTGCCGGAGGTAGAGCTACTGGATGGCTGATGGGCCCTACCAGGTTACTGACGTCAGCCAAACTCCGAATGCCGGTAAGTGAGAGCGTGGCAGTGAGACTGCGGGGGATAAGCTTCGTAGTCGAGAGGGAAACAGCCCAGATCATCGGCTAAGGCCCCTAAGCGTGTGCTAAGTGGAAAAGGATGTGGAGTTGCAGTGACAACCAGGAGGTTGGCTTAGAAGCAGCCATCCTTGAAAGAGTGCGTAATAGCTCACTGGTCAAGTGATTCCGCGCCGATAATGTAGCGGGGCTCAAGCACACCGCCGAAGCCGTGGCACTCGAGCTTTTTGTTCGGGTGGGTAGGGGAGCGTCCTGCTGCCGGTGAAGCCGCCGAGTGATCGAGTGGTGGAGGCTGTGGGAGTGAGAATGCAGGCATGAGTAGCGAGTCAAGAGTGAGAAACTCTTGCGCCGGATGACCAAGGGTTCCTGGGGCAGGCTAATCCGCCCAGGGTAAGTCGGGACCTAAGGCGAGGCCGACAGGCGTAGTCGATGGACAACGGGTTGATATTCCCGTACCCGCTGGTATGCGCCAACGCTGAATCCTCTGATGCTAAGACCCTGAATCCCGGGTTGAGCCTTCGGGCTTTTTCTGGGCCTAGCGGTCGGTCCGAGGGGGTAGTAGGTGAGTGATGGGGTGACGCAGGAGGGTAGCTCAGCCCAGGCGATGGTTGTTCCTGGGGTAAGCATGTAGCCCGGTGCACAGGTAAATCCGTGTGCCATGGTGGGTGAGATGTGATGCCGAGCCGTTTTAGGTGAAGTGAGTGATCCCATGCTGTCGAGAAAAGCCTCTAGCGAGTGTATCGGCGGCCCGTACCCTAAACCGACTCAGGTGGTCAGGTAGAGAATACCAAGGCGATCGGGTGAACTGTGGTTAAGGAACTCGGCAAATTGCCCCCGTAACTTTGGGAGAAGGGGGGCCATGTCTGGTGATCGTCCTTTGCGGCGGGAGCTGGGTGTGGTCGCAGTGGCCAGGGGGAAGCGACTGTTTACTAAAAACACAGGTCCGTGCGAAGTCGTAAGACGCTGTATACGGACTGACGCCTGCCCGGTGCCGGAACGTTAAGAGGACCGGTTAGACCTTTGGGTCGAGGCTGAGAATCTAAGCGCCGGTAAACGGCGGTGGTAACTATAACCATCCTAAGGTAGCGAAATTCCTTGTCGGGTAAGTTCCGACCTGCACGAATGGCGTAACGACTTCCCCGCTGTCTCAACCACAGGCCCGGTGAAATTGCAGTACGAGTAAAGATGCTCGTTTCGCGCAGCAGGACGGAAAGACCCCGGGACCTTCACTATAGCTTGGCATTGGCGTTTGGAGCGTCTTGTGTAGGATAGGTGGGAGACTGTGAAGCCGGCACGCCAGTGTCGGTGGAGTCGTTGGTGAAATACCACTCTGGTCGTTTTGAGCGTCTAACCCGCGCCCGTGTATCCGGGTGGGGGACAGTGCCTGGTGGGTAGTTTAACTGGGGCGGTTGCCTCCTAAAGTGTAACGGAGGCGCCCAAAGGTTCCCTCAGCCTGGTTGGCAATCAGGTGGCGAGTGTAAGGGCACAAGGGAGCTTGACTGTGAGACGGACGTGTCGAGCAGGTGCGAAAGCAGGGCCTAGTGATCCGGCATCTACGTGTGGAAGTGGTGTCGCTCAACGGCTAAAAGGTACCCCGGGGATAACAGGCTGATCTTCCCCAAGAGTCCATATCGACGGGATGGTTTGGCACCTCGATGTCGGCTCGTCGCATCCTGGGGCTGGAGTAGGTCCCAAGGGTTGGGCTGTTCGCCCATTAAAGCGGCACGCGAGCTGGGTTTAGAACGTCGCGAGACAGTTCGGTCCCTATCCGCTGCGCGCGTAGGAGAATTGAGAGGGTCTGTCCCTAGTACGAGAGGACCGGGACGGACGAACCTCTGGTGTGCCAGTTGTCCCGCCAGGGGCACGGCTGGTTGGCTACGTTCGGTCGGGATAACCGCTGAAAGCATCTAAGCGGGAAGCCTTCCTCGAGATGAGTTCTCCCACCCCTTTTTTGTGGGTGTAAGGCCCCCAAGAGACGATTGGGTTGATAGGCCGGGGATGGAAGCGCGGTAACGTGTGGAGTCGACCGGTACTAATAGGCCGAGTGGCTTGAACACACATGACGTTCAATCCGAATCGCTGTGTGAGTGTGTTCGCGTCCCTGTGTGGTTCCCAGGAAACAACTGGGCGACTGCGTGTTGTTAAGTGGATACCGAGCCTGGCTCGGACGAGTCTTCCCGCACCTGCCGGATGGTTGGGTGGGTGTTGGGGTTGGTCGTTCGGTGGTTTTGGCGAGGGGGAAACACCCGGTCCCATTCCGAACCCGGAAGTTAAGCCCTTCAGCGCCGATGGTACTGCATGGGAGACTGTGTGGGAGAGTAGGACACCGCCGGACTCATATTGGTCGAGGGTCGCCCCGATTTGTGGGGCGGCCCTCGACGCATGTCGTGGTGCTGCAAAGTAGGCTGCAAGTGTCCACGGAACCACCTTCAAGAACAGTGACGGACGTGATGAGCGCGGAAGAGGACGGCCCCGGCGACGGCAACCGCGGGCGGCGGGACGATAACGGGAAGCGGAACGCGCCTGCCCGTCGTGGAGGTGGCGCTCGTGGCGGCCCGGCCGGCCCCGGCGACCGCAAGAGGAGCGGGCCGCAGGGTGGACGCGGTCGCCCTGAAGGCGGTGGCTGGAAGGGCAAGGACCGGGATGCGCGCGGTAAGCGCGATGACCGGAAACCCGGGCGCCCCTTCAAACGCTCGGACGGCCAGCGCACGGAACCCCGCGAGGGACGCTCGGACGACCGTCGGGAAGGCCGCCCCAGCGGTCCACGTGGCGAGCGCCGGGAGGGCGGTTTCACCGGGCCTCGCGGCGGTCAGGGCGGGGAGCGCCGTGAAGGACGCGGCGGCCCCGGGGGGCCTCGTGGCTCTCGACCTGGTCAGGGTGGCTCTCGTCCCGGTCAGGGTGGCTCTCGACCTGGTCAGGGTGGCGGACCGCGCCGTGAGGGGCGGCCGAGTGGACGGCCTAGCGGTGGCGGTCAGGGGGAGCGGCGGGCCGATGGAGGTCAGCGCGGCCGCTTCCCGGAGCGCGACGACCGTGGAGGACGGGACGAGCGGCGTCCCTCCGGCCGCCGCTTCGAGGGCAAGCGCGAGGGACGTCCGGGCGACCGCGACAAGCCGTTCAAGGCGCGCGGCGGGCCCAAGCGACCGCAGGACGGCGGACGCCCCTCGGGAGCGCGTCGCGACCGTCCGGAGCGGCGGAGCCGTCCGGAGGAGCGCGAGCGTCCCGCTCCCGCGCACGACGACCCGATCCTGCCCGATGACGTCACGGGCGAGGAACTGGACGCGGACGCTCGCGCCGAGCTGCGCACGCTGCCGAAGGAGCTGGCCGCGAAGGTCGCCCGGCACCTCGTGATGGCCGGGCGGCTCGCCGAGGAGGAGCCCGAGCGGGCCTACAAGCACGCGCGAGCCGCCAGGCGGCTCGGGTCGCGGGTCGGTGTCGTCCGCGAGGCGGCCGGGATCGCGGCCTACCACGCCGGCGAGTGGGCGGAAGCGCTCGCCGAGCTGCGCGCCGCGCGGCGGCTCAGTGCCGGCGACGACTCGTACCTGCCCGTGATGGCCGACTGCGAGCGCGGGCTCGGACGTCCCGAGCGCGCCCTGGACCTGATCAAGTCGGCCGAGGCCAGGCGGCTCGACCCGATGGGACGCGTCGAGCTCCGCATCGTCGAGTCGGGTGTGCGCCGCGATCTGGGGCAGCAGGACGCCGCCGTGGTGACGTTGCAGATCCCCGAGCTTCGCGACAGGCGGCTCCGGCCGTGGTCGGTGCGGCTGTTCTACGCCTACGCCGACGCGCTGGCGGAGGCGGGCCGGGAGGAGGCGTCCGACTGGTTCGCACGCGCAGCCGCGGCGGACCGGGACGGCGAGACCGACGCCGCCGAACGGTACGCCGAACTCGAGGGCCTGCACATCGTCGACACCGAGGAGGACGAACTCGGCGACGCCGTCCCCGAGCCCGGCGACTTCGAGGACACCTCCCTTTCCGAGCCCATGACCACCCCGGCGGGCGAAGTGCTCTTGGGCCAGGCAGCCGCCCAGGACGACGAGGGCGCCTCGGCTGGTGAGGCCCTCCCGGAAGCCCGCGCCGACGCGCAGGGGGAGGCCGTGCAGAGCGACGAGGGCGTTTCGGAGGACGAGGCCGTCCCGGGGCAGGAGAGCGTCAAGCCGGGCGAGGCCGGCGCGGAGGCGGGGTCGGCTACGGACATCGCGTTCACCGATGCCGGTTCCGACGTCGCGGAGGCCGCCGAGGAGGAGGCTCCGGAGGTACCCGCGGTGTTCCTGGAGCCGAAGCCCGTTGACGGGGAGCGGCCGCCGCAGGCGGAATGAGGCCACCTACTTGACTGGCGGGTAGGTTTCGCTCGATAGTCACGGGACCGCGCCGTTCGGGGGGCGCCGGGCATCGTCCGGCGGTGATCGACCCCTAGGAGCGCCATGCCCGTCGACCGACGTATGTTCCTGCGCGCCACCGCCGTCGCGGGCGGTACCGCGGCCTTCTCCGGCGCGCTGTGGCAGCAGGCCTTCGCCGCGGGTCCCGCGCAGCCCGGCCCGAGCCCGTACGGCCCGCTGCAGGCCGCGGACGCCAACGGCCTCCAGCTGCCCGAGGGATTCACCAGCCGGATCGTGGCGCGCTCGCTCAAGCGCGTCGAGGGGACGAGGTACACCTGGCATCCGGCGCCCGATGGCGGTGCGTGCTTCCCCGACGGGGACGGCTGGATCTACGTCAGCAACTCGGAGGTCCCGCTCGTGGGCGGTGTGTCCGCCCTGCGGTTCGACGCGTCGGGCAAGGTCACCTCCGCCTACCGGACTTTGAACGGCACCACGCTGAACTGCGCCGGCGGGGCGACGCCGTGGAACACGTGGCTGTCGTGCGAGGAGCACGACCTCGGCCTGGTGTGGGAGACGGACCCGCGCGGTGAGGACTCGGCCGTGGCGCGTCCGGCGATGGGCCGGTTCAAGCACGAGGCCGCGGCGTCCGACCCTGAGCGGAAGGTCGTCTACCTCACCGAGGACCAGTCCGACGGGTGCTTCTACCGGTTCCGGCCTCAGACCTGGGGCGACCTGTCGGCCGGGACGCTCGAAGTGCTGGTCGGCTCCGGGACGGGAACCGTCCAGTGGGCGAAGGTGCCCAACCCGGAGTTCTGGCTCACCGCGACCCGTGAGCAGGTGGCCGGGGCGATGCGTTTCGACGGCGGCGAAGGCTGCCACTACACGCACGGCGTCTGCTATTTCACGACCAAGGGTGACAACCGCGTGTGGGCCTATGACGCGGCGGCCGAACGTCTGGACATCGCCTACGACGACGACCTCGTCACCGAAGGCGAAGCGCCCCTGCACGGCGTCGACAACGTGACCGCCACGGCGTCGGGCGACCTCTACGTCGCCGAAGACGGCGACAACATGGAGATCAACCTCATCACCACGGACGGGATCGTCACGCCGTTCCTGCGCATCCTCGGCCACGACGAGTCGGAGATCACCGGCCCGGCCTTCACTCCCGACGGGTCGCGCTTCTACTTCTCGTCCCAGCGCGGCAAGAGCGGCTTCATCGCCGGGACGGACGGCCACACGTTCGAGGTGACCGGCCCGTTCCGCCGCTGAACCGGCCCGGGGAGGGCGTCAGGTGCCCTTGTTCAGGGCGTGCATGATGCCGGCGACGTTGCTCTCCGCGCTGTTCAGCACCTCGTACTTGGCGGCCAGGGCGGGGTCGGCGCCCTCGGCGGTGATGGCGTAGCGGTCCCTGGTGCGGTCGACGACCATCGCGACGGCGTGGTCGAGGTCGAGGCCCTGGTCGTTGGCGTCGCTGACGGCGTCCACCCAGACGCGTAGTTCTTCGGCCGACCGTCCGAGGGTGTCGTCGACGTCGGTCACCGGGCCGTAGTGCGCGAACAGCAGCCGTTGCGGGCCCAGCGACCGGAATTTTCCGATCGACGCCAGGGCGGTGCCGAGGTCGAAGTCGGGCGGCGGCGTCGCGGGCTTCACGTCCGCGGTCTCGGGGATGTAGATGCCGGCGGCGTCGCCGACGTAGAGGTCGCCGGTCTGGGAGTCCATCAGACCGACATGGTGCTTGGCGTGGCCGGGGGAGTAGTGCGACTCCAGCCGCCGCCCGCCGCCGAGGTCGACCGTGCCGGTGTCCTCGACGGAGCGGATGCGCGCCGCGTCCGTCGGCTTCAGCTCGCCGAAGAGCGTGTCGAGGGCGTCCCCGTACACCATGCGGGCACTGCGCATGAGGCGGGACGGGTCCGCCAGGTGACGCGCGCCCTTCTCGTGGACGACGACCTCCGCCCGCGGGTACATCCGCGCGATGTCGCCGACTCCTCCGGCATGGTCGAGGTGGATGTGCGTCACGACCACGCTCGCCAGGTCGTCGGGGCCGACGCCCAGCTCCCGCAGAGCCGCCTGGACCACGGGCGCCGAACCGGAGGTGCCCGGCTCCACCAGGCACGGCCGGTCGGACATGATCAGGTAGCCGGCGGTGATCCCGGAGTACCCGGCCATCCGCGTGTCGATCTCGTAGACGTCACCGCCGAGCGGCGTGATCGTGTTCGTGATGTCCATGCTCCGATCATCGTTTCCCGAGGAGGCGCAGGACGAGGCCCGTGCGGGGTTTGGGTCCGAAGGACGTGGATTTGCGAGGGACGCGCTCGCCCCCCGCGGCGACGGCCAGGACGTCGCCGACCTTGAGGGGGTTCAGGATGACGGCGGTGCCGCCGGTGCGCCGGGCGCGGGCGACGGCGGCGGACGGGTCGTCGTGCACCACCTCGATGGCGTCCTCGGTCTCGGGGACGTTCCACACGTCCCCGATGAGGAGGTGGTCGAGGACGGCGGTGTCGAGCCGTTGCCAGCGTGCCGAGTGCTCGGACGGCATGGAGCGGGGCAGCGCGTCCGCATCGGGGTCCGTGAGGAGATGAAGGGCGTCTCCCCCGCCGAGGAGGAAGGCGGGAGAGGATGCGGCGGCGAGCGCTTCGAGCGCGTCGCCCTCGTCCGGGAAGCCGGTGACGCGGAAGACCTTGCGGGCCCGTTCGACCGCATCACCCGGACGGAGATCCGGCAGGACCCGGTGGATCGCGCCCAGATGAGGCGGATACCGCGTGGAGTCGACCAGCAGCGCCAGGCCCGAGTCCCAGGGGCCCGGACCGTCGCCGGCCGCGTGATGGCGTGCCTGAAGGGCGCGGTAGGTGGCGTAGCGGTGGTGGCCGTCGGCGATGAGGGCCTGCTTGCCGTGAAGGTCCGCGGCCACGCGCGCATGCACGGCCGGGTCGGTGACGCGCCACAGCCGGTGGGTGAGCCCGTCGTCCGCACGGAACTCCATCAGCGGTTCTTCGGCCGCCGCGTCGTCGACGGCCCCGGCCGCGTCGCCGCCGCCCCCGTACAGCAGGAAGATCGGCTCCAGGTTGGCGTCGGCGGCCGTCATCAGCGCGAGCCGGTCGCGGACCGGGCCCGGGAAGACGTCCTCGTGCGGCAGCACGACCCGCTCGGATTCCGCGCGCAGCCCCACGGCGCCGATCAGGCCGCGCTGGAGGACCGTCCCGTCCCGGGACGCCTCGTAGACGTACAGGGCCGGGTCCCGGTCGATCGCGAGGGCGCCCTCGTCCAGCCAGCGGCGCAGCCGCTCGCCCGCCGTGGCGTAGCTCTCCCCGGCGGCGCGCGGGAGGTTGAGCCGGACGATGTTGTACCCGCCGCCCGCGAGCAGCCGCACGGCCGCCGCGTCGTCGATCAGGTCGTACGGGGGCATGGTCACCGACGCCAGGCCGCCCGCGACGCCGGGGACGAAGCGGACTCCGCGGAACGGCGACAGTTCCAGTCCGCGGCCCGTCCGCGGCTCCGCCGTCCCGAAGATCCGGGCGCTGAACTCCTCCGGCGGAAGGCCGGAGGGGAGGTCGTCGTCCACTCTGGGCATGCTAATCACCGTCGGGCGAGTCTCTGCGTGGCGGGTACGGTCGATAGTCCGAGGGAGGTCCCCCATGAGTCATCAAGGATCTGGATCGCCGGAGGATTCCCCCGGGGACGCTCCGGGCGAGCATGCGGCCGCCCCGGAGGGCGGGGTCTACGAGTGGTACACGCGCGGCCTGGAGCTGCTCAGGGCCGGAAGCGCCGGCGCCGCGCTGCAACTGCTGGCCAGGGCGGCCGAGGCCGAGCCGTGGTCGCACAGCATCCGCGAGGCGCTCGCCCGCGCCCAGTTCGGGACGCGGCAGTTCGGCGCGGCGGCCGAGAGCTTCGAGTCGATCGTCGCGGAGGAGCCCGCCGAGGACTACGCGCGGTTCGGCCTCGGGCTGGCGCTCAGCCGCCTGGGCGACTTCGAGGGCGCGGCCCGGCACCTGGCGCTCGCCGCCGCGATGCGCCCGGAGAACGAGGACTACGCGAAGGCGCTGCGGCACGCCAGGGCCACGCTCAAGGCCCGCCGCTGACGCGGACGCGGGCGGGTCCGAACATCTTACCGGCGGGTAACAAGTCCCCTACGATCACGGTCATGAGGAACACGATGAAGGGCAGCGACCGCCCCCTGAGCGAGGTCTACGACGTCGCCCTGCTCGATCTCGACGGGGTCGTCTACATCGGCCGCAGGCCCGTCCCCGCGGCGGCGGAGTCGCTCGCCAAGGCCCGCGCGGCGGGGCAGCGGCTGGCGTTCGTGACCAACAACGCCTCGCGGACGCCGTCCGCCGTCGCGGCGCTGCTCGGCGACGTGGGCGTCCCGGCCGAGGCGGAGGACGTGGTCACCTCGGCGCAGGCCGCGGCCCGCCTGCTCGCCGAGCGGCTCCCCGCGGGGTCGGAGGTCCTCGTCGTGGGAGGGATGGGCCTGCGCCACGCCGTGTACGCGCACGGCCTGCGCCCGGTGTCCACCGCGGCCGGGCGTCCCGCCGCCGTCGCGCAGGGCTACTACCCGGACATCGGGTACGGGCTGCTGTCGGAGGGCGCGCAGGCCGTCAGCATGGGCGCGCTGTTCGTCGGCTCCAACGGCGATTTGACCATCCCCGGCGGGGACGGGCCGCCGCACCCGGGGAACGGCTCCCTGCTCCGCGTGATCAGCTCCGCCACCGGCGTCGAGCCGATCGTCACCGGCAAGCCGGAGCGGCCGCTGCACCAGGAGTCGGTCCTGCGCACCGGCGCCCTGCGGCCGCTCGTGGTCGGCGACCGCCTCGACACCGACATCGAGGGCGCCCACAACGGGGGCGCCGACAGCCTCCTCGTGTTCACCGGCGTCACCGACCCCTTGCAGGTGCTCACGGCACCGCCGAACCGGCGCCCCACCTACCTGGCCGCCGACCTGACCGGCCTCCTCGCCGCGCACCCGGAGGTCCACCGCGAGGGCGGCGGGCACCGCTGCCGCGACTGGACCGCCCGCCGCGACGGCGCCGCCTTCACCGTCACCGGCTCCGGCGACCCCTACGACGGCCTGCGCGCCCTCGCGTCCGCCGCCTGGGAGAGCGATACGCCGGCGCCCGCGGCCGCTCTCGCAGGCGCCCTGGAAAGCCTCTCGCTCTGAACTCAGAGGAGCTTGCGCAGGCGGAGCAGGTCGAGGATGCTCGCCTCGATCTTGAGGCGGCCCGCCGCCCACGCCTTGGCCGGGTTCAGCTCGTCGTGGGACAGCGCGATGAGGTCGGCGCTGTCCACGGTCAGCCGCACCTGCGCCGCGGCGGGGTCGCCGTCGGGCTCGAACGGGTCGAGACCGCCCTGGTGGAGCCGGGTGCGGTAGGCCAGCGCGAGATCCGGGATGCGGCAGCTGATCGTCCGCTCGACCACGTGCTCGGCGAACCGGTCGGCGTCCACCTCCGCCACGCGCGCCGCGATACGGCCGAGCGCCGCCCGGCAGTCCTCCTCGTTCGCCATGCTCAGGCCGTTCCCCGTTCCTGCGACAACGATGTCGTTCAGGGACGGTAGCGTTCTGGGTGAGCGGGAAGCGACTCGTCGCGGGTGCTCAGGGCCGACTGGGAGGTAAACGTGATGTCCGACGAGGCAGCGCAGGAGCCGGGGTTCCCGGTGGAGGTCCCGGCGGAGTTCCCCGCCGCGGAGCGGGGTCCGGCCCCTGCCGAGCCGGAGTTCCCCGCGGCGCCACCGCTCGCCCCGACGGGGGACCGGCGCGTCGACGCCGTCGTGGCGCGCCTGGGCGAGCTGGGCGCGCGGCCGGTCCCCGAGCACGTGGAGATCTACGAGGACGTCCACCAGCGGCTCCAGGAGCTGCTCGCGTCCGCCGACCAGGACGACCGGCCCGAGCACCCCGAGCACCCCGGGCGGCCCGAGGCGCCCAGGGCCGCGTTCCCCGACGCCCTCCGGCCCCGCCCGTGAGCGACCGCCGAGCGGAGGTGAGGCGATGAGCAGGCGGCGGCTGGACGCGGAGCTGGTCCGGCGCGGTCTGGCGCGCTCGCGCGAGCACGCGGGGCAGCTCATCGGCGACGGGCGGGTGAAGGTCGGCGGGCAGCGGGCGGCGAAGGCCGCGACGCAGGTCGAGACCGGGGCCGCCATCCTCGTCGCCGAGGCCGCAGGCGGTCCCGAGTACGTCTCGCGCGGCGGCCACAAGCTCGCCGGCGCCCTGGCGGCGTTCGCCGGGCTGGAGCCGAAGGGCCGCGTGTGCCTGGACGCGGGCGCCTCGACCGGCGGGTTCACCGACGTCCTGCTGCGCGCGGGCGCGGCGCACGTGTACGCGGTGGACGTCGGGTACGGGCAGATCGCCTGGCCGCTGCGGACGGACGAGCGGGTCACCGTCATGGAACGGGTGAACATCCGCGAGCTGGAGCCGGGCATGCTCGGCGGCACGCCGCCGGACCTGGTCGTCGGCGACCTGTCGTTCATCTCGCTGAGACTCGTCCTCGGCCCGGTGCACGCGTGCGCGGCGCCCGGGGCCGACTACGCGATGATGGTGAAGCCCCAGTTCGAGGTCGGCAAGGACCGGGTCGGCGCGGGCGGTGTGGTGCGCGACCCCGAGCTGCGCGCCGGCGCGGTCCGGGGCGTGGCGGAGCACGCGGCGACGCTGGGCCTCGGCGTCCTCGGGGTGACGGCGAGCCCGCTGCCGGGCCCGTCGGGGAACGTGGAGTACTTCCTGTGGCTGCGCGCCGGCGCCCCGCCGCTCGACGAGGCGGACCTGGCCGCGGCCATCGCGGAGGGCCCGGAATGATCGGCGACGCACCGCAGGACCGTACAGAAGGCGTCCGAACCGGGAACGTCCCCGAGAGGGATGTTCGTCCAGACGTCTGTACGCCGTAGCGCGTCGGGGAGTGGGGCGAGGAGCATGAGCAAGAGGTCGGTGCTGGTCGTGGCGCACACCGGGCGGCCGGAGGCGGTCCGCAGCGCCCAGCTGGTCATCGAGCAGCTCGGCGAAGCCGGGATCTGCGTGCGGGTCCTGGACTCCGAGGCCGCGCAGATCGGCTGCGAGGGCGTGGACGTGATGCCCAGCACCGCGGCGGCCGCCGACGACGCCGAGGTCGTGATGGTCCTCGGCGGCGACGGGACGCTGCTGCGCGCCGCCGACCTGACCCGCACGTCCGGCACGCCGCTGCTCGGCGTCAACCTCGGCCACGTCGGGTTCCTCGCCGAGGCCGAGCGGGACGACCTCGCCGCCACCGCCGACCGGGTCGTGGCCCGGCACTACGACGTCGAGGAGCGCATGACGATCGACGTCACCGCGCGCCGCAACGGCACGGTCCTGGGCACGACGTGGGCGCTGAACGAGGCGAGCATCGAGAAGGGCGAGCGGGAGCGGATGCTGGAGGTCGTCGCCGAGATCGACGGCCGGCCGCTGTCCAACTGGGGCTGCGACGGCGTGGTGTGCGCCACACCGACCGGGTCGACGGCGTACGCGTTCTCGGCCGGCGGCCCGGTGGTGTGGCCGGAGGTCGAGGCGATGCTGGTCGTGCCGATCAGCGCGCACTCGCTGTTCGCGCGCCCGCTGGTGGTGTCGCCGCGCTCGTCGGTCGCGGTGGAGGTGCTGCCGGGCACGCCCCGCGCCGTCCTGTGGTGCGACGGGCGCCGCACCCTGGACCTGCCGCCCGGCGCGCGGGTGGAGGTCCGGCGCGGGGCCGAGCCGGTACGGCTCGCGCGGCTGCACTCCACCCCGTTCACCGACCGGCTGGTCACGAAGTTCGGGCTGCCCGTGACGGGCTGGCGGGGCCGCGTCCGCCAGCCGGCGCATCCGTCCCCGCCGCTGGCGGATTCGCAGGTCAAGGACGCCGCGGCGGCGGACGGCGGCACCGGCCGCCCGGAGCCGGCCGCCCCTCCCGGCGGCGGGCACGCGGCGCCGGACGGGGGAGCGTCCGGCGAGGAGAGGAGATAATCTCCACAGGCGCTGATCCGGGATCTTTTTGCGGAGGGTTGTGACGCTGGTGCGCCCGATGGTCGATGAGGTGCGGATACAGGGCCTCGGAGTGATCGACGAGGCCGTGCTCGATCTGTCCCAGGGGTTCAACGTCGTCACGGGCGAGACCGGGGCGGGCAAGACGATGGTGGTCACCAGCCTCGGGCTGCTGTTCGGCGGGCGCGCGGACCCGCAGCGGGTCCGGCCGGGCGCCGACCGCGCCACCGTGGAGGGGAGGATCGTCGTCGATCCGGGCGGCCGCGTGGTGGAACGCGTCGAGGAGTCCGGCGGCGACCTGGACGAGGGCGCGCTGATCGTCACCAGGTCGGTGTCCGCGGAGGGCCGTTCCCGGGCCTTCCTCGGCGGGCGTTCCGTCCCCGTGAACGTGCTGATCAACCTCGCGGACGACCTGGTCGCCGTCCACGGGCAGTCCGACCAGCAGCGGCTCCTGCAGTCGTCGCGGCAGCGGGGCGCGCTCGACCGGTACGCGGGCGGCGCGCTGACCAAGCCGATGCGCGCCTACACCAAGGCGTACCAGCGGCACCGGCAGGTCACCGCGCTGCTGGAGGAACTGACCACGCGGGCGCGCGAGCGGGCCCAGGAGGCGGACGCGCTCCGGTTCGGCCTCGAAGAGATCGAGAAGGTCGACCCCAAGGACGGCGAGGACGTCGACCTCGCCGCCGAGGAGGAGCGGCTCGGGCACGCCGACGCGCTGCGCGGCGCCGCCGACACCGCGCACGAGGCGCTGCTCGGCGACGCGGCCGCCGCGTTCGAGGCCGCGAACGTGACGAACCTGCTCGGCCAGGCCCGCAACGCGCTGGACGCCGTCCGCGAGCACGACCCGGAGCTCGCGGCCCTCGCCGACCGCCTCGCCGAGGCCGGCTACCTGGTCTCCGACGTCGGCACCGACCTCGCGTCCTACGCCGAGTCCGTGGACGCCGACCCGGCGCGGCTCGCCGCCGTCCAGGAGCGGCGTGCCGACCTGACCGGGCTGACCCGCAAGTACGGCGGCGGCGCCGGGACGGTCGCCGAGGTCCTGGAATGGGCGCGGCGGTCCGCGGCCCGGCTGACCGAGCTGGAGGGCGACGACGACCGCATCGAGGAGCTGCGGGCCGAGCACGCCGAGCTGACCGAGCGGCTCGCCGCCGAGGCGGGGGAGCTCACCGAGGTCCGCACCCGCGCCGCCGAGCGGTTCTCCGACGCCGTCACCGAGGAGCTGACCGCGCTGGCGATGCCGCACGCCCGCGTCGTGGTGTCGGTCACGCCGACCGCCGACTACGGCCCGCACGGCCTCGACGAGGTCGAGGTGCGGCTCGCCCCGCATCCCGGCGCCAAGCCGCTGCCGCTGCACAAGGGCGCCTCGGGAGGCGAGCTGTCCCGGGTGATGCTGGCGATCGAGGTCGTGTTCGCCGGCGCCGACCCGGTGCCGACGTTCGTGTTCGACGAGGTCGACGCGGGCGTCGGCGGCAAGGCCGCGGTGGAGATCGGGCGCCGGCTGGCCCGGCTGGCCCGCAACGCCCAGGTGATCGTCGTCACACACCTTCCGCAGGTCGCGGCGTTCGCCGACCAGCACCTGCTGGTGGAGAAGTCCGACGACGGCACCGTCACCAGCAGCGGCGTCACCGCCCTGGACCGGGAGGGGCGGGTGCGGGAGCTGTCGCGGATGCTCGCCGGCCTGGAGGATTCCGAGCTGGGCCGCGCCCACGCCGAGGAGCTCCTCGCGATGGCGGCCGAGGAACGGTGACCGGGCCCCGCCGCGCCCCCTGAGAACTGCAGAGCCCCTGTAGGGGGGCGACCCCCAACGTTCCCGAAAAACTACAGAGAGTGCGCGAACGGACACGCCTGGACGCTCGCCGTTTCCGGCGTTCGCACCGCTGCTCTGGCAGGATGGCAGTTGATGAACGATTCGTCACCGACCACCGAACGGCGCATCCGGCTGGCGCAGAAGCTGCCGCTGCGCGCGTTCGCGCTCGGCCGCGGCCGCGAGGACGGCCGGCCGGGGGTCAGCGCCACGGTCCGGCTCGACCGCCGCACCAAGGACCTGACCAAGCGCCTCCAGCCCGGCGACGTCGCGGTGATCGACCATGTCGACATCGACCGCGTCAGCGCCGAGGCGCTGGTGGCGTGCGAGGTCGGCGCCGTCGTCAACGTCGCCCCGAGCATCTCGGGCCGGTACCCGAACCTCGGCCCGCAGATCCTGCTGGAGGCGGGCATCCCGCTGGTGGACGACGTCGGGCCCGAGATCTTCGCCAAGCTCCAGGAGGGCGAGCAGGTCCGCGTCGAGGGCCCCGCCGTGCACCGCGGCGAGGACGTCGTCGCCAAGGGCACCGAGCAGACCCCCGAGTCGGTGGAGACGGCGCTGACCGAGGCGAAGGCGGGCCTCGCGACGCAGTTGGAGGCGTTCGTCGCCAACACGATGGAGTACGTCAAGCGCGAGCGCGACCTGCTCATCGACGGCGTCGGCGTCCCCGAGGTCGCCACGAAGCTGGGCGGGCGGCACGCGCTGATCGTGGTCCGCGGCTACCACTACCGCGAGGACATCGCGACGCTGCGGCCCTACATCCGCGAGTACCGGCCCGTGCTGATCGGGGTGGACGGCGGCGCGGACGCGCTGCTGGAGGCCGGCTACCGCCCCGACATGATCGTCGGGGACATGGACTCGGTGTCCGACGACGCCCTGACCTGCGGCGCGGAGATCGTCGTGCACGCCTACCGGGACGGCCGGGCGCCCGGCCTGAAGCGGGTGCACGAGCTCGGCCAGGAGGCGGTGACGTTCCCCGCCACCGCCACCAGCGAGGACATCGCGATGCTGCTCGCCGACGACAAGGGCGCGACGCTCATCGTCGCCGTCGGCACGCACGCCAACATGGTGGAGTTCCTCGACAAGGGCCGCGCCGGCATGGCCAGCACGTTCCTCACCCGGCTCCGGGTCGGCAGCAAGCTGGTGGACGCCAAGGGCGTCAGCAGGCTCTACCGCAGCCGGATCTCGACCTGGTCGCTGCTGTTCCTCGTCCTCGGCGCGTTCATCGCCATCGTCACCGCCGTCGCCATGTCCCCGGCGGGGGACGTCATCAGTCCCCTGCTGGCCGACCGCTGGCACGCCTTCGTCTTCTGGCTGACCGGACTCTTCACGTGATCGATTTCCGTTACCACCTCGTCTCCATCGTCGCGATCTTCCTGGCGCTGGCGCTCGGCATCGTCCTGGGCTCCACGACGCTCTCGGACTCGGTGAGCGACACCCTGCGGCAGCAGGCGAACCAGGCGGCCAAGACCGCCCAGCAGGCCCGCGACCAGCAACGGCAGCTCCAGCAGCGTTCGAACGGCCAGGAGCAGTTCGCGAGCGTGCTGTCCCCGCAGATCGTCGAGAACCGCCTCAAGGGCCAGTCCGTGGTGATGGTCGAGACGCCGGGCGCGGGCAACGACAGCATCGAGCAGCTCAGCGAGCTGGCCAGGAGCGCGGGCGCCGCCGTCACCGGCCGCGTCACGATCCAGAAGAAGCTCCTGGACGACGACCAGCAGGCCACCGTCGACGAGCTGGCCACGCAGCTGAAGGCCGACGACGTCGAGTTCCCCGGCAACGCGAGCGCCTTCGAGAAGGCGGGCGCGGTGCTGGCCGACGCCCTGGTCACCAAGGACCCCGCCGAGTCCGGCCGCGAGGACGCCGCCGGCGGCGCCGTCCTGAACGGCTTCAAGGAGGCCGGGTACATCACCGCCAGCGGCAAGCCCGGCCAGCACGCGACGCTCGCCGTGCTGGTCTCGCCCGCCACCCCGTACGCGCACGAGGGCGGCGGCGACGACAACGACGCCCTGATCTCGCTGGCCTCCGCACTCGACGCCGCCGGGCGCGGTACGGTCGTCGGTGGCCCCTCGACCTCCGCGCAGGAGGGCGGGCTGATCGCGGCGCTTCGCGACTCCGACGCCGAGGAGTCGGTCTCCACCGTCGACGTGGTGGACACCCCCTCCGGGCAGGTGGTGGCGATCCTGGCGCTGCAGAACGAGATGAGCGGCAAGACCGGGCAGTACGGGACGGGCGCCGGTGTGGGCGGCTACCTGCCCTCGCCCGCGCCGACGGCGGGGAAGAACGGGTGACCTGATGAAGCGACGCATCGCCTCCGGTACGTCGAGGACGGCACGGCTGCTGGCGGGCGCGGGACTCGGCGCCGTGGCCGGGCGCGCCGCCTACGCCGCGTTGACGCGCGATCCCCCCGGGGTGAACGGCGTGCCGGGCGCGGAGGTGTGGGGCCGTACCAACCACCGCGGCGAGCCGGTGACGCTGCTGGAGGGGCCCGCCGTCGTCGCGGGCGCCGCCGCGGGCGGGCTGCTGGCGCCCGGCGTCCAGGGCCGGATGCGCGCCGCCGCGCTGCTCGCGGGCGTCGGGTCCGGGCTGCTCGGCGGCTACGACGACCTGGCGGGCTCGGCCTCGTCCCGCGGCTTCAAGGGCCATCTGACCGCGCTGGCGCGCGGCGAGGTCACCAGCGGCGCGGTGAAGATCCTCGGCATCGGCGCGACCGGGCTCGCCGCCGCCGCCGTCGCCGGGTCGCCCGCACCGTCCCGGACGGGCCGCGCGTTCGACGCCCTCGTCAACGGCGCGATCATCGCCGGGTCCGCGAACCTGATGAACCTGTTCGACCTGCGTCCGGGACGCGCGATCAAGGTCGGCGTCATCACCGGCACTCCGCTGGCGCTGGCACGGCCGTCCTCCGCCGTCGTGGCCGCGCCGCTGGGCGCCGCCGCCGCGCTGCTGCCCGAGGACCTCGCCGAGCGCGCGATGCTCGGCGACACCGGCTCCAACGCGCTCGGCGCGCTGCTCGGGCTGGCCGCCACCCGCCTCGGCCGCGGGCCCCGGCTGGCCGTGCTGACCGGGCTCGCCGGACTGAACGCCGCCAGCGAGTTCGTCAGCTTCACCAAGGTCATCGCGGGCAGCCCCGCGCTGAACCGGATCGACATGCTCGGCCGCCGGCCCGCCGCCGTGCCGGTCCCCGCGCAGGCCCGCTCCGGCGCGTCGGAGAAACCGGACATGGAGGACGCCTTCCGCCCGACCGTCCCGCCGCAGACCGGCCCCGCGGGCAACGGCGTCCCCGCCGACCCCGCCTAGACCGCACCGGACGACCACACCCCCCGCAGACTCCACGAGCGTGCCACCGACAACTCTCCGCCGCCTGACCGGCGGCCTCGCCGGCGCAGCCGTCGTCATCGCCGTCATCACGGTCCTGGCGCGGCTGGCCGGATTCGGGCGCACCTACACGTTCTCGCAGACGGTCACCACGTCCTGCCTCAGCCAGGCGTACTTCACCTCCACGCAGTTCCCCTTCATCGTCTACGAGATCGTCGCGGGCGGCGCCCTGACCGCGATGGTCGTGCCGGTGCTGGCCGGGGCCGCCGAGCGCGGCGACCGCGAGCAGGTCCGGCGCATCGGGTCGGCGCTGCTGACCTGGATCGTCGTGCTGATGGTGCCGCTGTCGGCGCTGATGGCGCTCGGCGCCCGCCCGATCATGGAGCTGCTGGTGGGCGGCGACCTGGCGGGCTGCTCGCGCGACGACATCGTGGACGTCGGCTCCTCGATGCTCGCGGTCATGTCGCTGCAGCTGGTGATGTACGGCGTGGCGGTCGTCCTGTACGGGGTGCTGCAGTCGCACCGCCGGTTCGTGGCGCCCGCGCTGGCGCCGCTGATGTCGAGCCTCGTGGTGATCGGCGCCTACGCCGTGTACGCCCCGCTCGGCCGCGGTCACGAGAACGACCTGGCCGGCCTACCGCTGAGCGCGGAGCTGGCGCTGTCGGCGGGGACGGCGCTCGGCGGGGTCGCGATGGCGGCGACCGCCGTGATCGCGGCGTGGCGGCTGCGGCTCCGGCTGCGGCCGACGCTGCGCTTCCCGGACGGGGTGGCGCGGCGGGTGCGGCGGCTCGCGGCCGCCGGCCTGGCCACGGTCGCCGCGCAGCAGCTGTCGGCGCTGCTGGTGGTGCGGCTCAGCTACGAGGGCACGGGCGGCGCGCTCGCCAACTACCAGTACGCGTGGGCGATCTACCTGCTGCCGTGGGCGATCCTGGTCGTGCCGATCGCCACCAGCGCGTTCCCGGCGCTGTCGGCGCGGATGAGCGCGGGGGAGCGGGAGCGGTTCGACCAGGTCACCGCGTCCACCACCCGCGCGGTCGTGCTGGTGTCGTGCGCGGGCGCCGCGGTGCTGGCCGCGGTCGCCGTGCCGATCGCGGCGGTGTTCAACCCCGGCCTTCCCGAGCAGCAGGAGGTGCTGTCGCGCGCGGTGCTCGCGTTCGCGCCCGGCCTGGTCGGCTACGGGCTCGTCGCGCACCTCGGACGCGTCCTGTACGCGTGCCACCGGGGGCGGATGGGCGCCGCGGCGGTCGTGACGGGCTGGGTGGTCGTGATGGCCGCCGACGTCGCGCTCGTGCTGACGGTCGACCGGGAGTGGGTGGTCGCGGCGCTCGGCGTCGGCAACGCGACCGGGATGACCGTGGCCGGCGTGCTGCTGCTGGTCACGCTCGTCCGCGCCCGGGGCGCCGCGTCCGTGGCCGGGATAGCGCGCGCTCTGGCCGCCGGGCTCGGCGGCGGCGCCGCGGGGGGCGCCGCCGGGTACGCGGCGGCCGCGCTGCTCGGGACGGGCGGCGAGCTGCGCAGCGCCGGCGTCGGCGCGCTGGCGGCGCTCGCCGCCGGCGCGGTGTTCCTCCTCGTCGCATTCGTGATCGACGGCCGGGATCTGCGGGCCGTCCTCAGCCGGAAGGTCACCCGCAATGACTGAGAACAAGGAACCCCGCTCCACCCGGGGGCGGGCCCCCGGACCCGGCGAACGCTCCGCGTTCGATCTGGAGGGGCTGCGCGTCGCGCTGGTCCTCGGCACCAGCGCGGGCGGCGTCGGCAGGCACGTCCGGTCCGTCGCGGCCGGCCTGGCCGAGCGCGGCGCACGCGTCCTGGTGTGCGGACCCGCCTCGACCGAGGAGCTGTTCGGGTTCACCGGGAGCGGCGTGCGCTTCGCGGAGGTCGACCTCGCCGACCGGCCCCGCCCGCTGAACGACGCCAAGGCCGTCGCCCGGCTCCGCTCGCTCCTGCGCGGGGCCGGGGTCGTCCACGCCCACGGGCTCCGCGCCGGAGCCCTCGCCGTCGCGGCGTGCGCGCGGGTCGCGCCGGAACCGCTGCGGTTCTCGCGGGGCGCGGCGCCGCTGGTCGTCACCCTGCACAACGCCGTCATCGCCGGCGGGCGGACGGCCGCCGTCTACGGGACGCTGGAACGCGTCGTGGCGCGCGGCGCCGCCCGCGTCCTCGGCGTCTCGCCCGACCTGGAGGAGCGGATGCGGTCCCTGGGCGCCCGGTCGGTGGGGCACGCGATCGTCCCCGCGCCCGCGCCGCAGGCGCCGCCGGGCCCGGCCGTCCGCGCCGACCTGCGCGCCGAGCTGGGCGTGGGGGAGCGCCCCCTGGTCGTCACGGTGGGCCGGCTTGCCGAGCAGAAGGGGCTGCCGACGCTGCTGGACGCCGCGCGGGACTGGGCCGGCCGCACCCCGCCGCCGCTCGTCGCGATCGCCGGGGACGGCCCGCTGGAGGACGAGTTGCGCGCCCGCATCGAGGCCGAGGAACTGCCGGTCCGGCTGCTCGGGCGCCGTTCCGACGTCCCCGCGCTCCTGGCCGCGTCCGACGTGGCCGTCGTCCCGAGCGTGTGGGAGGGACAGCCGCTGATCGTCCAGGAGATCCTGCGGGCGGGGCTGCCGCTCGTCGCCACCCGCGTCGGCGGGATCCCCGGCCTGGTCGGCGCGGGCGGGCGGACGGCGGACGGCGCCCCCGCCACCGGGAACGGCGGCCCGCTGCTGCACGGCCCCGAGAGCGAGGCGGCGCTGCTGGTCCCTCCGGGCGACGCGGGAGCGCTGGAACGCGCGGTGAGCCGCGTCCTGGACGACCCGGCGCTCGCGGCGCGGCTCGGGTCCGCCGCCGCGCAGCGGGCGGCCATGCTGCCGGACGAGAACGACGCCGTCGAGCAGCTCGCCGACCTGTACCGGGAGCTGGCGGACGCCCGCCGCTGAGCTGAGGGTGGAGGGTGAGGGACCTTAGACGCCACCCCTTGCGGTCCGGTTCGGAAGATGCGCCGAAAGTTCGGATGCGAGGGAACCGCCCTGGTGGGGCGTGCGTTGAAGGAGGCGTGGAGGGGAGTATCCCCGCGCACGGTTCCCGTCAATACGGTCGGTCCAATACCGGCCCGGGGCCGCGGCCCTCGCTCATGAAGGGCGGGAGAGACCTCCAGCGCTCGTTCGTGTCCGCTGGAGGTACACGTTGTCCGTCTCCCCCCTGGTGTGGACCCTGACCATCGCAGGGATCCTCGTCATCATCGCCACCGACCTCTTCCTCATCCACAGGAACGACACGCGGGAGTTCAGCACGCGGCGCGCCGCGTTCTGGTCGACGATCTACATCGGTCTCGCCGTGGTCTTCGGCATCGGCGTCTGGATCTTCTCCGGAGCGCAGTACGCCGGTGAGTACTTCGGCGGCTTCGTCACCGAGAAGAGCCTCAGCGTCGACAACCTCTTCGTGTTCATGGTGATCCTGACCCGGTTCGCCGTGCCGAAGCACGCCCAGCACACGGTGCTGATGGCGGGCATCGTCATCGCGCTGGTGCTGCGCGGCCTCTTCATCGCGGTCGGCGCCGCCGCCATCTCGACGTTCACCTGGGTCTTCTTCATCTTCGGCGTGTTCCTCCTCTGGACCGCCTACGGGATGGTCCGCAGCGGGGACGACGACGAGGTCAACGAGAACGCGCTGCTGCGGTGGTCCAAGCGGGTCATCCCGACGTCCGACGAGTACGACGGCACGAAGTTCGTCACCCGGCAGAACGGCGCCCGGATGCTCACCCCGATGGCCATCGTCATGATCGCCATCGGCTCCACCGACGTGCTGTTCGCGGTGGACTCCATCCCGGCGATCTTCGGGCTGACGACCGAGCCGTACCTGGTCTTCACCGCCAACGCGTTCGCGCTGATGGGGCTGGTCCAGCTCTACTTCCTGCTCGGCGGCCTCACCGACCGGCTCGTCTACCTCTCGCACGGCCTGGCGTTCATCCTCGGCTTCATCGGGGTCAAGCTGATCCTCCACGCGCTGCACGAGTACGGTGCCGCGTGGGCGCCCGAGGTGCCGATCTGGCTGTCCCTGTCGGTGATCGCCGGCACGCTCGTCGCGACCACCGTCGCCAGCCTGGCCGTCGGCCGCAAGGCCGATGACCAGGGGCCGGGCGAGCCGCCCCGGGAAGCGCCCGTGGACGCGCCCGCCGACGAGACCGGCACCGCGGCGACGCGCGAAGGCTGAGTGCCGCGCCCTCTGGACCACAGCACCGAATCCTGTTCTAGAATCGCTGTCAAAAGCGGCTGAGAGAGGGTTCACGCATGGCCATCGGGCTGACCGAGGAGCACGAGGCGCTCGCCGATTCGGTGCGCGGCTTCGCCGAGCGCAACATTCCGGTGACGGCCGTCCGGGCCGCGCTGGAGGCGGACGAGGAGACCAGGCCCGGGTTCTGGCCCGCACTGGCCGAACAGGGCCTGCTCGGGCTGCACCTGGACGAGGAGCACGGAGGCCAGGGCTACGGCCTCCTGGAGCTGTCGGTCGTGCTGGAGGAGCTGGGCCGCGCCGCCGCGCCCGGCCCGTTCCTGCCGACCGTGTTCGCGAGCGCCGTCGTCGACGCGTCCAGCAACGCCAAGGTGCGGGCGGAGCTGCTGCCCGGCCTGGCCGACGGATCCAGGACGGGCGCCGTCGCGCTCGACGGGAACCTGACCGGCCGCCGGGACGGCGGCTCCCTCGTCGTCTCCGGGACGTCCGCGACGGTCCTCGGCGCCGCGCTCGCCGACGTGATCGTCCTGCCGGTCGCCGACGGGGACGGCGAGCAGTGGGTCGCGGTCGACGCCGCCGACGTCACCGTCACCCCGGTCGAGAGCCTCGACCGGGTCCGCCGCGTCGCCTCCGTGGAGGTGACCGGCCTCGCCGTCGCCGCGGACCGCGTCCTGGACGGCCTCACCGCCGCCCGCGTCAAGGACCTCGCCGCGGCGCTGTTCGGCGCCGAGACGGCCGGGCTCGCCGGCTGGCTGGTGACGACCGCCGCCGAGTACGCCAAGGTCCGCGAGCAGTTCGGCCGCCCGATCGGGCAGTTCCAGGGCGTCAAGCACAAGGCGGCGGGCAGCCTCATCGCATTGGAGCAGGCCCGCGCCGCCGCCTGGGACGCCTCCCGCGCCCTGGACGAGGGCACGGAGGAGGCCGGGTTCGCCGCCGCGGTGTCGGCCGTCATCGCGCTGGACGCGGGCGTGCAGACCGCCCGCGACGCCATCCAGATCCTCGGCGGGATCGGCTTCACCTGGGAGCACGACGCGCACGTCTACCTGCGCCGCGCCCTGACGCTCCGGTCGCTGCTCGGCCCGGCCAAGGAGTGGGCCGCCAAGGTGGCGGAGCTCGCGCTGGACGGCCGCCGCCGCGAGGTCGTCCTGGAGCTGGACGAGGACGCCCGGCCGATCCGCGAGCGGATCCGCGCCGAGGTCGCCGAGCTGGCCGGCATCGAGGACAAGGAGGAACTGCACGCGAAGCTGGGCGACGAGGGCTGGAGCGTCCCGCACTTCCCGAAGCCGTGGGGACGCGAGGCCGGCCCGGTCGAGCAGATCCTCATCCAGCAGGAGCTGAAGGCGGCCAAGGTCAAGGCCCCGAACCTGGGCATCGGCGCCTGGCTGGTGCCGTCACTCGTCCGCTACGGCACCGACGAGCAGAAGGAGAGGTTCCTCCGGCCGACGCTGCGCGGGCAGATCGCGTGGTGCCAGCTGTTCTCCGAGCCGGGCGCCGGTTCCGACCTCGCGTCGCTGTCGATGAAGGCCGAGCGCGTCGAGGGCGGCTGGAGGCTCACGGGCCAGAAGATCTGGACGTCGCTCGCCCACTACGCCCAGTGGGGCTTCTGCATCGCCCGCACCGACCCCGACGCCCCCAAGCACGACGGGATCACCTACTTCCTGGTGGACATGAAGTCCGAGGGCGTGGACGTCCGGCCCCTCAAGGAGCTGACCGGCGAGGCCATCTTCAACGAGGTGTTCCTCGACGGCGTGTTCGTTCCCGACGACCGCGTGGTCGGCGAGGTGAACAAGGGCTGGCAGGTCACGCGCAACACGCTGTCCAACGAGCGGGTGTCGCTGTCGACCGGCGGCGGCCTCGGCATGGGCGTCCCCGAGCTGCTGAGGTTCTTCAAGGGCCGGGAGCTGGACGCGATCGCCGCCGCCGAGGTCGGCGAGCTCGTCGCCCGGGGCCAGTCGATCGACCTGCTCGGCCTGCGCACCACGCTCAAGCAGCTGAACGGCGTGGAGCCGGGCGCGGAGGCCAGCGTCCGCAAGCTCCTCGGCGTCCAGTTCAACCAGAACGTCGCCGACCACTGCTGGGCGGCGCAGGGCACCGCGGCGGTCACCGAGGTGCCGATGGCCGAGAGCGGCATCGTCGCGCGCGCCATGCTGTTCAGCCGCGCGATGACGATCTACGGCGGCACCACCGAGGTGCAGCTCAACATCATCGGCGAGCGCCTCCTCGGCCTTCCCCGCGACCCGGAGCCCGGCAGGTGACGGGCGCCTGCGCGGACTAGCGAGGACGGAAGGTGTAGGTGACGTTGATGAGGACGATTCCGGCCATCACGACGAACAGCCCCGGGAGGCCGGCGTTGACGACGCCGATCGCGCTCAGCGGGATCGCGGCCAGCAGCGACAGCACCGCCATGGCCAGGCCGTGATAGCGGTCGCCGCGCTCCGGCGCCCCGGCCGGACGTGCCCGGGGGCGGGGCGCGGCGCCGGAGCGCGCTTCGAGCGTCTCCTGGATGCGGTCGACGACGGTCTCGATGAAGGCGTCGTCGTACTCCGGTCCCAGCTCGCGGCGGGCCGCCATGGCCGCCGTGAGGTCGTCGCGGGGGAGTCGTGGGGTCGTCATGTTCCGGTTATAGGCAACGGCTTCCGCCCGGCGCCTCACCCGGCGGGGCGAACCGCCGCGTACCCCGCAGGTCTCGGGCGGGACGAAGGCGGGAACGGAGCCGCCGGTACACTGCCGCTTCACCCCAGATCGCCCCGGAGGTCTTCGTGAGAACCAGCGCCCTGGCCGTCAGCGCGGCCGCCGCGCTCGCCCTCACCGGCTGCGGCGGCGGTGAGGGGGACACGGCCGGCTCGGGCGCCTCGTCCGCTCCGCCCACCACGCTCGCGCCGCTCCCCATCGTGAAGCCCTCCGACATGAAGCCCCTCGTCGGACGCTGGGTCGGCGCCGCCGGGGACCACTTCCAGTTCGCGGCGGACGGCAAGGGCGTGTGGATGAGGCAGAAGCAGAAGCTCTGGAGCGGGACGGTCGTCCCCGAGGGCGGGGGCAAGTACCGCTTCTCCTGGAAGGGCGGCGACCCGCGGACCGCGTCCTACTGGGGCGTCGCCCTCGGCGAGGGCGGGAGATCGCTCGTGTTCGCGGGCACCAACCAGACCTACAAGAAGGCGGCCGCCACGAAGCGCGGCGCACAGGGGGGCAGGGGATGACCGGCACCGCGGACGGGGCGTTCACGTCACCCGCCGACGTGGGCGGCAGGCTGGCGGAGGTCCGCTACCTCGCCGACGAGTCGATCGCCACGACCGTCTATCTCGCGCAGACGCTCGGCAAGCCGCTCCTGGTCGAGGGGCCCGCCGGGGTCGGCAAGACGGAGCTGGCCAAGGCCGTCGCCGCCGCGACCGGCGCCGAGCTGATCCGGCTCCAGTGCTACGAGGGACTGGACGAGGCCCGCGCCCTGTACGAGTTCAACTACAAGAAGCAGCTCCTCGCCATCCAGGCGGCGCCCTCCGACCGGGCCTGGCAGGAGACCCACGACGACATCTTCTCCGAGGAGTTCCTCCTGGAGCGGCCGCTGCTGGCGGCCATCCGGCGCACCGGCCCGACCGTCCTGCTGATCGACGAGGCGGACAAGGCCGACGTCGAGGTGGAGGGCATGCTGCTGGAGGTCCTGTCGGACTTCCAGGTCACGATCCCCGAGCTCGGCACCGTCGGCGCCGTCCGCCGCCCGTTCGTGCTGATCACCTCGAACGCGGCGCGGGAACTGTCGGAGGCGCTCAAGCGCCGCTGCCTCTACCTGCACCTGGGCTACCCGGCGCCCGACCGGGAGCGCGACATCGTCCTCGCCCAGGTGCCCGGGATCGAGGCGGAGCTGGCCGAGCAGCTCGTCCGGACGGTCGGCACGCTGCGCGACCTGGAGATCAAGAAGGCCCCGTCGATCGCCGAGACCGTCGACTGGGCGCGCACCCTGCTCGCCCTCGGCCTGGACGACCTGGACGAGGCGGCCGTCGCGCGGACCCTCGGCGTCGTCCTCAAGCACGTCACCGACCAGGAACGCGCGGCCAAGGAACTGGGGCTGCGGGGCTGACCCCGGGATCAGGTGACATGGCCTCCCTCATCGACCGCCACACGGGGTTCCTCGCGGAGCTGCGCCGGTCCGGCCTGCCGGTGTCGGTCGCCGAGGGACTGGACGCCGTCCGCGCCGTGCAGGCCGTCGGCCTCCTCGACCGCGAGTCGCTGCGCGCCGCCTATGCGGCCACGCTCGTCAAGCGCCCCCAGCACCGCCCCACCTTCGACACGCTCTTCGACCTGTGGTTCCCCGCCGCGGTGGGGGACGGCGCCGGATCCCGCCCGGACCCGGACCGCCCCGCACGGACGACGGACGACGACGGGCGCCCCGTCCAGCCCGCGCTCGACCCGCAGGTCCAGGCTCGCCGCGGCGAGCTGGCCGAACTCCTGCTGTCCGGGGACGACGCCGGGCTGCGGCAGTTCGCGCGCCTGGCCGTCGCCGAGTACGGCCAGACGCCGGGGCAGGAGTCGTGGTTCTCCTTCGGGGTCATGCGCGCCATGTCGCCCGACACGCTCATGGCCCGGCTGCTCAACGCCGTCCTGACGGGGCAGGAGCGGGGCGGCATGGCCGAGCGGGTCGCCCGCCGCACGTTCCGCGAGCGCATCGCCCGGTTCGAGGACCTCGTGGCCGGGGAGGTGCGGCGCCGCATCGCCGAGGACACCGGCGTCGAGCGCACCGCCCGCATCGCCGTGCGCCCGCCGCTGGAACGGCTCGACTTCTCCAGTGCGAACCGGGCCGAGCTGGCCGCGCTGCGCCGCGAGGTGTACCCGCTGGCGCGCAAGCTCGCGTCCCGGCTCGTGCAGAAGCAGCGGCACGGCAGGCGCGGGCGGCTCGACTTCCGCCGGACGGTCCGCGCGTCCCTCGCCAGCGGGGGAGTGCCGCTCACCACCCACCACCGGCCGCGCCGCCCGCACAAGCCCGAGCTGGTCGTCCTGTGCGACGCCAGCGACTCGGTGTCGGCGTTCGCGCACTTCACGCTGCTGCTGACGTTCGCGCTGCGGGAGCAGTTCAGCAAGGTCCGCGCGTTCGCGTTCATCGACGCCACCGACGAGATCACCCGGTTCTTCGCGCCCGGGACGGACGTCACCGACGCGATGACCCGCCTGGCCTCCGAGGCCGATCTCGTGTGGATCACCGGCCGCTCCGACTACGGGCATGCGATCAAGGTCTTCGACGACAGGTACCGCGACGCCATCACGCCCAAGACGTCGCTGCTGATCCTCGGCGACGCCCGCTCCAACTACGGCGGGCTGTCCCTGCCGGTCCTGCGCTCGATGGTCGACCGCGCCCGGCACGCGTACTGGCTCAACCCCGAGCCGCGGAGCCGGTGGGACACCGGCGACTCCGCCGCGTCCCGCTACGGCGAGCTCGTCCCCATGTACGAGTGCCGCAACCTGACCCAGCTCGCCGCCTTCATCGGGGAACTCGCCTGACACCGGCCGGGCGGATTCCGCGCGCGGGGCGGTTTAGGTGGAATTGACCGGATAATCTGCACGCTCATGGAGACCGACACGGCGGAGCCTGCGCCGCGGCCCAGGCGGATCCTGTTCGGCCCCCTGTGGCGGTTCGTCGACGGCGCCCCGGACGACACGCGGGCCCGGATCGCGCGCCGCGCCCGCGTCCTGGTGACGATCGCGACCGGCCTCGCCAACCTGGTCGGCGCGCTGGTCGTGCTCGCCTTCGCGGTGCTCATGCCCGACCCGGTCGGCGACGTCTCCGAGCGGCTGCAGCTCATCAACCTGATCGTCTTCACCGCCTACGTCGCCGCCGCGATGCCCGTCGGCCTCGTGCTCGGCGAGCGCTTCTTCCGCCGCGTCCACCGCCTGGTCGAGCGGCACGAGGAGCCCGACCGGCACGAGCGCTCCCTGTTGCTGTACGGCCCGCTGCGCCTGATGTCCCTGCACCTGAGCCTCTGGGGCATCGGGACGGTCGGCTGGGTGATCATCAACGCCCCGTTCTCCGGGCTGCTCGCCGTCAAGCTCGGCCTCACCAGCCTGCTCGGCGGCCTGACCACCTGCACCGTCGTGTACCTGCTGACCGAGCGGCTGCTCCGCCGCGCGGTGACGACGGCGCTGCGCAGCGAGATGCCGCGCCGCACCGGACTGCCGGGCGTCGTCGCGCGCTCCGTCCTCGCCTGGGGGCTCGGCACCGCCGTACCGATCCTCGGGCTGATCACCCTGGCGGTCGGCTCGTTCCTCATCGCCAGGATCACCGTGCGGGACTTCGCGCTGGCCGTGCTCGCCCTCGGCGGGATCGCGCTCGTCGTCGGCCTCGGCGTCACCTACGGCGCCGCCCGCGCGATCGCCGACCCGGTGGAGTCCGTGCGGCACGGCCTGGCCCGGGTCCAACGCGGCGACCTGGACGTCGAGGTGCCCGTCTACGACGCCAGCGAGGTCGGCCTGCTGCAGGCCGGGTTCAACCACATGGCCGCCGGGCTGCGCGAGCACGAGCGGCTCCAGGACCTGTTCGGCCGCCAGGTCGGGGAGGACGCCGCGCGCGTCGCCGTCGAGCGCGGCGTCGACCTCGGCGGCGAGCTCCGCGAGGTCGCGGTGATCTTCGTGGACATCATCGGCTCCACCCGGCTCGCCGCCGACCGCCCGCCCGCCGAGGTCGTCCGGCTGCTCAACGACTTCTTCGCCGTGGTCGTCGAGGTGGTCGGCGCGCACGGCGGCTGGATCAACAAGTTCGAGGGCGACGCCGCGCTGGCGATCTTCGGCGCGCCCCTCGACCTGGACGGCGCGCCCGGCCGCGCCCTCGCCGCGTCCCGCGAGCTGGCCCGGCGCCTGCGCCACGACGTCCCCGGCCTGGAGGCGGCCGTCGGCGTCTCCGCCGGCGAGGCCGTCGCGGGGCACATCGGCGCCGAGGAGCGCTTCGAGTACACCGTGATCGGCGACCCGGTGAACGAGGCCGCCCGGCTCACCGACCTCGCCAAGGACACCCCCGAGCGCGTTTACGCGGCGGGCTCCCTCGTCGCCCGCGCCGACCCGGGCGAGGCGGCGCACTGGTCGCTGGGCGACGAGACCCTCCTGCGCGGCCGCACCCGGCCCACCCGGCTCGCCTCGCCCCGCCCGGCCGGGCGCGTCCCGTCCTGACGCCCGGCGGCTCAGTGGCCGCGGGCGATCCACTCCTCCAGGTGCGGGGCCTCCGCGCCGATGGCGGTGGAGTCGCCGTGGCCGGTCCGCACCGTCGTCTCCGCGGGCAGGGTCAGGAGCCGCTCCCGGATCGAGGTGATGATCGTCGGGAAGTCGGAGAACGACCGCCCGGTCGCGCCCGGCCCGCCGTTGAACAAGGTGTCGCCGGAGAACACCGTGCCCAGCCCGGGCGCGTGCAGGCACACCGCGCCGGGACTGTGGCCGGGAGTGTGCAGGACGGTGAGATCGGTCCCCGCGACCGTGATGACCTGCCCGTCGGACAGGTCGCCGTCGGGACTCGTGTCCGGATGCCTCTGCTTCCACAGCATCAGGTCGTCCGGGTGCAGCAGGATCGGCGCGCCGGTGCGGGCCCTCAGCGCGGGCGCGGCGTCGATGTGGTCGTCGTGGCCGTGCGTCGACACGATGGCCACGAGCCGCCGGCCGCCGAGCGCCTCCGCGATCGCGCCGGCGTCGTGCGCGGCGTCGATGACGATCGCCTCGCTGTCGTCGCCGACGATCCAGACGTTGTTGTCGACGTCCCACGTCCCGCCGTCCAGCGAGAACGTCCCGGACGTGACGATGTGGTCGACGCGGGCCATCAGAGCATCACCACCGAGCGCAGCACGTCGCCGTGGTGCATCTTCTCGAACGCGCCCTCCACGCCGTCCAGCGCGATCGTCTCGGACACGAACGCGTCCAGGTCCAGGCGGCCCTGCAGGTACAGGTCGATGAGCATCGGGAAGTCCCGCGAGGGGAGGCAGTCGCCGTACCACGACGACTTCAGCGAGCCTCCGCGCCCGAACACGTCGAGCAGCGGGAGCTCCAGCCTCATCTCCGGGGTCGGCACGCCGACCAGCACGACCGTCCCGGCGAGGTCCCGGGCGTAGAAGGCCTGCTCGTAGGTCTCCGGGCGGCCGACCGCCTCGATGACGACGTCCGCGCCGAACCCGCCCGTCATCTCCCGGACCGTCTCGACGACGTCGCGTTCCCTGGCGTCGACGACGTGCGTCGCGCCCAGCGAGGCCGCGGTGGCCAGCTTCCGCTCGTCCAGGTCGATCGCGATGATCTCCGCCGCGCCCGCCAGCCGCGCCCCGAGCACCGACGCCGCGCCGCCGCCGCCGCACCCGATGACCGCGACCGAGTCGCCCCGCCCGACCCCGCCGGTGTTGATCGCGGCGCCGATCCCCGCCATCACGCCGCACCCGAGCAGCCCCGCGACCTCGGGCGGTGCCGCCGCGTCGACCTTGGTGCACTGCCCCGCAGCCACCAGGGTCTTGTCGGCGAACGCGCCGATGCCCAGCGCGGGCGACAGCTCGGTGCCGTCCTCGAGCGTCATCTTCTGCGCGGCGTTGTGCGTGTCGAAGCAGTACCAGGGACGTCCCCGCAGGCAGGCGCGGCACTGCCCGCACACGGCCCGCCAGTTCAGGACCACGAAGTCGCCCGGCGCGACCTCCGTCACCCCGTCGCCCACCGTTTCGACCACCCCGGCGGCCTCATGCCCGAGCAGGAAGGGGAACTCGTCGTTGATCCCGCCCTCGCGGTAGTGCAGGTCGGTGTGGCAGACCCCGCACGCCTGGATCCGGACGACCGCCTCTCCGGGCCCGGGGTCCGGAACCGTGATCGTCTCGATCCGCACCGGCTGCCCCTTGCCCGGTGCGACCACCCCGCGTACCTGCTGCGCCATGCTGCCGCCTCCCATCGTCGATCTTCTTCCGAGCCTATTACTCCCGCCGGGGTACCGCCTCGACCGGACGGGAGGCCCCCGCAGGTACGAGATCCAAGATCACCGATCGGCGTGATGTGCCTCCGGCGGGCCGCGCCGGAGGCTGGAGCCCCCCGAGCAGAGGAGACCGCCGATGAGGCGCCCCACGTTCCGTCCGACCACCGGTCTGGCCGCGGCCGCCGTCTGCGTCGCGCTCACCGCCGGAACCGTCCCCGCCGTGGCGGGCGACGGCGGCGGCCGGACCGCACGCACGCACGACCACGCCGTGCGGGGACACCTCGTCTCCGCCACCCACCTCGGCGGCATGACCGCCGACCGGGTCCGCACATGGCTGGCGACCGAGGAGTTCGACGCCGCCTCCGTCCGTTACGGCGTCGACCACTACCGCCTCGTCTACCGGACGATCGACACCCGCGGCCGCCCGACCACCGCCAGCGGCCTCCTCGTCCTGCCCCGCAACGGCGACCGATGGCTCCGCACCGTCTCGTACACCCACGGCACGACGAGCTACAAGCCCGACGCCCCCTCGGTCGCCGACGGCGTCTGGGACCGCGGCCCGGCCGTCACCTACGCCGCCGCGGGCTTCGCCGCCGTCGCCCCCGACTACCTCGGGCTCGGCAAGGGGCCCGGCATCCACCCGTGGAAGCACGTCCCGTCCGAGACCTCCGCGTCTCTCGACATGCTCCGCGCCGCGCGGCGTTTCGTCCCGTGGAAGGGCCGCTTCCTGGACGGCCAGGTCCTGGCGACCGGGTTCTCCCAGGGCGCGTCATCGGCCCTCGGCCTGGCCCGGGCCCTCCAGGACCGCGCCGACCCGCACTTCCGCGTCCGCGCGGTCGCCCCGATCGCCGGCGCCTACGACTTCCGGGGCGCCGAACTGCCCGCCCTGCTGAACGGCGACCTTGACGAAAAGATGTCCGTCGCCTACGCCGCCTACCTGCTCACGTCCTGGAACCGCGTCTACGGCGGCATCTACGAGGACCCCTCGGAACTGTTCGAGGACGCGTACGCGAGCCGCGTCGAGAAGTACTTCGACGGCACGACCCCCGGCCCGGACATGCTGAAGGGCCTTCCAGGAACGCTCGAAGACCTGCTCAAGCCGCGCGGCTTCGAGATCCTGCGCCACCCGTCCGGCGCCTTCGCCGAGGCGCTGCGCGTGGACGCGGAGGTCTGCACGGCCTGGACCCCGCGCGTCCCCGTCCGCCTCTACAAGATCAGCGACGATGAGCAGGCCACGACCCTCAACACCGACCACTGCGCGGCGTCCTTCCGCACCCGCGGTGTCCGCACCCCGATCGTCGACGTGGGCGACCGGCTCTACGGCGGCTCCCGCCACCTGGGCGCCAACCTGGCCGGCACCGCCCGGACCGTCCGCTGGTTCACCTCGCTCAGGTGAAGTGGATGGCCTGGAGTTTGTCGGCGGTGTCGCGGTCGAGGATCGTGACGCCGGTGGCGGGCGGGAGCGGGTCGCCGCCGCGGGCGCGGTCGATGAGCGGGCGCCAGCGGCGGCAGTGGCGGGCGAACGTGATGGGGGCGACGACCCGGCCGCGGGCGATCTGGCCGGCGCGGGCCGTGTCGGGGTCGACGTCGATCAGGATCAGGTGCAGGTGGTTGCCGCGGTGGCGCGCCACCCACGCGAAGAAGTGCAGGATGTGCGGCCAGGTGCCGCGGGTGTGCGCGACCACGCCGCAGCCGGTCCAGATCGCGCGGCCGATCCGCCACACATGGGTGGCGTGGACGAGCGGGGTGCGCAGCCGGATCGGGAGGGGACGCAGCGACCGCGCCCACCAGTTGCGGGACTGGCCGGAGTCGATGACGAGGACGTCACCGGCGGGCACCGGCACGGTCTCGTCACCGTCCAGCCCGTACAGGCGGTTCAGCAGGGTGCTCTTGCCGGCCCCCGGAAGGCCGGCGACGAGCACCAGGGAACCCGCCGGGTAGCGCAGGGTGGGTCCCGGATCCACTTCCTCGAGTTCGTGGATGGTCGTCTCCTGGTATCGGCCCGCCGTGTGTTGGAGCAACGAACGCCCACCACCACTTGTTCCGGCCGGGAGATCACCAGCCGCGGTCCCGCCATTCGGAGAGCGCGGGACGTTCGCGGCCGAGCGTCGAGTCCTTGCCGTGGCCTGGATAGAACCAGGTGGCGTCCGGGAGCCGGTCGAAAACGCGTTCCTCGACGTCGGAGAGAAGCTGCTTGAAGCGGGTCGGGTCGCCCCAGGTGTTGCCGACTCCGCCGGGGAACAGGCTGTCGCCGGTGAACAGATGCGGGCGGTCGCTCAGTTCGCCGCCCGCCTCGTACAGTAGCGCGATCGAGCCGGGCGTGTGGCCGCGCAGGTGAATGACGTCCAGGCTCGCGTTCCCCACCTGGACGGTGTCGCCGTGCTCGACGGGCTCGGCGACCGGCTCGGGCAGCGCCTCGGCGTCGCGGGGGTGCGCGGCGACCGGGGCGCCGGTCGCGCGGACGACCTCGCTCAGCGCCATCCAGTGGTCCTGGTGCCGGTGCGTGGTGACGATGCGGGCCAGGGGGCCGTCGCCGATCAGCTCCAGCAGCCGGGGCGCCTCGTTGGCCGCGTCGACGAGCAGCCGCTCGCCGGTGGCGGTGCAGCGCAGGACGTAGGCGTTGTTGTCGTAGGGCCCGACCGACACCTTCGTGACGGTCAGGCCGGGCAGTTCCCGGACGTCGGGACGGCCGCCGGTCTCGACGTTTCCCATGTAGGTCATGCGTCCTCCCGCCGAGGTGCGAATGGGTGGTGCGAAGTCCCCATCCTGCATCATCGGCGCCCTGGACCGGCCCCGCCGCCCAGACGTGGCGCGAATGAGTCACCAGACGCAGTCGAACCGTGCGCCTGCGGACGGAGTTTTCCGTCTTGCCAGCGCACCATGGGAAATGGAAGATCAGGACCGATGGAACCGTGAGGACGGTGAAGCGTTGGTTACCGCATTCCGTCCCGGACCGGACAGGGAGAAGCCCGAGGACATCCTCGGGCACGCCTGCACGCTGGTCCGGCTCTGCGGCAGGGACTCCGCCATCGCCGCGGTGTTCCTCGCCCTCGTGCTGGTCGGGACCGTGTCCCGGCTGGCGGCCGGCATGCCCGGCCTCCCCGCGCTGGCGCTGCTGCCGGTGCTTGCCGGATCATTCGCGATCTCCGCCGGATACGCGGTCAGGTGCCGCCGGACGCTGGTGTCCGTGCTCGCCGAGGTCCGCGGCCGGACCGGCTCACCCGTCGACCGGGGCGCGCCCTGGACCCCCTTCGGATCGGCGGTCGCGCTGGACGACCGGATCCGCGACGTGGAACTGCGCCGGCTGCTGTCGGCGGCGCACCGCTGCGGCGAACTCTCCTGGCAGGCCGTGGCGTGGGCGGCGGCGACCTCGGTGCTGTTCATGTTCTGGACGCTGGCGGCGGCGATGGCTGGAGGCTGACCCGATTGATCGACGATGTCCCCGGTGGCGCGACGCCCCCCGAAACCCCCCTGGGCGTCCGGCCGGGAAGCTTCTGGGAGCGGCTGGAACCCTCCGACCGGCAGGCCCTGCGCGCCATGGGACGGCGCACCGAGATCCCGCCCGGCGGGATGCTGTGCCATCAGGGGTCGGTCGCGCCGGCCGTGTACGTGGTGTTCAAGGCGTCCCCGCGCGCCGCGAGCAACGCGGTGGCCAAGGAGTTCGTGGACTCCAGCGACGGCGACGAGTCGATCATCGATCTGTTCGGGGCCGGGGACCTGGTCGGGGTCCTCGGCCCCTGGGGGCATCCGCAGCGCGGCACCGTCGCCGCGCTGGACCACGTCACGGCGCTGCGGGTGGACCGCCGCAAGTTCCGCAGCCTCCTGGCGGCCAGCCCGCAGGTCGCCGAGGCGATGATGCACGCGATCTCCCAGACCGTCACGTTCGGCGGCCGCCGGCACGCGGTGCGGGCGGCCGACCACCCCCAGCGGCTCGCCTACCACCTGCTGGAGCTGGCCCACCGGTTCGGCGAGCCCGCCCCCGGGCAGGGGACGCGGATCCCGCTGAAGCTCAGCCAGGCGGAGCTGGCGAACTGGGCGGGCATCTCCCGCGAGACCCTGGTGCGGTGGTTCCGGCTGTGGCGGTCGCGGGGGATCCTCGGCGGCAGGCCCCGCCCGCTGGTCGTCCTCGACATCGAGCGGCTGCGCCGGGCGGCGAGCCCGTGGGGGGACGAGTGGCCGGCCGCCGACCAGGAGCCGGTACGCCGGGCCGGGCCCGAGGCGGACGCCGGGATCGCGGCGCGGGAGCCGGTGCGGCTCGGCGGCGGCGCGCCGGCCCGGGTCCGGCTCCCCGCGGACAACCCCTACTTCGCCGGCCGGAGCCTCAGCCTCAGCAAGCTGGACATGCTGGTCGGCCAGTCCGAATGGCCGCGCGCCGTGATCGTCCAGGGGATGGCGGGGGTCGGCAAGACGACGCTGGCGCTGCACTGGGCGCACCGGGTCGTCGACCGGTTCCCCGACGGCGTCCTGTTCGCCGACCTGCGCGGCACGAGGCGCAGTCCCGTCACCCCTGCGGAGGCCATGGGCCAGGTGCTGCGCGCCGCGGGCGTCCCGGGCGACCAGCTCCCGCGCACCGAGACGGAGCTCGCCGCGCAGTGCCGGTCGATGTTGGACGGCCGGCGGATGCTGCTGATCCTCGACAACGCCGCCCGGCCCGAGCAGATCAGGCCGCTGCTGGCCGCGGCTACGGCGGGGCTGGTGGTCGTGACGAGCCGGCGGCGGCTGCCCGCGCTGCTGGAGGGCGCCGACATCCGGACGCTGGAGCTGCAGGAGATGGCGTCGCAGGAGGCGGTCGACCTCATCTCGAACGTGCTCGGCCCGGGGGACGTCCGCGTCCGGGAGGAGCGCAGGGCGGTCGTGCGGCTGGCCCGCGAGTGCGGGCACCTGCCGCTGGCGCTCGGCGTCATGGCCGGGCGGCTGGCCGAGAACCCCGGGGAGTCGATCGCGGCGACCGTCCGGGAGCTGGCCGCGCGGGACGGCGAGTCCGCGCCGCCGTACGGGCCGGGCCTGGCGGGCGCCGGGCTGGGCGAGGGCGCCTCCCACGGCGCGTCCGGGCCGGGCCCGCTGGCCGTCATGAGCCCGACGTTCGACGTCGCCTACCGGAGCCTGCGCCCCGACCAGCGCGAGGCGTTCCGCAGGCTGGGCCTGGTCGCGGGCCCCGACTTCACGCCCGTCGCCCTGGCGGCCCTGCAGGACCGGACGGTGGACGAGGCGCGCGAGTGCCTGGAGGGCCTGCGCCAGGCCTACCTGGTGCAGGACGTCGGGCCGGGCCGCTACCGGATGCACGACCTGCTGCGCGAGTTCGCCCGGGAGCGGGGGCTGCGGGAGGACTCCGACGGCGAGCTGCTCGCGGCGCAGCGGCGGCTGCTGGCCGGCTGCCTCGCCGGGGCACGCGAGGCCGGAGCGGCGCTGGCGGGACGGCCCCGTCCGACCGTCCACCGGGGCGAGAAGCGGGGCGGCCCGCCGACGGCCGCCGAGCGCGCGGCGGGCCTCGGCTGGTTCGAGTCCGAGCGGCGCAACCTCGTGGCCGCCGTGCACCAGGCGGCCCGGCTCGGGCTGCACCGGACGTGCTGGGAACTGGCCGACGCGCTGTTCGACTTCCAGGACTTCCGGCGCTACAGCGAGGACAACATCGCGATCCACCAGGCGGCCCTGCACGCGGCCCGCACCGAGGAGGACTGGGCGGTCGCGGCCGTGATGCTGCACAACCTGGCGATGGCGCACTTCGAGCTGGGCGACTCGGTCCAGGCCATCGGGTACGGGGAGGACGCGCGGCGCGGCTTCCGGGCCGTCGACCCGCCCGACCGGTACGGGGAGGCCCTGACCCTGGCGACCCTGGCCGACGTGTACGTGACGCTGGGCCGCTACCTCACGGCCATCGAACACGCGGACCGCTCCCTGGCCATCCACGGTGAGATGCGGGACGCGGGCGGCGACGGGGGAGTCGCCAAGGGGCACGACACGCTGGCACGCGCCTACCTGGGCCTGGCCGGCTACGAGGCGGCACTGGAACACGCCGGGAAGGCGCTGGACATACGGCGCGGGATCGGCGACCAGCCGGGCGTGGCGGAGACCCTGCTCACCGTCGCCCAGGTGCACCGGCGCCAGGGCAACGTCCACGAGGCGGTGTCGCACGCGCTGGAGGCCCTGTACATCCGCCAGGAGCAGGCCGACATGCACGGGTCCGCGCAAGCGCTGACGGAACTGGCGCGCATGAACGCGATGCTCGGCCTACGCGACATGGCACAGCAGGACGCCGAGCAGGCGCTCCAGACCTACCGTGCCCTGGGAGCGCGACACGGAGAGGCGCGCGCTCTCAACACGCTCGGCAGGCTGATGTGCGACGCCACCAAGTTCGCCGAGGCGTTCACCTATTGCGGGCAGGCGCTGCGCCTGCACCGCGACACCAGCAACCGGCACGGCGAGTCCGAGGCGCTCGCCCAGATCGGGATCGTCCACTCGCGGCTCGGACGGTACCGGGAGGCGCGCGAGCACCTGCTGCGGGCCCTGGAGATCCGCCGCGAGATCGGCGACCAGCACGGCGAGGCCCACGACCTGGAGCACCTGACGCTGGTCATGCGCCGCCTCGGCCGCCACCAGGAGGCGTTCGTCCTCGGCCTGGAGGCCCTGGACCTGTGGCACCAGCTCGGCGCGCAGGGCGGAATGGCCGGCACGCTCGGCAGCCTGGCCCGCACGTACTCCTGGCTCGGCCTGCCCGAGGACGCCGAGCGCGCCGCGCGGCAGGCGCTGCGGATCCGCGAATCCGGCGGGGACTGGTACGGCCTCGGCGTCGGGATGGACACCCTCGCCGCCGTGCTGCGCCGCGCCGGGCGCCCCGAGGAGGCCCTCGAACACGAGCTGGAGGCGATGCGGCTCCTCGGCGAGGTCGGCGACCGGCACGGCGAGGGCACCGCCCTGGTCCACCTGTCCGCCATTCACCTGGACCTCGGCCGGGCCGACGACGCCCTGGACACCGGGCGCCGCGCCCACGATCTGGCCGCCGAACTCGGCGACACCCGCGCGCAGGCGTACGCGCTGCACTCGATGGCCCGCGCGTCCCAGATGCTCGGCAAGCACGCCCGCGCGGTCGAGCACGTGGGCGCCGAGATCGGCATCCGCCGCGACATGGACGACCAGTCGGGCCTGCGGCGCGCGCTGGAGCTGCTGCGCGACTCCCATCTCGCGCTCGGCGACCAGGCCGCCGCCGCCGACTGCGTCCGGCGCGTCCGCGCCCTGGACAGCTGGCTTGAATCGGACGGGTCTCTTGAATCGGACAGGTCTCTCGACATGTGACAAAAGACCTAGTTCATCGGCGCGGCGCCGCGTTCACTGGACCTGTGGCACAAGATCGATGATGCACCGGACCATGAGCACCGGCTCGTGAACCACCGGCTCATCAAGCACCGTGCCCCGGCCCGGGTTCGGCGGAGGAGGCGAGATGGAGACCACCCGGTTCTGGGACGCGCTGCCCGAACGCGCTCGCGAGGCGCTGCGGCGGGCCGGTGCCCCCGTGGTGATCAGGCAGGGCGCCTACCTGATGCGCGAGCACACCCGCGCGTCCCAGGTCTTCGTCCTGCGCGCCGGAGCGGTGAAGGTGTGGGTCGACCGGGACGGTGAGACCGCCATCCTCGACATCCTCGGCCCCGGCGACCTCGTCGGGGAGCTGGAGGCCGTGGACGGCGGCGTCCGGCACGCCAACGTCGAGGCGCTGACCCGCGTGGAGGCGCTCGTGCTGCCCGCCGGGCGGTTCCGGAGCGTCCTGGACGACCATCCCGGTTCGTCCTGGGCCGTCGCCGCCGTCTTGGCCGAACGGCTGCGCGACGCCAACGAACTGCGCGTCGCCCACTTCCCCGACGATCCCGGGCGGCGCCTCGCGAGCCGGCTGCTGCGCCTGGTGGAGCGGTTCGGCTCCCCGGTCAAGGAGGAACGCCCCGACGGCGTGACCGAGGCGCCCGACGAGGGCGGCGTCCAGGTCCGGATACCCGTCACCCAGCAGGATCTCGGACGGTGGGCCGGGATGGGCCGCCGCAAGGTGGCGCAGATCCTCGCCGCCGACCCCGTCCGCGGCGGCCTCACCGTCGCCCGCCACGCGATCGTCGTCCGCTCGGTGGACGCCCTGCACCGCCTGGCGGGCCACGACGCCGACTGAAGCCGGCCTGCCACGGCGCCGGCCGAGCACGGCGCCGATTCGCCGAGGCGGCGTTCAGAAGGCCGCGGGCCGGTGCGGCCAGGGCGGCGGTTCGGGCAGCCGGCCGTCCGGGCGGATGCTCACGCCCGCGCCGTCCGTGCGCCCGCTGAGCCAGCCGAGCAGCGCCCGCCCCGACCCCGACGCCTCCGGGCCGCCGGGCGCCCGGCCGAGGTCGGCGGACTCGCCGGAGTCCGTCGCGGTGATCCGGAGCCCGGAGAGCTCACCGCGGAGCGCCTCCGGAAGCGCGGCCAGGTCCGCCAGCGTACTGCCCAGCGACCACCGGACGTAGGGCTCGGGCCAGTCGGCGGGGCCGTACCCGGCGGCGAGGTCGACGTGGTGCGCCTCCACCTCGTTCCACCGGCGGTACAGCGTGTACCAGGCGGGATGCCGCCAGCCCGCCATCGCCTCCACGGGAGCGCCCCACGCGCCCTCGGGCAGGCTCCTCGCCTGCTCGGCGAAGCGCCCCCCGGTCGCGCGGACGTCCTCGGCCAGCGCGTCGCGGTCCCGCCCGGCCCCCTCCTCCAGCGCGGCGTTCCGGGCGTCCAGGCTCGGGTACTGCGGGATCCTCACACCCGTACGCGCCCATTCGAGCAGGTTCCACAGGGAGTCGGCGTTCCTGGCGATGTGCGTGGCCACGTGCCCGCGGCTCCACCCGGGCAGGGCGGACGGGGCGCGCAGATCCTGCTCGCCGAGCTTCGACAGCGTCCCGATGATGCGGTCCACGCCGGAATCCAGCTCATCGATCACTTCTCGCCAGTCCATGACGCGCCTCCCCTAGACCCGAGTGCGCCTTCATCCTTCCGCACCGCCCCCGCCCGTGCCACACTTGAACGATCATGGAGCGACCGATCTGCCTGACCTGCGGAGTCCAGTACGCCGGGCCCCGTGCGGACTGCCCGATCTGCGAGGACGAGCGCCAGTACGTCGGCTGGAACGGCCAGCGATGGACGACGCTGGAGGAACTCCGGGCCGACCACCGGGGCCGGGTCGCCGAAGAGGGGCCGGGCGTCATCGGGATCGGCACCGAGCCGTCCACCGCCATCGGGCAGCGCGCCCTGCTGCTGCGCGCCCCGTCCGGCAACGTCCTCTGGGACATGGTCACCCACATCGACGACGACCTGATCCGCCAGGTCCACGACCTGGGCGGCATCTCCGCGATCGCGGTCAGCCACCCCCACTTCTACGGCAGCATGATCGAGTGGGCGCACGCCTTCGACGCCCCGGTCTACATCCACGAGGCCGACCGGCGCTGGGTCGCCCGCCCGGACGACGCGGTGGTCTTCTGGTCCGGCGACACCCGCGAAATCGCCGACGGCCTCACGCTGATCAACGCGGGCGTGCACTTCGACGGCGGCCAGGTCCTGCACTGGCGGGACGCCCGAGCGGTGTTCTCCGGCGACATCCTGCAGGTGGTCAACGACCGCGACTGGGTCAGCTTCATGTACAGCTACCCGAACCTCATCCCCGAGCGGCCCCGCACGGTCCGCCGCGCCCTGCGCCTCCTGGAGCCCTACGACTTCGACCGCGTCTACGGCGCCTGGTGGAAGAAGATCGTCTACACCGACGGCAAGGAGGCCGTCCGCCGCTCCGCCGAGCGGTACCTCGCCTTCGCACTTGACGACGGCGCCCCCGGCGACGAGTGACCGCGCGCCGAGCCCACGCCATCCCGCGCCCGCGCCGGGAACCATGTGAGGAGGGTGACGCAGGCGTTGCGGTGGCGAGAGGCGTTCGAACACGTGTACGGTGCGTTGGTGCCGTCCGTGCCCTCGCGGGACGGGCGGGGAGCGTCATGAAATGCGGCGGGAGCCGTCGCCGTTAATGACTCGGGGGACTCTGTCGTACCCCTTGGCTAGCCTTGAGACCGGCCTGTCCGCCGATCGCCGCGCCCAGAAGAGGAACCGGATCAACGCCGTGCATGACCGACTCATCGTGCGTGGAGCACGCGAGCACAACCTGAAGGACGTCTCGCTCGACCTCCCGCGGGACTCCCTGATCGTGTTCACCGGTCTGTCGGGCTCCGGGAAGTCCAGCCTGGCGTTCGACACGATCTTCGCGGAGGGGCAGCGGCGGTACGTGGAGTCGCTGTCGGCCTACGCCCGCCAGTTCCTCGGGCAGATGGACAAGCCCGACGTCGACTTCATCGAGGGGCTGTCCCCGGCGGTGTCGATCGACCAGAAGTCGACCAGCAAGAACCCGCGGTCGACGGTCGGGACCATCACCGAGGTGTACGACTACCTCCGGCTGCTGTACGCGCGGATCGGGCACCCGCACTGCCCCGAGTGCGGCCGGCCGATCACCCGGCAGGCGCCGCAGCAGATCGTCGACCGGGTGCTGGAGCTGGAGCCGGGCACCCGGTTCCAGGTGCTGGCGCCGGTGATCCGGGGGCGCAAGGGCGAGTACCTGGAGCTGTTCCGGGAGCTGCAGTCCAAGGGGTACTCGCGGGCGATCGTGGACGGCCGGACGATCCGCCTGGACGAGCCGCCCACGCTGAAGAAGCAGGAGAAGCACGACATCGCGGTCGTGGTCGACCGGCTCTCGGTGAAGGACTCGGCGCGCCAGCGGCTCGCCGACTCGGTGGAGACGGCGCTCGGCCTCGCCGGCGGGACGATCGTCCTCGACTTCGTCGACGTGCCCGAAGACGACGAGAACCGCACCCGGATGTTCTCCGAGCACCTGTACTGCCCCTACGACGACCTGTCGTTCGAAGAGCTGGAGCCCCGGTCGTTCTCGTTCAACTCGCCCTACGGCGCGTGCCCCGACTGCACCGGGCTCGGGACGCGGATGGAGGTCGACCCGGAGCTCGTCGTCCCGGACGAGGAGCTGACGCTCGGCGAGGGCGCGATCCAGCCGTGGTCGAACGGGCACGTCAGCGACTACTTCCTGCGCCTGCTGTCCGCGCTCGGCGATGCGATGGGCTTCGACCTCAACACGCCCTGGGAGAAGCTGCCCGCCAAGGCGCGCAAGGCGATCCTCAACGGTCACGAGACCCAGGTCCACGTGCGCTACAAGAACCGGTACGGCCGGACGAGGTCGTACTACACCGCGTACGAGGGCGTGATCCCCTACATCCAGCGGCGCCACGCCGAGGCCGAGAGCGACACCAGCCGGGAGCGGTACGAGGGCTACATGCGGGAGATCCCGTGCCCGACGTGCGACGGCGCCCGCCTCAAGCCGGTCGTGCTCGCCGTCACCATGGGCGGGATGTCGATCGCCGAGGTCGCCGCGAAGCCGATCGGCGAGGCCGCGAAGTTCCTGCTCGCCATGGAGCTGAGCGACCGCGAGCGGCACATCGCCGAGCGCGTCCTGAAGGAGATCAACGCCCGGCTCGGGTTCCTGCTGGACGTCGGCCTCGACTACCTGTCCCTCGACCGGCCTGCGGCGACCCTCGCCGGGGGAGAGGCGCAGCGCATCCGGCTGGCCACGCAGATCGGGTCGGGCCTGGTCGGCGTCCTGTACGTGCTGGACGAGCCGTCCATCGGCCTGCACCAGCGCGACAACCACCGGCTGCTGGAGACGCTGCTCCGGCTGCGCGACATGGGCAACACCCTGATCGTCGTCGAGCACGACGAGGACACCATCGCCGCCGCCGACTGGATCGTCGACATCGGCCCCCGCGCCGGCGAGCACGGCGGCGAGATCGTCGTGTCCGGCTCCCTTGAGGACCTGAAGAAGTCCGACCGCTCCGTGACCGGCGCCTACCTCGACGGGCGACGCGAGATCGCCGTCCCGGAGATCCGCCGGCCCCGCACGAGGGGCCGCGAGGTCACGGTGAAGGGCGCCCAGCAGAACAACCTCCGGGACGTGGACGTGGCGTTCCCGCTCGGCGTTTTCACCGCGGTGACCGGCGTGTCCGGCTCGGGCAAGTCGACGCTGGTCAACGACATCCTCTACAGCTCGCTGGCCAAGAAGCTGAACGGGGCCAAGCTCGTCCCCGGCCGGCACCGGCGCGTCAACGGCGTCGACCAGCTCGACAAGGTCGTCCACGTCGACCAGTCGCCGATCGGGCGCACGCCGCGGTCCAACCCGGCCACCTACACCGGCGTGTTCGACCACATCCGCAAGCTGTTCGCGCAGACGACCGAGGCGAAGGTCCGCGGCTACCAGCCCGGCCGGTTCTCCTTCAACGTCAAGGGCGGCCGCTGCGAGAACTGCTCCGGCGACGGCACCATCAAGATCGAGATGAACTTCCTGCCGGACGTCTACGTCCCCTGCGAGGTCTGCCACGGCGCCCGCTACAACCGGGAGACCCTGGAGGTCCACTACAAGGGCAAGACGATCTCCGAGGTGCTCGACATGCCGATCGAGCAGGCCACCGAGTTCTTCGAGCCGATCAAGGCGATCCACCGGCACCTGAAGACCCTCAACGACGTCGGCCTCGGCTACGTCCGGCTCGGCCAGCCCGCGCCGACCCTGTCCGGCGGCGAGGCCCAGCGCGTCAAGCTGGCGTCCGAGCTGCAGAAGCGCTCGACCGGCCGCACGATCTACGTGCTGGACGAGCCGACCACCGGCCTGCACTTCGACGACATCCGCAGGCTCCTCGGCGTCCTGAACGGCCTGGTCGACAAGGGCAACACGGTGATCGTCATCGAGCACAACCTGGACGTCATCAAGACCGCCGACTGGATCATCGACATGGGCCCCGAGGGCGGCTCCCGCGGCGGCACCGTCGTCGCCGCCGGCACCCCCGAGGACGTCGCCAAGGTCGACGCCAGCCACACCGGCGTGTTCCTCAGTGGTGTCCTCGGCGTCAGGCCCTAGAGGGCTGTACTCATGGCGGTTCCCTTGGCGTCGGGCCTGGGAGCCCTCCTTCGGCGGGCACTGCACTGCGATCGCTGCATCGCTTTGAACTAGCCATGGCGGCTCGCTGCGCGATCAGGTTTCTCGCTTCGCTCGAAACCTGCCTTCGGACGCGATCGCAGTGATTTCGGTTGTTGCGGGGTTGCGTTGGGACTGGGGTCGGTGCAGTTGTGGGTGCGGTGCGTTGGTCCGGTGGTCGTCCGGGATCATGGAGTCATGAGTGACGAGATGAAGCCCGGAGGGGTCGGGCGGCGGATGGTGCTGTGCGGGGG
>NZ_SMKH01000269.1 GCF_004348515.1 Actinomadura sp. KC345 | reverse complement strand
CGGGGGCGGTGGGTGAGGACGAAGACCGGTGTGTGGAAGGGCGGGTTGGCGCCCCAGGGGCCCTTCCAGTCGGGGTCGTCCTGCCATCCGGGTGGGCCGAACTTGCCTGCGCCCATGATCTCGGCGCCGATGCCGGGCTCGTGCAGGGCGGCGAAGGCGTGGTCGGCGCCGGTGCTGCCGCCTGGGGCGCCGGTCATCTCGCCCCAGAACCGGGTGGCGAACATCCATTCGTGCAGGCGTTCGCCCGCGTGGCCGAACGGGGCGTCCGGGCCTGGGTCGGCGCCGGTGCCGAACCCATCCAGCGAGATCGCGAAGTTGTGGACGCGAACCTTGGACATCAGGGTGCTCCTTCGTTCCGTCGGCGCCGCCGTCCGGCGCCGGTCACCAGAAGGTCGGAGCCGCCCCGGCCGTCTCGACATCACCTCGCCGATCTTTTTGAGATCGCTCACCACGTGGGCGTCCAGGCAGGCCAATACCCCTCCACCAGCAGAAGCACCTGTGCTGCACAGGGAAAAGGCGTGTATCGCGGGCGTATCGAAAATCGCATACGCCCTCGCAACGGTCGCTCGTCTTCCGTGGGGGCATGGCGAAACCACCTTTGGCGAGCAATGCGCGCGTCCTGGCGATCGTCACCCGGCTCGTCGCGGTGCTGCTGGTGCCGGTCGCCTTCTGCCGCGCGCCGGGACGGGCCCGCTTCCTGGCCTGCCAGTGGGCGCTGGCCCTGCGCTACCCCGCCGAGGACCTGCGCGGGCTGGCACCGGAGACGCTGACGGCGTTCACGCACGCGCGGGCCGAGGCGTTCTGGCGCGACGGGCAGCTGATCGGCCTCACCTCGGGGCATCGCGACGCGGCGGAACAGCACCGGATCTTCACCGAGGAGGTCCGGCGCACCGGCTCGGTGCGGGCGGCGCGGCGCCGGGTGCTGCCACCGGAGGAGTCCAGCCACGTGCGCGGGCTCGCGCTCGACGTCCGTCCGACCGAGGGCGCGCGGTGGCTCGAACGGCACGGCGGGCGGTACGGGCTCTACCGCGTCTACGACAACGAGTGGTGGCATTTCGAGTACCGCACGGTGGAGCCGGTCCGGCTGCCGCACCCGGACGCCGCGGCTTGGCTTTCCGAGGACCGCGCCGGATACGGGCTGTGCCGGGTCTACAGCAATGGGGCCTGGCATTACGAGCTGTGTCCCGATGCCATCGACGACGGTTGCCCGCCGGTGCGCGCGGGCTCGGTCAAGGACTTGGGGATACGGCCATGAACCGGGTCTCGGTCGCGCCCCAGCGCCGAGCCTCCGGGGCGCCGACCTTGCAGACGCTGCCGGTGGCGGTCACCGCGAACGTCGCCAGGATTCGTGCGCGGACACCGAGCACGATCATGGCCGTGGTCAAAGCCGACGGTTACGGCCACGGCGCCGTCACGGTCGCCAGGGCCGCCGTCGCCGCCGGTGCCGGGTGGCTCGGGACGACGAGCGTCGCGGAGGCCCGTGCGTTGCGTGCCGCCGGGTTGGCGGTGCCGATCCTCGCGTGGCTGCACCCGTCCGGGATCGACGCTGAGGCGGCGGTGGCCGCCGGGGTCGATGTCGCTGTCGGGTCGGTGGACGAGCTCGGCGCTCTCGTCGCGCACGCCGCGTCGACCGTGCGGGTTCACCTGCATGTGGACACCGGCATGTCCCGTGGGGGCTGCCGGCGCAGGCAGTGGGACGAGTTGATCGGTCTCGCTCAGCGCGGTCAACGGGCTCGCAGGGTCCGTGTCGTCGGCGTCATGGGCCATCTTCCGCTGGCCGACCGGGCGGACCCGGCGGCGAACGCGCCGGCGGTCGCCGGTATGCGCGAGGCGCAGCGGGCGGTCCGGGCGGCGGGGCTCGGCTCGCCGGTCGCCCATCTCGCGGCCACGTCGGGGACGCTGACCGACTCGGCGACCCATCTCGGGATGGTCCGCGTCGGGGCGGGACTCGTCGGCATCGATCCGTCCGGGACCGTGGCGATGCACGGCGCGTCCCGCCTGACCGCGCCGATCGTGCACACGACGGCGGTTCCGGCCGGGACGCCGGTCGGTTACGGCGGCGCGTATGTCACCGATCGCGCGGCCCATCTGAGCGTCCTGCCCGTCGGGTATGCCGACGGAATCCCGCGAGAGTGCTCGCCCCAGGCGGGCGTTGAGATCCGCGGGCGCCGTTTCCCGGTCGCCGGACGGGTCTCGATGGACCAGATCGTGATCGACACCGGCGCCCTGTGCTTCCCGGCCGGCACGTCCGCGACCGTGTTCGGCCCGGACGGGGGCGCGGTCCCGTCCGTCCAGGACTGGGCTCGTTGGGCCGGGACCATTCCACACACCATCGTCACCGGCATCGGGCCGCGTGTGAGAAGGAGCACCGCTTGAAGAGGAGTACCGCATGACACGGCGAATCGTGGTGGTCGGCGGCGGAGAGAGCGCCGAGCATGACGTCTCCCTGTCCACGGCCACGGCGGTCGCGCAGGCGTTGCGTTCCAGCGGATTCGACGTGGACGAGCTGACCATCGGCCGCGACGGGCTGTGGAGGCGGGGAACCGATGCGCTCGGGTCACGGGCCATCGGCTCCCTGGCGGCGGCGCTGGCCGTCATCGAACGCGCCGACGTCGTCTTTCCCGCGGTCCACGGCCCGTCCGGCGAGGACGGGACCCTCGCGGCGCTGTGCTCCCTCACCCACACGCCGATGGCCGGTTCGGGCCTGCGCGCCGGTGCGCTCGGCATGGACAAGTGGGCGGCCAAGCTCGTGGCGCAGGCCGTCGGGATCCGCACCGCTCCCGGACGGCTGGTGGCGGCCGCACAGATCGCGGACGTCGAGTTCGAGACCGATGTGGTGGTCAAGCCCGCTTCGGCCGGGTCGAGTTTCGGCGTCGCCCTGGCGCGCGACGGCGCCCGGCTATGCGACGCGCTGCGCTGCGCGGCGCGATTCGACGACCGGATCCTGATCGAGGACGTCGTCGTGGGCCGGGAGATCGATGTGGCCGTCCTGCGCGAGGCCGACGGTCGCCGCTGGGCGTCGCCGCCGCTGGAGATCCACAACGACGGCCTGTTCGACACCCGGTCGAAGTACGACGGTTCGGCGCGGTTCAGCGTGCCCGCCGGCATCGACGGCGCAGACCGGGCGGCCCTGGCCGGGGCGGCGCTGCGGATGTTCGACGCGCTCGGCTGCGCCGGTGTCGCCCGCATCGACTTCTTCCTCACCGACCGCGGACCCGTCCTCAACGAGGTCAACACCATGCCGGGAATGACGGCCGCCTCCCAGGTGCCCAGGATGTTCGCCGCTGCCGGACTGCCCTACGAACAGCTGGTCGCGCGCCTGGTCGACGCCGCCGCCGTGCCCGCACCCATCGGCCCGGGAGTTGAGCCTGTGACGTCATGACCCGGCCGGTCCGGCCAGGCCGGAAGGCGCTGCGAAAGGCAGAGGCCGTCCCGGGCGTGTCCGGTTCGCATACGTCGGCGATATGTGGTGCCGCATAGCCTTCAGGCATGCGCGTTCTGATCGTGGAGGACGAGCCCTACCTGGCCGAAGCCGTCCGTGACGGGCTCCGGCTGGAGGCCATCGCCGCCGACATCGCCGGTGACGGGGACACCGCCCTGGAGCTGCTGGCCGTCAACTCCTACGACCTGGCGGTCCTGGACCGCGACATCCCCGGCCCGTCCGGCGACGAGATCGCCCGGCGGATCGTCGCCTCCGGCAGCGGCGTCCCGATCCTCATGCTCACCGCCGCCGACCGGATCGACGACAAGGCGTCCGGGTTCGAGCTCGGCGCCGACGACTACCTCACCAAGCCGTTCGATCTCCGGGAGCTCGTGCTGCGGCTGCGGGCGCTGGACCGCAGGCGCGCGTACGCCCGGCCCCCGGTCAGCGAGATCGCGGGCCTGCGGCTGGACCCCTTCCGCCGGGAGGTCTTCCGCGACGGACGCTACGTCGCGCTCACCCGCAAGCAGTTCGCCGTGCTCGACGTCCTCGTCGCCGCCGAAGGCGGTGTCGTCAGCGCCGAAGAGCTCCTGGAGCGGGCCTGGGACGCCAACGCCGACCCCTTCACCAACGCCGTCCGCATCACGGTCTCCGCCCTGCGCAAACGGCTCGGCGAACCGTGGCTGATCGCCACGGTGCCCGGCGTCGGCTACCGGATCGACACAGGCAGGGACCCCGTCCACCCGGGCGGCGCCCGTGAATAGGCGCCCAGGGCTCAGCACCCGGCTCAAACTCACCCTCAGCTACGCCGGATTCCTCCTGCTCGCCGGCGCTCTCCTGCTGGCCGTGGTGTGGTTGTTCCTGCTGCGCTACGTCCCGGACGGCGCGCTCGTCGCCGGACCGGGGAGCGGCGTCCGCGGGGCGCCGGTCCAGCGGGTCGCCCCCACCCGCTCCGACCTCCAGCGCGCCTTCGCCCCCCGCGCGGGCCAAGCACTCTTCTTCCTCCTGGTGTTCGGCCTCCTGGGGGGATGGCTTCTCGCCGGCCGGATGCTCGCACCGCTCACGCGGATCGCGGACGCGGCGAGGACGGCCGCCAACGGATCGCTGTCGCACCGGATCCGCATGGAAGGCCCCAACGACGAGTTCCGCGAACTCGCCGACGTGTTCGACACCATGCTCGAACAACTGCAATCCCACGTCACCGAACAGCAGCGGTTCGCCGCCAACGCGTCCCACGAACTGCGCACGCCGCTGGCCATCTCGCAGACACTCCTGGACGTGGCACGCAGCGACCCCACGCGCGACCACGGCGAACTCATAGAACGCCTCCACACCGTGAACACGCGGGCGATCGACCTCACCGAGGCCCTCCTGCTGCTCAGCCGCGGCAACAACAGGAGCTTCACCCGGGAGACCGTCGACCTGTCCCTCATCGCCGAAGAAGCCACCGAGACGCTGCTTCACCTCGCAGAACGGCGCGGGATCACACTCGACGTCACCGGCGAGGCGACGCACACCGCCGGTTCTCCGGCGCTCCTCCTGCGGGTGGTGTCCAACCTCGTCCAGAACGCGATCGTCCACAACCTCCCCACCGGCGGCACCGTGACGGTCCACACCGAATCGCGGCACGACGCGAGCGTGCTGCAGGTCGAGAACACCGGCCATCGGCTCCCGGCGCAACTCCTGCCGACCCTCACCGAACCCTTCCAGCGCGGGACGACGCGCATCCGCACCAACGACCACGCCGGCGTCGGACTCGGGCTGGCGATCGTGCAGAGCATCGTCCGAGCACACGACGGAACCCTCGACCTCACACCCCGCCCCACCGGCGGCCTCGTCGTCACGATCCGGCTCCCCCGGCATCCGCGGTAGCCGGGCCGCCGCTCGGAGCGGTGGTCCCGCCGTCAGCGGGCGGGGCGTCGACGCGCTGGTCGCGCAGGCGCGCCGCAACCACACGGTGCCGACCCAGCACTTCATCACCGGCCCGCTGATCGACGTGCACGGCGACCGGGCCACGATCGCGGCGAACCTTCTCGTCGTCTTCGCGCACGAGGGCGCGCCTCGCCTGCTGGGCGAGCGTTACGAGCTGGAAGCCGCCCGCGCCGAGAGCGGCTGGCGGATCTCGCGGGTACAGGCCCGTCCGATCTGGGAGGTATCGAATGTCTGAGATCGGGGTCCACGCCATCCGGGGCGACGCGCGAGGCGACGGGATGTGAACCAGGCCGCCGGGGACATCCGGCGCTCGCGATCGCGTTCGCCGGAGTTGCCCTGGTCAACACGGCCCTGCTGACCATGGACCGCGAAACCCGCCTGCGCGCCGCCGCCGAATGAGCGGATGACCCCGAGATCGGTCGCACTTTCTCCGAGCAAACGCGGTGGCGTGTTCCCTCTCCTGCGGCAGCCTCTGCACCCGAACTTCAGGACACCCTGAGGCGTCCCATTGCTCAGGGGGCCCACCGGGTGGAGGGGGCAGAGTGTCGGGTGAACTGATTGCCATCCTGGCCACCGGGGCGGTCGGAGCAGGTCTTCTCGTGGGCTATTTGCGGGACGTCGTGCACGTGTGCCTGCTATGGCGACGCGGCATACGCACGACCGGTGTAGTGGTCGGCCACCAGACGGTGGGCGAATCGCGGCGGACACCCGTTTTCGCCTTCGTGGACCAGCACGGAAGCCGGGTGGCCTTCAAGTCGATCGTGCGCATGGACACCGAGATGGAGCCGGGCCAAGAGGTGCCAGTGGTGTATCTGGCGCGCAAGCCGAAGGTCATGCTCCTTTTCACACGCAGGAACATGGTGAGGTCGCTGCTGGAGAACTCGGGTCTCCTGGTCCTGGGATCGGTCTTCCTCGGTTTCGCCGTGGCCGTCGTGGTCGGTTGGCCCGGATAGGCGAGCCGGCCACCGGAGCGCCTTCTCCGAGGATGAGCCGTCCGGCGTCCGGGTGGTCGTGGCGCACGCGGCGCCGGCCCTCGTAGGAGGGGATGCCGGCGTCCTCGGGCCGCAGACGCGCCCTCCGCGACCTGAGGAACTCGCCGACTTCGACATTGCGCGCCATGCGCCGGGGCTATCCGGCGGGCTTGGCGGTGATGTCCCCGTTGTCAGTGGTCAGGTCGAGGCGGTGCTCGGCGGACGGGTCGTCCGGGACGCTGACGTTCCGGTCGCCGCTGCCGGTGCGCGCCGAGACGCGGTACGGTCCGGCCGGGACGGTGACCGTGACCTCCCCGTTCGACGCCTTGGCGCGGATGTTCTGCGCCTTGGCCGGTACCAGGGTGATCTCGCCGTTCGACGTCTCCACGTCGGTGCCGCCGCCCTTCAGGCCGTGTCCCTCGATCTCGCCGTTGGACGTCCGCGCCTTGACCGTGCCGCTGATGTCGTCCAGGCGGATCGAACCCGACTCGGTCGATACGTCCACCTTCCCCACGCGGGACAGGTCGATCGCGCCGTTGGACGTGCCGCCGCTCACCGCGACGCCCGCCGGCAGATCGACCGTGTAGCTCACCGAGCAGCGCGAGCCGCAGTCGCCCAGCGTCAGGACGCCGTTCTCGATCCGGTGCGTCGGCCCCTCCGGTCTGTCGCCCCGGTACTTGATCTTGCGGTGGACGGACATGTCCGCCTCGGACGCCCCGCCGCGCAACGTCACGCGGCCCGAACCGATGCCCTCGATGTGCACCGCGGTGATGCCGCCCTTCAGCGCGGCGTCGTCCTCGTGGGTCGAGGCGAACGCCATGCCGCATGCGCTGAGCGCGGTTACGCCGGCCGCGGCCAGGACGACGATGGAAAGCTGGCGACGCACGGTGGCCTCCTTGATCTAGCCGAGCGTTGCCGAGCCTAGGAAGCCGTGCGCCGAACGGCCGTCCCGCCCCGGAGCGATGTTCGCCCTAGCTCCCGTGGCGGAGCCTGCCGCTGCGGATAGTACGAACGGGGGCCTGGGTAGCCGCTCCCTGCGGCGCACCGTCAGCTCTGACCGCCGTGGGCGGCGTGCCGGGTCGGACGTCCGGCGCGCCGCCGGAGGGCGTCAGGCGGGCACCTTGTCGAGGAAGCCGTGGACGCGGTCGAAGCGGCCGTCGTCGGCGAAGACCGCCACATCGAACCCGACCACGAGCGCCTCGCCGCCCTCGGGGCCCAGTTCCCAGGTGAAGCGGGCCACGTTGTGGTGGGCGTCCACGGTGCCCGCGGGGCGGAAGACCATGCCGGGGAACTGCTGCTGCGCCGCGCCGACGAAGGCGTCGATCGCGTCCCGTCCCTCGGCCACGCCGAGCGGGTCGACGTACGCGGGGTGTTCCGTCCACAGTTCGTCGATCGCGGCGCGCCGGGCGGCGGGATCGGTCTCGTTCCAGATGGCCAGGTATCGCTCGACCCGCTGCTGAACATCGCTCATGTCATGACTCCCGCCTGATCGGCCGGGTTCGTCCCGGTGGCCCCTACGCTGCCAACCCCGCGTCGGAAGATCGATTACCTGGGACGTCATGGCCGGTGCGCACGGGGCGGCGGCGCGACGATGATGTCGGTTTCCCGCTAGTGGAATCGCGTGACCATCGGTGATGCTGGGAGGCATGCACGAGGACGCGGAAAGATGCGTGCGGGCCGTCCAGGCGAAGGACGCCCGCTTCGACGGATGGTTCTTCATCGGGGTCGTCACCACCGGTATCTACTGCCGCCCCAGCTGCCCTGTCGTGCCGCCCAAGCCCGAGAACATGCGCTTCCATCCCAGTGCGGCCGCCGCGCAGCAAGCCGGGTTCCGTGCCTGCAAGCGCTGCCGGCCCGACACAAGCCCCGGCTCACCGGAATGGAACCACCGTGCGGACGTCGTCGCCCGTGCGATGCGGCTCATCGCCGATGGCGTCGTCGACCGTGAGGGCGTCCCTGGTCTCGCAGGACGGCTCGGTTACAGCACGCGCCAGATCGAGCGTCAGCTCAACGCCGAGTTGGGCGCCGGTCCACTCGCCCTGGCGCGGGCCCAGCGTGCGCAGACGGCGAGGCTCCTCATCGAAACGACGGCCATCCCGATGGGCGACGTGGCCTTCGCGGCGGGCTTCGCCAGTATCCGCTCCTTCAACGACACCGTCCGCGAGGTGTTCGCGCTGACCCCGACCGAGCTGCGCGACCGAGTCGCCAAAGGGCACCCGCCCGCCGGGTCGGGCGCGCTGTCCCTGCGGTTGCCCTTCCGGGTGCCGCTCTGCCCCGACAACCTGTTCGGCCATCTCGCGGCCACCGCCGTCCCGGGCGTGGAGGAGTGGCGCGACGCCGCGTTCCGCCGCGCGATGCGCCTCCCCCACGGGCACGGCATCGCCACGCTCCGGCCCCGGCCCGACCATGTCGCCTGCACGCTCACCCTCAGCGACCTGCGCGACCTCACCATCGCGATAAGCCGGTGCCGCTGGATGCTCGACCTCGACGCGGACCCCGTCGCCGTGGACGATCTGCTCCGCACCGACCCTGTCCTTGCCCCTCTGATCGACAAGGCCCCCGGACGGCGCGTCCCCCGCACCGTGGACGCCCCCGAGTTCGCCGTCCGCGCCGTCCTGGGCCAGCAAGTGTCCACGGCGGCGGCCCGGACCCATGCAGGACGACTGGTGACCGCCTACGGCGACCCCATAGACGACCCAGGCGGCGGACTGACGCACCTGTTCCCGACCCCCTCCGCCCTAGCGGAACTCGACCCCGAGGCACTCGCGTTCCCGAAGACCCGGCGCACCACGCTCATGACCCTCGTAGGCGGGCTCGCAAGTGGTGAAATCGACCTCGGCGTGGGGAGCGACTGGGAGGAGGCCCGCGCGCGCTTGTCCGCCCTTCCCGGCTTCGGTCCGTGGACCATTGAGACGATCGCGATGCGTGCCCTCGGAGATCCCGACGCGTTCATCCCAGGCGACCTGGGGGTCCGTGCCGCTGCCATGGATCTCGACCTCCCCACGACGCCTGCTGCCCTCACCCGTCGCGCCGCCCGATGGCGTCCATGGCGCGCCTACGCCGTGCAATACCTGTGGGCCACAGGCGACCACCCCATCAACCTGCTCCCGACGTCCTGACCAAGAAAGGATCGCCTACATGAACCCGACGCACGTCGTCGTGGACAGCCCGGTAGGCCCACTGACACTGGTGGCCCGAGACGGCGCCCTGTCCGGCCTCTACATGGAAGTGCAGCGGCACCGTCCAGCCGAGGAGACCTTCGGCGCGCCCGGAGACCCAGGTACCGACCCCTTTGCGACCGTCGCCGAACAGCTCTCCGCATACTTCGCTGGTGAGCTGACAGAGTTCGACCTGCCGCTCAACCTCCACGGAACACCCTTCCAGAAGCGCGTCTGGGCATTGCTTCAAGAGATCCCCTACGGAGACACCGCCACTTACGGCCAGCTCGCCGTCGACATGGGAAATCCGTCCGCGTCCCGGGCCGTCGGCCTCGCCAACGGGCGGAACCCCATCGGCATCATCGTTCCCTGCCACCGCGTCATCGGCTCCACAGGCGACCTCACCGGCTACGGCGGCGGGCTCGACCGCAAGCGCTACCTCCTCGACTTCGAGCGCACGACCCACGCCGCCCAAAGCGCCCTCTTCTGACTGTCCGACCCTGGGGATAACGTGCTAGTCATGGCCGGTCCCCGGCCATGGCAAGCCGTCGCGGAAAGGCAGACCAAGGTGGAGTTCCGAGTCGACCGGCAGACCCTCGCCGACGCCGTGGCGTGGGCGGCGCGGACGCTGCCCGCACGCCCCGCGCTCCCCGTCCTCGCGGGCATGCTCATCGAGGTCACCGACCAGGGAGAGCTGTCCCTGGCGGCGTTCGACTACGAGGTGTCCGCCCGCGCCTGGGACGCGGCCACCGTCACCGAGCCGGGGCGCGTCCTCGTCCCCGGGCGGCTCCTGTCGGACATCGTCCGGAACCTTCCTCCACAGCCTGTGGATATCTTCACGAAGGGCTCGGAGGTCGTGGTCCGGTGCGGCCCCGCCGAGTTCGGCCTCCTCACGCTCCCCGTCGAGGTGCAATACCTGTGGGCCACAGGCGACCACCCCATCAACCTGCTCCCGACGTCCTGACCAAGAAAGGATCGCCTACATGAACCCGACGCACGTCGTCGTGGACAGCCCGGTAGGCCCACTGACACTG
>NZ_SMKH01000268.1 GCF_004348515.1 Actinomadura sp. KC345 | reverse complement strand
GTCCGAGGGGGGACGACCCCCCACACCCCCCGGAACCGCTCTTTGGTAACGGATGCGGTCGTGGAGCCGGTCTCGGCGGCCCTGCCAGAACTCGATCGACTCCGGAACGAGCCGGTAGCCGCCCCAGAAGTCCGGCAGCGGGACGGCGTCGGGCCCGCCCGCGTCCGGCCAGCGTTCGGCCAGCTCGGCCCAGCTGCGCTCCAGCACGTCCCGCCCGGGGATGACGTCCGACTGGCGCTCGCTCGCCCACGCGCCCAGCCGCGACCCGTACGGGCGCGTCCGGAAGTAGGCGGCGGACTCCTCCCGCGACAGCTCGGCCACCGGACCGGCGACACGCACCTGCCGGTGCATCGCGTGCCAGGGGAAGACCAGCGCCGCACGCGGGTTCTCCGCGAGATCGCGCCCCTTGTGGGACGTCAGGTTCGTGAAGAAGCGGAACCCCTGCGGCCCGTACCCCTTCAGCAGGACGGTCCGGGCGCTCGGGACGCCGTCGCCGGACGCCGTGGCCAGCACCATCGCGTTCGGCTCGGCGAGGCCGAAGGTATGCACGTCGGCGAACCACGCGGCGAACAGCGCGAGCGGGTCGGCGGGGAGCGACGGTTCCGCCAATTCGCCCCCTTCGTAGGATCTTCGGAGCCGTGCCGGGTCGGGCGTTGGGGAATCCACAGCGTCTGAGCCTCCCACCTGGGACTTGTGCAACTCACCTGACCCCTGGGTACTGGCAAGTAAGGCGGACAAGGTTCAATGGCACGGCACCGCCTTATCACTTCTCGGGGACGAAAGGCAGGACGACATGTCCGATTTCAAACCTGGTCTCGAGGGGGTCGTGGCCTTCGAGACCGAGATCGCCGAACCGGACAAGGAGGGCGGCGCCCTCCGCTACCGGGGCGTGGACATCGAGGAGCTCGTCGGCCGCGTCTCCTTCGGGGACGCCTGGGGCCTCCTGGTGGACGACAGCTTCGACCCCGGACTGGCGCCCGCCGACCCGCACGTTCTGCCGGTCACCTCCGGCGACGTACGGGTGGACGTGCAGAGCGCCCTCCCCACCCTGGCTCCCGCCTACGGGATGCGCCCGCTGCTCGACATCTCCGACGAGGAGGCCCGCACCGACCTCGCCCGGGTGTCGGTGACGGCGCTGTCGTTCGTCGCCCAGTCCGCGCGCGGCATCGGCGTCCCGATGGTTCCGCAGGACAGGATCGACGCGGCCAGGACGATCACCGAGCGGTTCATGGTCCGCTGGCGCGGTGAGCCCGACCCGAAGCACGTGCGGGCCATCGACGCGTACTGGGTCTCCGCCGCCGAGCACGGCATGAACGCCTCCACGTTCACCGCGCGGGTGATCGCCTCCACCGGGGCGGACGTCGCGGCCAGCATGTCCGGCGCGATCGGCGCGATGTCCGGTCCGCTGCACGGCGGCGCCCCCGCCCGGGTGGTCCCGATGATCGAGAAGGTCGAGCAGCTCGGCGACGCCCGCAAGGTCGTCACCGGCATCCTCGACTCCGGCGAGCGGCTGATGGGCTTCGGCCACCGCGTCTACCGCGCCGAAGACCCGCGCGCCCGCGTCCTGCGCCGCACCGCCAGGGAGCTGGACGCGCCGCGCTTCGAGGCCGCCAAGGCACTGGAGGACGCCGCCCTGGCCGAGCTGCGCGAGCGCCGCCCGGACCGCCCGATCGAGACGAACGTGGAGTTCTGGGCCGCGGTCATCCTGGACTTCGCCGAGGTCCCGACCTCGATGATGCCCGCGATGTTCACCTGTGGCCGCACCGCCGGCTGGGCGGCGCACATCCTGGAGCAGAAGCGCACCGGCCGCCTCGTCCGTCCGAGCGCCAAGTACACCGGCCCGGGAAGCCGGGCGATCGACGACGTGACCGGAGCAGCGGAGGCCCTCAAGCGCCAGGCCGCCTGACCGGCCGATCCCCCGCCCCCCGTACGCGCCTGAGGCCCCCGGTCCGCCGACCGGGGGCCTTATTCATTGCAGTTCCCTTGGCGGTCGGGCCCTGGGGGCCCTCCTTCGGCGGGAACTACGGTGCGATCGCTGCATCGCTCCGAACTCGCCTTGGCGGCTCGCTGCGCGATCAGGTTTCTCGCTTCGCTCGAAACCTGCCTTCGGACGCGATCGCAACGGTTTGGGTTGTTGCGTGGTTGCGGTGGTGGCTGGGGTCGTTGTGATCGTGAATGCTGCCAGGCGGGTAGATCCGCCCGGCGGCCGAACATCGAGTTCGGTCGTTTGTCATCATTGGCGCCATGAGTGAAGACCGTGACGAGCCCCTTGAGGGGGATATCGGGCCTGCGGCCGGTGTCGGTGCTTCACGGTCCGCTGAGACGGCTGGTGCCGAGAGGGCTCGTGTCGCCGAGGAGTTGCGGCGGTACGAGGCGGAGCGGGAGGAGCGGCGGCGGCGCACCAACGCCGTGTCGGGGCGGGTCGCCGTCGCGGTCGCCGCGCTGTTCCTGGCGTTCCTGACCTACGACTCGGTGCGCACCGCCGTGGCGGCGCGCTCCAGGGGCGACGACTGGGTCTACCCGCCCGCGGTCGTCGCCGGCGTCTGCGGCGTCGCGCTGTTGACCCTGGTTACCTGGGCCTGGCGGCGGGTGAAGTAGCCTTCTTCGAGTGACCGACAGCGCGAATCCAGCCATTGACATACCCGCCGATCTCAAGCCCGCCGACGGCCGGTTCGGGTGCGGACCGTCGAAGGTCCGTCCCGAGCAGCTCGCCGCGCTCGCCGAATCCGGCACCGCGTACATGGGCACCTCGCACCGGCAGAAGCCGGTCAAGTCCCTGGTCGGAAGGGTCCGGGAGGGCCTGTCCCAGCTCTTCTCGCTGCCCGACGGATACGAGGTCCTGCTCAGCAACGGCGGCACGACCGCCTTCTGGGACGCCGCGGCGTTCGGCCTCGTCCGGCAGCGGTCGCAGCATCTGACGTTCGGCGAGTTCTCCAGCAAGTTCGCCAAGGTCACGGCGAGCGCGCCCTGGCTGGGGGACCCGACCATCATCACCGCCTCCCCCGGAACGCACCCGGAGGCGTCCGCCGAGGAGAGCGTGGACGTCTACGCCCTCACCCACAACGAGACCTCGACCGGCGTCGCGATGCCGATCAGGCGCCCCGCGGGTACGACCGCGCGCGACGGGCTCGTGCTGGTGGACGCGACGTCGGGCGCGGGCGGCCTGCCCGTGGACGTGGCCGAGACCGACGTCTACTACTTCGCGCCGCAGAAGTGCTTCGCGGCGGACGGCGGCCTGTGGTTGGCGCTCGCGTCCCCGGCGGCGCTGGAGCGGATCGACGAGATCGCCGATTCCGACCGGTACGTCCCGGAGTTCCTCAACCTGAAGACGGCGGTGGACAACTCCGCCAAGGACCAGACCTACAACACGCCCGCCGTGGCGACGCTGCTGCTCCTCGCCGAGCAGATCGAGTGGATGAACGGCCAGGGCGGCCTGGACTGGACGACGTCCCGTACCGCCGATTCGTCGCAGCGGCTCTACACGTGGGCGGAGAAGACCTCGTACACGACGCCGTTCGTCGTCGACCCGGCGCAGCGTTCGCAGGTGGTCGGCACGGTCGACTTCAACGACGACGTCGACGCCGCCGCGGTCGCCAAGGTGCTGCGCGCCAACGGGATCGTGGACACCGAGCCGTACCGGAAGCTGGGCCGCAACCAGCTGCGCATCGGCATGTTCCCCGCCATCGACCCCGGCGACGTCGAGGCCCTGACGGCCTGCGTCGACTACGTGGTCGAGAGGCTCTAGCCGGAGCGGCTGCAAGGCGAGCGCCTTCAGAAAGAGCGCTTCAGACGGGGAAGACCCCGGAGGTACCGCGCCGGGCCTCCGGGGTCTCCCGTCTCAGGCGACGGCCGGCAGGCCGCCGGTGCCGCCCGCCCGCTCCACCACGCGGTGACTCAGGCCGGCGCGGTCGCATTCCTCGTCGGCGCGAGCGAAACCCGTCCAGACGCGGTCGTCCATGTCGGTGTCCCTGGCTGTGGGCAGGAACGCGTCCGTCGCGAGGACCTCGGGCCGGTCCCGGCGTCCGGGACGCCGCTCCATGCCGACCTTCAGGTAGGTGCCCTCGCGGAGCATCACCGCCGTGGCGAACTCCACCCGCGTGTTCCTCTCCGCCTCCCGGAACCAGCGCGGGTTGGACGCCCAGTAGATGTTCTGCTCGGTGTCGACGGCCACGGTGAGCGGGCTCAGCGCGGCGCGGGCCAGATGGACCTCGGTCGGGCGGTCGCGGTGCACCCAGACCAGCGCGGCCCGGCCGACCACCGCTTCGAGCACCCGCGTCACCTCGGACGGGCTTGTGCATCCGGCGAGCAGCTGGAAGATCGGCTCGCTGTCGGTCGTCCCGGACGCGGGCGGCAGCGCGAACCGCGACCGCAGGTCACCGGCGTCGATGTCGCCGTTGTGCATGGCCACCACACCGGCGGGCGCCTTCGTCCGAACCGACCCCGTGCCGGGATCGGTGAAGGCGGCGGCACCGGGGACGATCATCGGGCTGGCGTTGCCCGGCTCGGCCGGGGAGCCCTGCGTCGCCCAGCGGGTGTGGCCGAGGGCGACCGGCGCGCGGTCGAGCTCGGGGAGCAGTTCCGGGCGCCAGATCCCCGAGAAGCGGCCGCGGCCCTTCAGCACCCGGCAGCGGTCGCCGCCGGTCCCCGGCCAGGCGCCGAGGAGCGCCAGGCCGGCCGAGTCCGTGCCGCGCTCCTCGGCGAGCATCCCCAGCATGACGAACACGTCCGACGCCGGTCCCGCGTCGGAGGCGAACGGCGAACGCACCATCCCGAACAATCCGCACATGCAGGGTGAGATGCAGATCATGGGCGGACGGTTCGGATCATGCGCGGAGACGAATAGGCTCGGCAGCGTGAACCGCGCGCCCCAATGGCTGCTTCCCACCGTGCTGACCGCGCTCGTGCTGGCAGTGGTCGTCGGTGCGCTGCTGAACTGATGACGCGGGTCACATGATCGGCGGGGCGCGGAACGGGGATGATCAGGCCATGGCATTGCGTCCGTTCCGGGGGTCACCGCGTCCGGCCCGGCGCCATCGCGTGCTCCGTGCCGGTACGGCGCTCCTCCTCGCCGCGGCGTTCGTCTGCCTCCCGTCCGCCGCCGCGTCCGCGGCCCCCGCGCACCGGACCCCTTCGCACCAGGCGGCCGCCGCGCCGGACGAGGAGGTGGCCTTCAGGATCCAGGACGAGCGGATCACCGAGTCCAGCGGCCTCGCGGTCAGCAGGCGGCACCAGGGCGTCGTCTACACGCACAACGACTCGGGCGGCGTCCCGACGATCTACGCGCTCGGCACGGACGGACGGGTCAGGGCGGCGCTGACGCTCGGCGGCGCGCAGGCCCGCGACTGGGAGGGCATGGCGATCGGCGAGGACGGGCGCGGCCGTCCGTCGATCTTCGTGGCCGACATCGGCGACAACCTCGGCGGCGCCTGGCCGTACGTGACCGTGTACCGGATCCCCGAGCCGTCCCGGCTGCGCAGCCAGACGATCCGCGCCACCGCCTTCAAGATCAAGTACGAGGACGGGCCGCGCAACGCCGAGACCTTCATGATCAACCCGCGCACCAACCGGATCTACATCGCCAGCAAGCTGTTCGGCGGCAAGGTGTACGAGGGCCCGAAGAGGCTGCGGACGAGCGGCTTCAACACGATGCGCGAGGTCTCCGACGCGCCGTCCATCGCGACCGACGGCGCGTTCTCGCCCGACGGGCGCCTCTGCGTGATCCGGACCTACTTCGGCGCCCGCCTCTACTCGGTGGACGCGGACGGCCGCCCCGGCAAGTCGCTGACGTCGATCGGCGTGCCCCGGCAGGAGCAGGGCGAGTCGGTGACCTTCACGGCCGACGGCCGGTCGATCCTGGCGGGGTCGGAGGGCACGGACCAGCCCGTCTACCGGATCCCGTTGCCGGAGGAGGCGCTGCCGTCGCCGTCCGCCACGAAGGACGCCGGGACGACGAGCACGACGGAGAACGCCGAGGAGGGGCGCAAGGACGCCGCCGGGCCGAGGGTGGGCCTCTTCCTCGCGCTGGCGATCGCCGGGGCGGTCGCCTACGGCCTGACGCGCAAGCGCGGGGGGCCCGCTGGACGGAAGTGATCCGGGTGACGGGAGCGAACAGGCCGACCTGACCGGCACGATGGATGTCGGTGTCGAAGGGCGACCGGATGCTGGAAGGAGGCGACGGTCCCGCGGGGACCCGTGTGAGGATGCGGACTGTGGAGCATGAGCTGGTGGGCCTCGCGGGTCCTGGTGGCCGGTGGCGCCCCGTCGCCGCGGGTCCGTTCACCCTCCTGGCGGTGGCGCTGGCGCTGCTGCCGATCAACCCGGTGTGGCTGTGGGCCGCGGTGATCGGCACCGTCGCGGCCGTCCCGTGGGTGCTCGGCGCCGTCCCGGAGGCGCGCCTGCGGCGTTCCAGGCCGTACTGGAGGCTGTCGGCGGCGGGTCTCGAACGGATCGGGCCGGGCGGGCTGACCATGGTCTCCTACGAGCGGTCCCGGATCGACGCGCTGGCCGTCACGACCGGCGACGGCGTCCTGACCGTCTTCCACCGGTTCGGCCGTACCGCGGTGGGCGGGATGACCGCGATGGGCCTGGAGCCGCTCGCCGTGTTCGTGACGGCCCGGCGGCTCGGGATCCCCATGCACGTCCTGGACGGAGAAGCCACCGACCTCCTGGACCCCGCGCTGGACGAGGCCCTGCGCATCCCAGAGCTGGATGAGGTCGTCCCAGGAGAAAGCGCCCTGCCGCGCGACCACGCGGCGGAGAAGCGCCTCCTGGACCAGGAGGCGGCACTGCTCGCCGCGGCCCACGAGCCGTCCCTTCAGACGTCTCCTGAGCCGCCCGAGGAGCCCTCCACAGAGGACGGGGGCCGGCCCGCACGTCGCGGGCGCGGGCCCCGGGGAAGGGCGGGCGGCAGGACCAGAGGCAGGGAGCAGCGGCTGGACACGCCGGAGCCGCTGCCGAGCCGCCGCCGGATCGTGCTGCTCGGCGCGCTGACCGCGCTGCTCGGCACCGTCATGATCGTCCGGATCGCGCTGGACGGGACGGGCGAGTTCGGTGCGCGGCTCGCCGCGGGCTGCTGGGTCCTGGCCGCGATCGCGGGCGTGCTCGCGGCGCGCCGCCGGCTGCTGCGCGCCGCCCAGGTCCGCTGGACGATCACGGCGGAGCGGCTGCTGGTACGGGCCCGTCCCGGCCGCCGCCGCGAGGCCCAGAACCTGTCGGCGGTCGACGTCGCCGCGGTCGTCGTCGGCCCCGGCCTGCGGCTGGACCCGGTGAGCGGCGAGCCGCGCCGCGCCGACCTCGCCGCGCTCGCGTTCGGGCACCGGCTGGAGCTGGTCGCCCGGCTGCCCGCGCACGGACTGGACGGCTTCCAGCTCGCGCACGCCCTCGACGACCACGGCTACCGCGTGATCACGCCGGGCGCGCGGGCGCCGCGCCGTCCCGACTACGGGCTGGAGGGGCTGCCGGAGATCTTCGCCCAGGTGCCCGGAGGCCGGCTGGTCGTCGCCGACGGCGGGCTCGGCTGGGCCGACGCCGCGGGCGACGTCGTGCTGAAGATGCCCGAGGACCGCATCGGCGCCATCGAACTGCTGACGATCGCCGGGCACGCGTGGGTCCGGCTGTACGACACCGACGGCGACGAGTTCTTCGCCGCGCCCCTGTCGGCGCTGCGGATCTCCCGCACCGACCTGCGCGACTCGGCCCGCCGCGCCGGGCTGCCGGTGAACGACGCCGAGTACGACGCCTACCTGAGCGCGGCGTTCCACTCGGCGGTGTCCACGCTCACCGTCCCCGAACCCGGCAGGGAACCTGAGCCGGCGGCCGCCGCGCTGCCGTCGCAGAGCGCCGGGCAGGAGGGCACGGCGCCCCAGCCGGACCGCTCCGGCGAGCCGGACTTCGCCTTCACCGTGCCCGCGCCCCCCGGCCCGGCCACCGCACCGGGCGCGCTGCTCGACGCGACCAAGCGCTCCCGTATCGGGACGTACGGAATGAGCGTGCTGCTCTGCCAGGCGGTGGCGCTGCTGGGCGCGGTCTGGCTCGGCCCAGAGCTGGGCGGGTTCAACGCCACCGCGAGCTGGTCCGTGCCCGCGGGGCTGGTCATCGGCCTCGTCGGCTACTGGCTCTACGACCGCAACCGTTCGCAGCTTCGCGTGTCGTCCGCCGGGCTCGCGGTCGTCACCAAGCGCGGCAGGGTCGAGTGGGACCTCACCCGTGACCGCATCGGCGGCGTCGGCATCGACGAGGCGCGCGAGCGGATGCCGCGCCTGGTGGTGTGGGGCCCGTCCGGGCGGGTGCTGCGGCAGGTGACGTTCCCGCCGGACCTGGAGGAGCTGCGCCGCGCCTGCGAACGCTACGGCGTCCCCTGGGGGCCGCCGGACGCGGACCGTCCCGCCCCTCCGCCGCCCGAACTCTGACGCAGCGACCACGTCTTCAGCGACTCGTAGCTCACCTGGCTGTAGTCCTTGCCGGGAAGGTGGCTGCGCATCAGGTGGACGGAGTCGGACGTCCACGCGGCGCCCGCGAACGCCGACAGCGACTCGATGAGTGGTCGCACGTCCACCGGCTTCCTGGACCGCGCCAAGGTCAGGTGGGGACGGAACGTGCGGTGCTTGTCGGGAAGCGTTCCGACGCGGCGCCCCGCGGCCGTGGTCGACGCGGCCAGCCGCGCGACGCCGCGGCGGTCTCCGAACAGGCCCGTCCACAGGACGCGGGCGTGCGCACCGCTGCCGGGGAACGCACCCGCACCGGCCAGCGACAGCGACATCCGCTCATGCCGGCCGACGGCGCGTTCGAGCCTGGGGAGGAGCCGGTCCAGGGTGCGGTCGTCCACGTCACCGAGGAACGTCAGCGTGACGTGCAGCAGATCGCGCCGGACCCATCTCAGCTCGGGGATCGCGCCCGCATGCGGCAGGACGGCCTCTTCGAGCTCGTCGAGGATGTCCGGTGGCGGTACGAGCGCCACGAAGAGCCTCATGGGATCGTCCGGAGGGCCACCCGGCCAGCATTTCAGCGGATGGCGCCCGTTGTCACGCCCGGATCCGGGCGAGCGCCGGACGGATCGACCCGCGTGCGGCCACCGCGCCGACGGCGAGCGCCGCGAGGGCGGAGATCAGGCCGCCGAGGACGAGGGCCGTCCGGGCGCCGAACTGCTCGGCCAGCCAGCCGACCGTGGGCGCGCCGATCGGGTTCGACCCGAGGAACACCAGCATGTAGAGGCCCATCACCCGGCCGCGCATCTCCGGCGCGACGCCGAGCTGGATGGTGGAGTTGGCCGCCGTCGTGATCGTCATCATCACGATCCCGGTCGGGACCAGCAGTACCAGGAACGACCAGTACGTCGGCATCAGGCCCGTGATGACCTCCAGCACGCCGAACAGCACGCCCATCGCCACCAGCAGCCGCAGCCGCGGCCTGGCGACCCGCCGCGCGGCCAGCAGGGCGCCGGCGAGCGCGCCGAGCGCGAGCATGCTGGACGCCAGGCCGAACGCCGACGCGCCGGTCCCGAAGACCTCCTTGGCGATCAGCGCGACCGTCGTGGAGAAGTTCATACCGAACATGGCGATGAACCCGATGAAGACCATGACGAGCATCAGGTCGCGGCGTCCGCGCACGTAGCGCAGCCCCTCGCGGAGCTGGCCCTTGGCGCGCTTCACCGGCGCCGCCGGGTACAGCTCGCCCGTCCGCATCGCGTAGAGGCCGAACAGGACGGCGCCGAACGACGCCGCGTTCACCAGGAACACCGGTCCCGTGCCGATCGCGGCGATCAGCACGCCGGCGACCGCGGGGCCGAGCAGGCGGGCGCCGTTGAAGGTGGCGCTGTTGAGCGCGATCGCGTTCGGCAGGTCCCGCCTGCCGACCATCTCGACCACGAACGACTGGCGGGTCGGGTTGTCGACGACGGTCGCGAGGCCGAGCCCGAACGCCAGCACGTACACGTGCCACACCTGCGCCTGGCCGGACACCGCGAGGACGCCGAGGACCAGGGCGAGCAGGCCCATCGCCACCTGCGTCATGACCAGGACGCGGCGCTTGGGATAGCGGTCGGCGATGACGCCGCCCCACAGGCCGAACAGGAGCATCGGCAGGAACTGGAGGCCGGTGGTGATGCCGAGCGCCGTGCCGCTGCCGTGCGCGAGTTCGAGGACGAGCCAGTCCTGCGCGACGCGCTGCATCCACGTCCCGGTGTTGGAGACGACCTGGCCCGCCGCGAACAGCCGGTAGTTGCGGTTCCCCAGCGACCGGAACATGCCCCCGGTCCGCGGTTCCTCGGGCTCCTCCTCCTCGGCCGCCTCCCCCGGGTCGTTCGGCTCCCCCGGGTCGGCCGCCTTCGCCGGTCCGGTCGGCTCGCCCGGGTCGGACGGCCTCTCCGGTTTGGTCAGTGCGATCCGGGCGGTCGGTTCGGCTGGGGCGTCCCGGGCGGTTTCGGGGTCCGTGGCCGGGAGGGAGCCCCGGTTCTTCGGCGCGGTGGCGGCGGTGGAGAGGGCAGGCGCCCGCCTCCTGCGCACGCGCGGCCGCCCGTGCGGGCCACGCCTCGCGGGCCCCCCGGGCTCGTCGCGTCCATCGTTAGCGGGGGTCATTAACACTGCTAACGATAATTGCCCCACGGGTATTCCGGCAAACGCGGTCTCTCCGGCGAACGTGATCTCTCCGGCGCCACGGTCGCCGGGGCGGGCG
>NZ_SMKH01000267.1 GCF_004348515.1 Actinomadura sp. KC345 | reverse complement strand
CAATGGCCCCGCACCGCCGCAGCCCCGCGATGTCTTCGACCGTCGTGGTCGCGTTCGGTGTCCCGCGAACGAATCAGGCATCGGCCACGGTCGCGTCCTTGCGACGCTTAGGGCCGCGGGGATCGCGCCCGATGACGCGCCACGGACCGGCGACACCGGCCACCGCCGCGTCTCGTGACGTCCTGGACCATTGTGATCGCCGTCGATGACGCGCCCACGGACGCGGCGACACCGGCCACCGCCGCAACCCCGCGAGGGCCGAAACCGTCGCGATCACGTCCGAAGGCAGGTTTCGAGCGAAGCGAGAAACCTGATCGCGAAGCGAGCCGCAAGGCGAGCCGGAGCGATGCAGCGATCGCACGCAGTGCCCGCCGAAGGGAGGGCCTTCAAGGCCCGACCGCCAAGGGCACTGCAATAAGTAAGTAAGGCGTCACGGTGACGTTCGGTTAGTCCGGAATGCACCGTGTTTGCTTGCTCATTACCCGTGGGACGCTTACCGTTACGGCAGTGAGGAGTTACTCCGCGTCTTGCGGATTGCCATACGACCGAGCACATTCCAGCAGCTGAGAGGCATGGAGAGCACGTTCGTCGACCGGAAGCGGCCGGGTCACCGGGGGTGCGTCGCGCGCTGCCCGGCGATGCCGCGCATCCGGCCGTCCGACTGGCGCGAGTAAATCCTCGCTAGGCAGGGCCCCGACTCCGGACGGGCCCGCGGCGAGGAAGGATCGGCCTCATGGAGAGCGTCCTGCTGGGTGCAGCGCTGCTGGTGACCCTGGTCGCTCTCGTCATCATCGTCCTGCGGCGTCCGGGCATGCCCGGAAAGGCCGCGGCGGAGATGGCCCGGGCACAGAGCGAGGCCGACGAGATCCGGTCCCAGGCCAGGCGGGACGCGGGGGAGGTGCTGGAGAGCGCCGAGCGGGACGCGCAGCGCATGGCGTCGGAGGCGCGCGCGGAGGTCGAGGAGGAGGGCCGGGCCCTCCGCGACGACCTGCGGACCGTGCGGGAGGATCTGGAGCGCCGTGAGGCGCGGCTCGCGGAGCGGGAGCAGCGGCTGGACGGTGAGGTCCGGCGCCTGGAGGACTGGCAGGGACGCCTCGCCGAGACCAAGAAGGCCCTCGAACGCCGCGAGAAGGAACTCGACGGCGTCGCCGAGGAGCGCCGCAAGGTGCTGGAGCAGGTCGCCGGTCTCACCGCCGAGCAGGCCAAGGGCGAGCTCGTCGCGGCGATCGAGAACCAGGCCAAGCGGGAGGCCATCCCGATCACCCGGGAGATCGAGAACGCCGCGCGGGCGGAGGGCGACAAGCGCGCCCGCAAGATCGTGACGCTGGCGATCCAGCGGGTCGCCAGCGAGCAGACGGCCGAGTCGGTCGTGTCGGTGCTGCATCTGCCGAGCGACGAGATGAAGGGCCGCATCATCGGGCGTGAGGGCCGCAACATCCGGGCGTTCGAGACCACGACGGGCGTCAACCTGATCATCGACGACACGCCGGAGGCGGTGCTGCTGAGCTGCTTCGACCCGGTGCGGCGGGAGGTCGGGCGGCTGACGCTGGAGAAGCTGGTCCTGGACGGCCGGATCCACCCGCACCGGATCGAGGAGATCTACGAGCGCAGCAAGAGCGACGTGGAGCAGCTGTGCGTCCGGGCGGGGGAGGACGCGCTGGTCGAGGTCGGCATCGCCGACATGCATCCCGAGCTCATCGCGCTGCTCGGCCAGCTGCGGTATCGCACGTCATACGGGCAGAACGTGCTGAAGCACCTGATCGAGTCCGCGCACATCGCGGGGGTCATGGCGAGCGAGCTGCGGCTGCCGGTGGAGGTCGCCAAGCGGTGCACGCTGCTGCACGACATCGGCAAGGCGCTGACCCACGAAGTGGAGGGCAGCCACGCGCTGATCGGCGCGGAGATCGCGCGGCGGTACGGCGAGCACGAGGACGTCGTGCACGCCATCGAGGCGCACCACAACGAGGTCGAGGTCCGGACGGTGGAGGCGGTGCTGACCCAGGCGGCCGACGCCGTCAGCGGCAGCCGGCCGGGGGCGCGCAGGGAGTCCCTGGAGGCGTACGTCAAGCGGCTGGAGCGGCTGGAGGAGATCGCCCGCGACAGGCACGAGGGCGTGGAGAAGGTCTTCGCGATGCAGGCCGGGCGGGAGATCCGCGTGATGGTGAAGCCCGACTCCGTCGACGACATCCAGGCGCAGGTCATCGCGCGCGACATCGCCAAGCAGGTCGAGGACGAGCTGACCTATCCGGGGCAGATCCGCGTCACCGTCGTCCGGGAGTCGAGGGCGATCGAGTTCGCCCGCTGAACGGACCGGCCGGGAGATCGTGCCCGTCCGCCGGCGCGGAGGCGGACGGGCGGGTCCTCAGCCGGCCGTCAGCTCGATCGGCTCGACGCCGCGCGGCTCGAACCCGAGCGTCTGGCCGTAGAACGCCAGCTCGGCCTCCAGGCACCGGATGACCGTGCCGGCCCGGCGGAAGCCGTGCGACTCGCCTTCGAACGTGAGGTGGGCGTGCGGCATCTTCTTCCCGGCGAGTGCCAGCGCGAAGCGTTCGGACTGGTCGGGCGGCACCACCGGGTCGCTGAGACCCTGCAGCAGCAGGACGGGGCACGCGGTGTCGCCGGCGTGGCCGAGCGGTGAACGCTCCTCGTAGGCGCGTTCGAACCCCGGCAGCGGCCCGATCAGGCCGAACAGGTACTGCGACTCGAAGTCGTGCGTGGCCTCGGCGAAGCTCTGCAGGTCGCTGATCCCGAAGTAGGACGTGGCGGCCTTGAACACGCCGGTCTGCGTGACGGCGGCGAGCGTCGTCCAGCCGCCCGCGGAGCCGCCGCGGATCGCCAGGCGGTCCGGGTCGGCGATGCCGCCGTCGACGAGGGCCTGCGCGGCGGCGACGGCGTCCTCGACGTCCACGACGCCCCACTGGCGGCGCAGCCGTTCGCGGTAGGCGCGGCCGTAGCCGGTCGATCCGCCGTAGTTGACGTCGATGACGCCGATGCCGCGGCTGGTGAAGTAGGCCCGTTCGAGGTCGAGGACCGTGGAGACGCGTCCCGTCGGCCCGCCGTGCACGAACACCACGTACGGCGGCAGCTCGCCCTCGGGAGCGGCCGCCTGGGGGTTGGCCGGCGGGAAGACGTAGGCGTGGACGGGACGCCCGAACGGCCCCTCCAGGCGTTCGGCGCGCGGCGTGGACAGGTAGGCCGCGTCGGGCGGTTCGGCCAGCTCGCGGCGCAGCCCCTCGACGCGGCCGGTGGCGGTGTCGATCCGCACGACCGACGTCGGCAGGTCGGGGGCGCCGGCGATGCCGACGATCGTCGACCCGTCCGTGGACAGCTGCGTCTGCCAGTGCCCGTACGGGACCTCCAGGTCGGTGAGGTCGAGGGTCTCCGGGTCGTAGACGCCGAGGCGCATGTCCCCCTCGCCGTGCAGGACGGCGAGACGCCCGTCGCCGAGGAGCGCGTAGGGCATGCCGCCGAGCTGCCACAGCGGGCCCGCGAACTCCTCCTCGGCGGGGTAGAGCGCCTGCGGTGACTCGCCGTGCAGGCCGACCTGGTAGATGTTCCACCAGCCGGGCCAGTCGGAGATGACGTACAGCGACTCGTCGTCGCGCCACAGCGGCGCGAGCGCGGACTCGTTGAGGCCGCCTTTGACGGTGCGGGGCGCGACCGCGGTCCCGTCCTCCAGCGCCGCCACGCGGATCTCGGTGCCGTCCCAGGGCATGCGGGGGTGGTTCCACTGCACCCACGCCAGGTGCCCGCCGCCGGGGGACGGGACGGGGGAGGCGTAGAAGTCGGCGCCGGTGACGAGTTCCCGGATGGCGCCGGCGTCCTCGGCGGCGCTGCCGTCCAGGGGGACGGCGACGATGGCCCGCCTGATGCCCGTGATGTCCGGCTCATCCGCCGCGGGCTCGGTGCCCTCCGGCCCCTCGGCGGCCTCCGCGGTCCCGGCCGCCTGAGCCGCCGGGGGTGCGGGGGCCGGCGGGGGCGCGGCGATGTGGCCTTCGCACACGCACCAGATCTCCGTGCCGTCCGGCGACACGGTGTAGTCGGCGTAGCGCAACCCGGCCGGGACGGCCGGCTCGGGGGTCAGCGGGTACGGCTTCGGGTCGCCCTCGTCGAGCCGGTGGAGCCGCTGGTCGTCGTAGTTGGAGAAGACGATCGACCGTCCGCCGGCGGTGCGGACCGGCAGGTACGACCGCCCGCCGTACTCGTGGACGCGGGTGCGGGCGTCCCACGGCGCCTGCAGGAGCTCGGTGCGGTGACCGCCTTTGAGGTGGATGACCGTGGTCCGCCCGCCCTCCTCAGGGCGGGTCTCCTGCCACCAGACGTCGCTGCCCGCGACGGTGGGGAAGCCGAGGCGCAGCCGGGCGCGGGCGACATCAGCCGCGGAGATGGGTGAAGGCCATGAGCCGAAGGGAAGGGTCGCACGAGCGGTCATACCAGGAATCGTCCCGCATACGGGGACGTGTTGGGGACATGACGGGCTGTTTGACCTCGGAAAGATACAAGCCGTCCACCAGGTCACTCCGGGGCAACGCAGGTGATCAGCGCCCTGCGCGCCGCCGAATCGGACCCCGGGACCGGTACACCGCGAACCGCCCGCGAGACCCGGCCACGCGGCCGGTCGCGACAGCCGCGAAGACCCCGAGGGGCACCGCCGGAACCGGCGGCGCCCCTCGGGGCCGGGGTGGGATCAGACGGCTCCGGCCTCGCCGGTGGCCTGCCGGGACATCCCCGGGGCCGGGGGAGGCCCGGCGGTGCCCATGGTCTTGGCCGAGGTCTTGCGGCTGCGGCGGCTGCGCCGCTCCAGCCACGTCGCGACCCGGCTCAGCGACATGTTGATCCCGATGTAGATGATCGCGACCACGATGCCGGCCTGCAGGACGTTGTTGCTGTAGTTGGCGGGGACCTGCTTGAACCCCGCCTGGAGGAACTCGCCGTAGGCGATGATGAAGCCGAGCGCGGTGTCCTTGAGCAGGACGACGATCTGGCTGACGATCGCCGGCATCATCACCGTGACGGCCTGGGGCAGCAGAACGAGCCGCATGACGCCGTTCTTGCGCAGCCCGACGGAGTAGGCGGCCTCGGACTGCCCCTTCGGGATCGACAGGACGCCCGCGCGCACCACCTCGGCCAGGACCGAGCCGTTGTACATCACGAGCCCGAACACGACCGCGGCGAACGCGGGGACGGTCACCACCCCGGCGTTGCTCTCCACGCCGAAGATGAAGAAGAAGTAGTCGACCGACATCCGCTGGATCTGGCCGAACTGCGACTCGGCGATCGCCGGGCTGATCTTGTTGGGGACGAAGAACGCCAGGAAGATCAGGATCAGCAGCGGGATGCCGCGGAAGAACTCGACGACGGCGCCGGCCGGGATCCGGATCCACCAGTGGTCCGACAGCCGGGCCAGGCCGAACACGGCGCCGAACAGCAGCGCCAGCACGGTCGCCACGGCGGCGGCCTTCAGCGTGTTCAGCAGGCCGGGCAGCAGCAGGTGCCGCCAGACCGTCCACTCGGTGAACGGGGTCCACAGGTGGCTCGCGAACTGGTCCTTGTCGTAGAGCCGCCAGACGAGCCCGCCCAGGATCGCCAGGAGCACGGCCGACACGAGGACGGTCAGCAGTCTGTTCCGCGCGCGCGCCCGGGGGCCGGGGACGTCGAAGAGTACGGAGGCTTCCTTGCTCACCGCGCCACCGCCATTCGCTTGGCCAGCCAGCCGAAGAAGTACCCCGTCGGCAGCGTGAGGATCAGGAAGCCGATGGCCACGCCCAGGAACAGCGGGATCACCCCGTCGGAGAACGTCGGCTTGTCGATGATCGTCTTGGTCACCAGCGCGACCTCGCCGTAGCTCGCCGCGGCGGCCACCGTCGTGTTCTTGATCATCGCGATGAGGACGCTGCCCATCGGCGCGATGATCGAGCGGAAGGCCTGCGGCAGGATGATCATGCGCAGCGACTGGCTGAACGTCAGCCCGATCGAGCGGGCGGCCTCGGCCTGCCCCAGCGGGATGGTGTTGATCCCCGAACGCAGGGTCTCGCAGACGAACGCGCCGGTGTAGGCGGACAGCCCGACGACCGCCCACCAGTAGTAGGTGGTGGAGGACACGCTGGAGAACTTCAGGGCGAGGATGTCGTTGAGCCCCAGGCTGCACATGAGCAGCACCAGCGTGAGGGGGGTGTTGCGGACGATGTTGACGTAGCCCGTCCCGAAGGAGCGCATGACCGGCACCGGGGAGACGCGGAAGCTCACCATGACGGTGCCGATGATCAGGGAGAAGACCGCGGCCGCCGCCGCCAGTCGCAGGGTCGCCCAGAATCCCTGGCTGATCTCCCCGAAATTGTCGAAGAACGGGCTGAAGTCAAACATTGCTGAACTGTTCCATGGCGTTCCAGCGGTGTCGGGCCATGCCCGTGCGTCCCCGGAGGGACACGCCCTCGCGGGGACGCACGGTCATGACAGGTCGGCCTCGGCCTGCGGTCAGGCGCAGCCCTCCATCTGCGGGACGGTCTTGGTGACCTTCAGCCCGCTGCCGGCGAAGTGCGTGTCCAGCAGCTTCCCGGCGGTGCCGTCGGAGTACATCTGGTTGACGGCCTTGTTGACGGCCTCGCAGGTCTCGGTGTCGCCCTTCTTCATGCCGACGCCGAACTTCTCGTCGGTGAACGGGTCGTTGATGACCTTGAAGGAGCCCTTCTGCTGGTTCGCGAACCCGGCGAGGATGACGTCGTCGGTGCTGACCGCGTCCAGCGCCCCGGACTTCAGCTTGCTCACGCACTCGGAGTAGCTCTGGGCGTCGACCAGCTTGACGCCGTCGATGTCGAGCTTGCCGTCAGGCTCGGGCTCGGTGATGCGGCGGAAGGAGTTGGATCCGGCCGCCTTGCACAGCCGCTTGCCCTTGAGGTCCGCGGCCTTCTTGATGTCGTCGTTGTCGGCGGTCACCATCGTGTCCTGGTGGGCCACGTAGTACGGGCCGCCGAACGTCACCTGCTGCTTGCGCTCCTCGGTGATGGAGTAGGTGGCGATGACGAGGTCGACCTGCCCGCCGCCGATGAACGACTCGCGGTTCGCCGAGGTCGTCTCCTTGAAGGTGATACCGCTCTCGGGAACGCCGAGCTGCTTGGCGATGTACTTGGCGACGTCGACGTCGAACCCCGAGAAGGTGCCGTCGGGCTTCTTCAGGCCGAGCCCCGGCTGGTCGTATTTGATGCCGATGGTCAGCTTCTTGTCGTCCTTGGCCTTCTGGACGATCGTCTTGGCCTCGGTCTTCTCGGTGTCGCTGCCACACGCGGTAAGCGCCAGTGACAACGCCATCCCCGCCCCGATGAGGGCGCCGAAACGACGTACTCGCATTCTCGTCCTACCTCTGCTCTCTGCCGGAGCCCCGTGGCTCAGTGGACCATTCTCATCCCTGCGGACCGAACAGTTCAGTGGGTGAGGATCTTGGAGAGGAAGTCCTTCGCGCGCTCGGTGCGGGCGTTGGTGAAGAACTCCTCCGGTGTGTTCTCCTCCACGATCTGGCCGTCCGACATGAACACGACCTTCTGTGCGGCCCTGCGTGCGAAGCCCATCTCGTGGGTGACGACGATCATCGTCATGCCCTCGCGGGCCAGGCCCGTCATGACGTCCAGGACCTCGTTGACCATCTCCGGGTCCAGCGCCGAGGTCGGCTCGTCGAAGAGCATCACCTTCGGCTTCATCGCGAGGGAGCGCGCGATCGCGGCCCGCTGCTGCTGGCCGCCGGACAGCTGGGCGGGGTACTTGTGGGCCTGGTCGCCGATGCCGACCCGGTCCAGCAGTTCCATCGCGTGCTTCTCGGACTCCTGCTTGCCCTGCTTGCGGACCTTGACCGGCCCGAGCGTGACGTTCTCGAGGATCGTCTTGTGGGCGAACAGGTTGAACGCCTGGAACACCATGCCGACGTCGGCGCGGAGTCTCGCCAGTTCCTTGCCCTCTTCGGGGAGCTCCTTCCCATCGACGAGGATCGTTCCGCTGTCGATGGGCTCCAGCCGGTTGATCGACCTGCACAGGGTCGACTTCCCACCGCCGGACGGCCCGATGACCACGACGACCTCGCCGGGGTCCACTGTGAGGTTGATGTCCCGCAGGACGTGCAGCTCGCCGAAGTGCTTGTTGACGTTTTCGACTACGACGAGGGGCCGGTCGCCCGCGGCGGCCCGCTCCGCGGGGGAGTCCTCCGGCCCGTCCTCGGTGAGGTCGGGCCCGTCTTCGCTGTCCGTCATGCGGCCGGACTTTACGTCATCGACGACTCCCCGTAAGTTGCCGCGCGGTACCGATACGATCACGAATGCCCATGTCGGGCGGCCTTCGCCGTGGCGGAGAGTGATCATCGGTGGTCCGCCGCGTGGCGCCTCGCCGGTTCCGTGATATCGCGCGGGCCCCGTACCCTTGGTAACCGTCATGAGTGCGCCTATGGATACGGCTCCCCGTACGTACGAGATCCGTACTTACGGGTGCCAGATGAACGTTCACGATTCCGAGCGGCTGTCCGGCCTCCTGGAGGCGGCGGGGTACGTCCGCGCCGGGGGCGGCGAGCCCGACGTGGTGGTGTTCAACACCTGCGCCGTGCGGGAGAACGCCGACAACCGGCTCTACGGGAACCTCGGCCATCTGCGGCCGGTCAAGGACGGGCATCCCGGCATGCAGATCGCCGTCGGCGGCTGCCTCGCCCAGAAGGACCGCGACACCATCGTCAAGCGCGCGCCCTGGGTCGACGTCGTGTTCGGCACGCACAACATCGGGTCGCTGCCGGCGCTGCTGGAACGGGCGCGGGCCCAGAGCGAGGCCCAGGTCGAGATCGAAGAGTCGCTGGTGACCTTCCCTTCGACGCTGCCGACGCGCCGCGAGTCGGCGTACGCCGCGTGGGTGTCGATCTCCGTGGGCTGCAACAACACGTGCACGTTCTGCATCGTCCCGTCGCTGCGCGGCAAGGAGAAGGACCGCCGCCCGGGGGAGATCCTCGCCGAGGTCGAGGCGCTCGTCGGCGAGGGCGCCCTGGAGGTCACGCTCCTCGGCCAGAACGTCAACGCCTACGGCTCCGGGTTCGGTGCGCTCGGCGCGGCGCCCGACGACGTCCGCGCCATGACCGCGGGCGGGCAGTCCGCGTTCGCCGGGCTGCTGCGGGCGTGCGGGGGTGTCGAGGGCCTGGAGCGGGTCCGGTTCACCTCGCCGCACCCCAAGGACTTCACCGACGACGTCATCGCCGCCATGGCCGAGACCCCGAACGTCATGCCGTCGCTGCACATGCCGCTGCAGGCCGGCTCGGACAGCGTGCTGCGCGCGATGCGCCGCTCGTACCGGCAGGAGCGGTACCTCGGCATCATCGAGAAGGTCCGGGCCGCGATTCCGGACGCGGCGATCACCACCGACATCATCGTGGGCTTCCCCGGGGAGACCGAGGCCGACTTCGAGGAGACCCTGCACGTGGTCCGGGAGGCCCGGTTCTCGTCCGCGTTCACGTTCCAGTACTCCAAGCGCCCGGGGACCCCGGCGGCGGCCATGGACGGACAGCTGCCGAAACGGGTCGTCCAGGAGCGGTACGAGCGGCTGATCGCACTCCAGGAGGAGATCTCCTGGGCGGAGAACAAGAAGCAGCTCGGCCGCACCCTGGAGGTCCTGGTCGCCGAGGGCGAGGGCCGCAAGGACGAGGCGACCCGCCGGTTGTCGGGCCGGGCGCCCGACAACCGCCTGGTCCACTTCGCCGTGCCCGAGGAGCCGGTCCGTCCCGGGGACATGGTCACGGTCGAGGTCACCTACGCCGCGCCCCACCACCTGGTCGCCGACAAGCCGGCGCCGGCCGTCCGCCGGACCCGCGCCGGTGACGCCTGGGAGGCCCGCCAGGGCGGGCGGGACGGCCAGAAGGGCGTTTCGCTCGGGATGCCGTCGATCGGGCGTCCGGCCCAGGACGGCGCGCCCGTGTCCGGCTGCTCCGCCGCCTCCTGAACTCCGGCATGATCGGGGGTGATCCCCCCGTGGAGGACCGGGTGGCGTCAGCGGACCCGGCGGCAGGGAGGCAGTGTGCTCGTATCGGCGGCGGTGTGCCCGCATCCGCCCATCCTCGTGCCCGCGGTGGCGGGGGAGGCGGCGCCGGAACTCGACGCGCTGCGCGCCGCGTGCGATGAGGCCGTCCGCCGCCTGACCGCTTCCGACGCGGGGCGGGGGAGCCCGGTGGACGCGCTGGTCGTCGTCGGAGGCGCCCCGGCGACGCGATCCTACGGGCCGGACGCGTACGCGACGCTCCGGCCGTACGGCCTCGCCTGGACGATCCCCGACGAGCCCGAGCACACCGCCGCGGCGCTGCCGCTCTCGCTCACCATCGGGCGCTGGCTGCTGGAGCGGGGGGACGCCGGCGCGGGCGCCCGGTACGAGGCGGTGGCGTTCGACGCCGAGCCGGAGGAGTGCCTGTCACTCGGGAGGCGGCTCGCGGCGTCGGCCGACCGTGTCGCGCTTCTGGTGATGGGGGACGGATCGGCCTGCCGTTCGGAGAAGGCGCCCGGCTACCTCGACGAGCGCGCGGTCCCCTTCGACGCGGAGGCGGCGCGGGCGCTCAGGGACGCGGACGCCGCCGCCCTGGCCGCCCTGGACCCGGGCCTCTCCCGCGAGCTCCGGGCGGACGGGCGCGCGGCGTGGCAGGTGCTCGCCGGCGCCGCCGGCGCGGGCACGGGCGCCGGGGAGGGACTCACGGCCGCTCTCCTCGCCGACGAGGCTCCGTACGGAGTCGGCTACCTCGTCGCGGCCTGGTCACGGACCGGCTATGGC
>NZ_SMKH01000266.1 GCF_004348515.1 Actinomadura sp. KC345 | reverse complement strand
GGGCAACGCCGTGAATATCGTCGGGACATGAGTGAGGTGGCGTATGAGTGACGTGGCGTATGACCCCTGGTCCGCCGAGTTCGTCGCGGACCCGTATCCGGTGTTCGAGCGGCTCCGTACCGAGTGGCCGGTGTTCTTCCATGAACCCACGGGCCAGTGGGTGATCAGCCGGTACGAGGACGTCGACGCGCTGCTGCGGGATCGGCGGCTCGGGCGGTCGTACCTCCATATCGCGAGCCACGAGGAGTTCGGGCAGGAGCCCGAGGCGGACTTCCTCAAGCCGTTCTGGGATCTGATCCGCGCCGGGATGCTGGACGTGGAGCCGCCCACGCACACGCGGCTTCGGCGCCTGGTGTCCAAGGCGTTCACGTCCCGGATGGTGGAGGGTCTGCGCCCGACGATCAGGCGGCTCGCCGGCGAACTGGCCGGAGCCCTGGCGGACAAGGGCGGCGGCGACCTGCTCGCCGAGGTCGCCGAGCCGCTTCCGGTGAACGTCATCGCCGAGATGCTCGGCGTCCCGGTGGAGGACAGGCCCCTGCTGCGCCCCTGGTCGGCCGACATCTGCGGGATGTACGAGCTGAACCCGCCGGAGGAGGCGCAGCGAACGGCCGTCCGCGCCGCCGTGGAGTTCTCCGGCTATCTGCGCGGCCTGGCACGCACCCGGCGGGACGAGCCGCGCGACGACCTCATCACCGCCCTCACCCAGGTCGTGGACGAGGGCGACCGGCTCACCGAGGACGAGTTGATCGGCACCTGCGTCCTGCTGCTCAACGCCGGCCATGAGGCCACGGTCAACGCGACCGGCAACGGCTGGTGGTCCCTGTTCCGCAACCCGGGCGAACTGGAGCGCCTCCGCGCCGACCCTTCGCTCGTCCCCACGGCCGTTGAGGAGCTGCTGCGCTACGACACCCCGGCGCCCATGTTCGAACGCTGGGTGTTGCAGGACATCACGGTCGCCGGTGCCGACATCCCCCGAGGCGCCGAGGTCGCTTTGCAGTTCGCGTCCGCCAACCGTGATCCCGAAGTGTTCGCCGACCCGGACCGCCTCGACCTGTCCCGCGACCCGAACCCGCACATCACCTTCGGCCTGGGCATCCACTACTGCCTGGGCGCCCCCTTGGCCCGTATAGAACTCGCCGAGTCTTTCGGGGCGCTCCTCCGGCTGGCTCCTGGCCTGCGTCCGTCCGCCGAGCCGAAGTGGAAGCCCGGCTACGTCCTACGGGGCCTGGAGTCCCTTCACGTGGAGTGCTGACCAGACATGGCCGTGAGAGGAGCGGGGATCGGGATGTCGACGGTCTGGGCGAGCCAGCCGAAGCCGCCCAGGCCGGCCGGGTCGGTCAGTTCGGCGTCCTCGCCGGCGTGGCACAGGGCGGCGAGGTAGCCGCGGGGGTCGCGGTGGGCCAGGTCCAGCGGCGGGCGGGTACCGGAGAGGCCGAGGGCGCGCAGCGCTTCGCGCTGGGTCGTCAGGACGCCGGACGTGGCGCCGGCGCGTTCCCCCGCGCTCACGCAGGCGTCCAGCGCGACGTGGGCGGTGACGTCGCAGGAACCGTCCGGGACGGCGGGGACGGTCGAGCCGTCGCGGTAGCCGGACAGGGTCCCGTACGCGGGACGGGATTCGCGGGAGTGCGAGAAGTCGACGGCGAGCGCGAGCCCCCGGGTGAGCCGTCCGACCACCGCGGCCCAGGCGGCGCAGCGCGGATGGCCGATCTCGGCGCGGTCGCCGGGTTCGCGGAGCGGCCACCAGCGCTCCAGCCAGTCGCGGTCCTCATCCGACGGGGCTGGGCCGGGGCGTTCGGTACCGGTGGACGGGTTGACCAGCATGGTCCTGATGCCGTCCGGGGTGCGCTCGACGACGTCCAGCGGAACGTTGTCGAGCCATTCGTTCGCCACGGCGAGGCCGGTGATCCCGCTCGGCAGGTCCGGACGCCAGACGACCCGCGACGGGATCTCGGCCGGACGGGGGGCGATCTCCACGGCCGTCGGGACGAGCCGCGGCGCCAGTTCGGGAGGCGCGCAGGCCAGGATGTTGCTCACCAGGTGCCCGGACCCGGCGCCGATGTCCACGACGTCCAGCCGTTCGGGGTGGCCGAGCAGAGTGTCGACCTCGACCAGCAGGCGCGCCATGGCGGCGGCGAAACGCGGCGAGGCGTGGACCGAGGTGCGGAAGTGCTCGGCGGGACGTTCTCCGCGCCGGTAGAAGCCGTCTTCCCCGTACAGCGCCCGCTCCATCGCGGTCCGCCATGTCAGCCATTCGGAAACCAACGTCGCCACAACCGCGACGCTACCGTGAGCGTGCGCCCGCCTCCACCGCGCGATGACGCCCGCCGCCCGCCGCATCCGCGACAGAGAGGAGATCCTGCAGGTCTGCCCGCACATGCCCGCCGCTCGACCCGGCGCGGCGGCCACCTGTGATGATCATCTCCGCGGCGCCCGTTTGCGGTTCCGCCCGTGGGTGTCGGTTGAGGGCGCTCGTGGTGTGGCGGGCCGTTCTTGGGGTGGAGAGGGGTCCGACCTGGGGCTGATTTGGGGCTGACCTGCTTGTCCGTACCCTGTCGGCATGGTGGCGAACGCGTGGGACTGGGTGCGGAGGAAGAAGCCGCTGGTCGATGCGTTCTTCGCGTTCCCCGTGCTGCTCGTCTCCCTGCCCGCGCTGGCGGGGGGCGCGTTCGGGTTCGAGCGGGGCGAGTACGTACTGCTGGTGGCCGGGCTGGTCGGCCCTCTCGTCCTGCGCCGGACGTTCCCCCGCACCGTGTACGCCGTGGTCGCGCTGATCTCGGGCGTCCAGTGCGTCCTGAACCTGCAACCGGTCCCGGCGAACCTCGCCGTCCTGATGGGGCTCTACACGGTGACCGCCGGCCTCTCGCTCCGCTGGGGACTGGCGGCACTGCTGGTCGCGGAGATCGGCGCGCTCATGGCGACGTACCGTTACCCGTCCGGCTCCGACGACATGAGGACCTCGTTCGCCATGCTGACGGTGTTCGTGGCGGGTGTGTGGCTTCTCGGTCTGCACATGCGGACGCGCCGGGCCTACTTGCGTTCGGTGGAGGAGCGGGCCGAGCGCCTGGAGCGTGAACGCGACAACGAGGTCAAGATGGCCATGGCCGACGAGCGCGCGCGCATCGCCCGTGAGCTGCACGATGTCGTGGCCCACAACGTCAGCGTGATCGTGGTGCAGGCGGACGGCGCGTCCTACGCGATCGAGACCGACGTGGGCCGGGCCAGGCAGGCGCTCGACACGATCTCCTCGACGGGACGGCTGGCGCTGGCGGAGATGCGGCGGCTTCTCGGCGTCCTGCGTGAGAACGACGACGCCGGGGCGTTCGCGCCGCAGCCGGGGGTGGAGGAGCTGGACGATCTGGTCGAGCACGTCCGCTCGTCCGGGCTGGCGGTGGCGTTCGAGGTGGGCGGGACGCCGACCGCCATGTCGGAGGGACGGCAGCTCACGGTCTACCGGATCGTCCAGGAAGCCCTGACCAATTCACTCAAACATGGAGGGCCGCGTGTGGCGGTGTCGGTGCGGCTGCAGTATGCGGAGGACGCCCTGGAGATCCGGGTGGACGACGACGGACGAGGCGCGACTGCCCCGGATGACGGGCGGGGCCACGGTCTCGCCGGGATGCGGGAGCGCGTCGCCGTGTACGGGGGCGACATCCACGCGGCGCCGCGTCCCGGAGGCGGGTTCGCGGTGGTCGCGCGGATCCCGGTCCGGGAGGAGGTCGGCGCGCCATGACCGGCCTGCGCGAGCGCGCTGTGGCGGTGGCGTCCGGCGGGAGGGTCCATGACGGACGATGAGGACGTGGCGGCGCCCATCCGGGTGGTGCTGGTCGACGACCAGGAGCTCGTCCGCGCCGGATTCACGATGGTGCTGGACGCGCAACCCGACATCGAGGTCGTCGGCGAGGCCGGGGACGGTGTGCAGGCGCTCGAACTGCTGCGCGGCACCCCGGCGGATGTCGTCCTGATGGACGTGCGCATGCCCCGCATGGACGGGATCGAGGCGACCCGCCGGGTCGTGGCGGCGTCCGGGCCGAAGGTCGTCATCCTGACCACGTTCGACCTGGACGAGTACGCGTTCGCCGCGATCAAGGCGGGGGCGGGCGGGTTCCTGCTGAAGGACGCGGGCCCGGCGCAGCTGATCGAGGCGATCAAGTCGGTGCATTCGGGGGACGCGGTGGTGGCGCCGAGCACGACGAAGCGGCTGCTGGACCGGTTCGCGGTTCATCTTCCGGACGCGGAGGAGAAATCGGGCGGCGCGCTGGACACCCTGACCGACCGTGAGGGCGAGGTGCTCCGCCTCGTCGCGCGGGGAATGTCGAACGCGGAGATCGCGGGACGGCTGTACGTCTCCGAGGCGACCGTGAAGACGCATATGGGCAGGATCCTGATGAAGCTGGACCTCCGCGACCGGGTGCAGGCCGTCGTTTTCGCCTATGAGACGGGTCTGGTCAAAAGCGGCCAAAGCGACGACTCTCCGTAACGGCTTGATTACTTCATGGTGACTTCTTGCATTCATCCTGGGGTATCGGATTGATCTACCTGAGAGTAGCTGGGTAACTACCGTACGCGACGCCGCCTTCGCGGGCGTCGTCGGCAATTGTCAGATCGGGCCTGTAAGCCCATGTACGGGAGGACTCTCGTGATCAAGAAGCTTGCCGCGACCGGCATCCTCGGCTTTGCCGTCGCAGCCTCGGCCCTGGCCGCCGCCCCCGCGCACGCCGCCACCTACGGAGGCCACGGCCACGGCCATGGCCACGGCGACAACTGGTTCTCGAAGAACAAGACCAGCGGAAACGGATCGATCCTGGGCGGAACCCAGGTCATCGCGCCCATCTCGATCCCGGTGAACGTCTGCGGCAACGCCGTCGCGGCCGTCGTCGCCAGCGCGAACGCCCAGTGCAAGGGCGGCGCGGAAGTCGAGTACGGGGACTGACACGAACAAGGGCGGACGACCGTCCATCGTGAAGCGCCGGAAACCCTCACGGGTCTCCGGCGCTTTTCGCGTCCCCGGGCGGTCGGTGGCAGGAGGGACGGGAGCGTACGACTCAGGTCGTACTCGCGACCGCCGGATAGCCGTGAGAGTGACGCGGAGCGTGACCGCAGGGGTGATGGCAGGGGCGCGGCGGATTCCTAGCGTGGTTCGTGATCGACCAGACCCCCGACGAACCATGAGGAGCCCATCGTGACCAGCACGTTCGCCGACCCGCCCGGAGGAGCCCCGGCAACCGCGGTACCGCCCGCCGTCACGGCCGAGGGCGTGTCGAAGGTGTACGGGTCCGGTGACGCGGCCGTGCACGCCCTGCGCGGGGTCAGCGCCCGGTTCGACCGGGGCGTGTTCACCGCGATCATGGGGCCGTCCGGGTCCGGGAAGTCCACGCTGATGCACTGCCTGGCCGGGCTCGACACCGTCACCGGCGGTCGCGTAGTCCTCGGCGACGCGGAGATCACCGGGATGGGCGACCGGCGGCTGACGATGCTGCGCCGCGACCGCGTCGGGTTCGTGTTCCAGGCGTTCAACCTGCTGCCGACGCTCACCGCTGAGCACAACATCCTGCTTCCCATGGAGCTCGCGGGGCGCAAGCCGGACCGCGCGTGGTTCGACCGGGTCGTGGACGTCCTGGGCCTGCGCGACAGGCTGGGGCACCGTCCGTCCGAGCTGTCGGGCGGTCAGCAGCAGCGGGTGGCGTGCGCCCGCGCGATCGTCGCCCGCCCCGAGGTGATCTTCGCGGACGAGCCGACCGGCAACCTCGACTCGCGGTCCGGTACCGAGGTGCTCGGGTTCCTGCGCTCCTCCGTCCGGGAGATGGGCCAGACGATCGTGATGGTCACGCATGACCCGGTGGCCGCCTCCTATGCCGACCGGGTGGTGTTCCTGCGGGACGGCGAGATCGTGTCCGAGATCGTCCGTCCGACGCCCGCCGCCGTCCTCGACCTGCTCAAGAGCCTGGAGGCGTGATGCTGAGGACGACCTTGGCGGGCCTGCGCGCCCACAAGCTGAGGCTGCTGCTGACGGCGGTGGCCATCACCCTCGGCGTGGGGTTCATCTCCGGGACGTTCGTACTGACGGACTCGATGGACAAGGGCGTCGCCAAGACCTTCGCGAAATCCGCCGACAAGGTGGACTTCGCGGTGCTGCCGGAAGGCGACGCGCCGGATGCGGGCGTTTCCGCCGACACGTTCCGGAGGATCCGCGCGCTGCCGGGCGTGACCGACGTGCACGGCATGGTGAAGGGCGAGGCCGCCCTGGTCGGCAAGGACGGCAAGGCGGTCGGCGACTTCCCCACCGTGGCCATGTCCGTGCCGTCCGGGGACCTGCTGCGCTACGAGGTCGACAAGGGACGCACCCCGTCCGGCGGCGGCGAGACCGTCCTGGACAGCCGGGTGGCCGAGCGGGAGGGCTTCACCGTCGGCGACACGGTGACGGTCCTGGACCAGAAGAACCGGCCGCACAGGTTCACCGTCGTCGGCCTGGTCGACTTCGGCATCGACGAGGACGCGAGCTTCCTGGGCGCGGTGGGCTTCGACACCCCGACCACGATCACGATGACCGGAAAGAAGAGCTTCCGCGAGATCGACATCGCGGGCGGCGACCGAGCGGCGATCGAAGCCGCCGCCGGTCCGTCAGGCCAGGTCTACAGCGGCACGGAGCTCGGCAAGGAACTGGCGGCGTCCGCGGGCGCCGACACCGAGGTCATCCGGGCCGGGCTGCTGCTCTTCGGGCTGGTCGCCATGCTGGTGTCCGCCCTGGTCATCTACAACACGTTCTCGATCCTGATCGCGCAGCGGATAAGGGAGATGGCGCTGCTGCGCTGCGTCGGCGCGACCCGCCGGCAGGTGTTCGGGGGCGTGGTGGCCGAGTCCGCGGTGGTCGGCCTGGTGGGCTCGCTGATCGGCCTCGCCGCCGGGGTCGGCCTCGGCGCCGGCGGACTCGTCGCGATGAACAGGCTGGACGCCGCCATGGGCGTCGCCGCACCGACCCTCACCGTCCGGACGATCGTGGTCGGCCTCGCGCTCGGCGTCGCCGTGACCGTCCTGTCCGCGCTGATGCCCGCTCGCGCGGCGACCCGCGTGGCGCCGGTCGCCGCGCTGCGCTCGGACCTGGAACCGGGCGGCGGGCGGTTCCGCCTCGGCGTGCCGCGCACGGTGATCGCCGTGCTCCTCGGCGCCGTGGGCCTGGCCATGGGCGTGCTCGGCTCCCTGGTCATGGAGAAGGGCGAGACCGCGATGTACATGGTGGCGTCCGCCGGCGGCGTGTTCTTCCTCGCGGTGATCGCGGCGATGCCGGCGCTCGTCCGGCCGCTCGGGCGGCTCGCGGGGGCGGTCCCGGCTCGGCTCGGCGGCGTCCCGGGACGGCTGGCGGTCGCCAACGCCCAGCGTGCCCCGCGCCGCACCGCGACCACGACGATCGCGCTGACCATCGGCGTCGGGCTGATGAGCCTGTTCGCGGTGATCGCGGCCAGCGGCAAGGCGACCGCGGACCGACAGCTGGAGGAGCAGTTCCCCGTCGAGTTCCAGATCGAGACCCAGAACCTGGAGGGACGCGTCCCGCAGGCGCTCACCGGGACGCTGCGCGACCGCCCCGAGATCGCCACGGTCGTGGAGCGCCGCCAGCAGGACGTCGAGATCGACGGTGATGAGTCGGGGATCTCCACGATCACGCCGTCCGCGCTCGGCACGCTCGTGAACCCGTCGTTCGAGGAGGGCACACTCGCCGCGGCACGCGAGCCGGGAACCGCGATGGTGGACAAGACGACCGCCGAGCAGTCGGGCTACCAGGTCGGGCGGACACTCCGGGTCCAGACCCCGCGGGGCGCCGTTCCCGTGAAGATCACCGCCGTGTACGGCGGGGGTTCCCCGGTCAGCGGGATCATCGTGCCGGAGGCCGACTTCACCCGGTACTTCGGCGCCGTGGACCCGTCGGCCCTGTACGTCGAGAGCCGTGACGGCGTCTCCGCGTCCGCGGCGCGTAGGGCGGTCGACGCCGCCGCGCAGCCGTACCCGGCCGTGAAGGTGGTCTCCGCCGCCGAGTTCAAGGAAACGATGACCGGGGCGATCGACATGATGCTGATGGTCTTCGGCGGGCTGCTCGGCCTGGCGATCATCATCGCGCTGTTCGGCATCGCCAACACGCTCACCCTCTCGGTCGTGGAACGGACGCGGGAGTCGGCGCTGCTGCGGGCCCTCGGCCTCACCAAGCGGCAGCTCCGCCGGATGCTGTCCGTCGAGGCCCTGGTCATGGCCGTGATCGGCGCGTTCACCGGGGTCGTGCTCGGGGTCGCGTTCGGCTGGGCCGCGACGAACGCGATGGGCGAGAGCTCCCGGTTCGCGCTGCCCTACCTCCAGGTCATCGGCTTCGTCCTGCTCGCGGGCGCGGCCGGGACGGTCGCCGCCGTGATGCCCGCTCGGCGCGCCGCCAAGACCTCCATCGTGGAGTCCCTTGCCGCTGACTGAAGTCTTGTCCTTCCCGGTGGCCCACCACTTGGGTGGAGGTCACCGGGAAGGACGAATGTTCACTTGAATGGAGCCTCGGGGTGGCGACCGTCACCCACCGGAGCGCGGAGCCGGGCTCGCGGGTACCCTGTTCGCGTCCGGTACCTCTGAGGACTGGAACGAACCGATGGACCCAGACGTCACGCCCTCTTCCGCGCCCGGAAACGGGCCGGCCTCCTGTGGGGGGACGACCCCTCACACCCCCGGAAACGGCCCGGCCTCCGGCGAGGGTGCGCCCCTCCGGAACGGTCAGGAGACCCCGGAGGACAGGCCCGCGCGGCTCGCGGTCGGCGTGGTCGGCGCCGGCCGCGTCGGCACGGCGCTCGGCGTCGCGCTGTCGCGCGCCGGCCACCGCGTGGTCGCCGCGGCAGCCGTGTCCGAGCGCTCGCGGTCGCGCGTCGAGGAACGCCTCCCGGGCGCCGGCGTGGCGCCGCCGCCGGAGGTCGTCGCGGCCGCCGACCTGGTGCTGCTGACCGTCCCGGACGACGAGCTTCCCGAGCTGGCGGGCGGCCTGGTCTCCGCCGGCGTCCCCGTCACCGGCAAGCTGATCATGCACACCAGCGGACGGTACGGAACCGCCGTCCTCGACCCCCTCACCCGCACCGGCGCCCTGCCGCTCGCGCTGCACCCGGTCATGACCTTCACCGGCCGCCCGGACGACGTGAACCGCCTCACCGGCATCTCGTTCGGCGTCACCTCGCCCGAGCCGCTGCGCCCGGTCGCCGAGGCGCTCGTCCTGGAGATGGGCGGCGAGCCCGTCTGGATCACCGAGGACGCGCGCCCCCTGTACCACGCGGCCCTCGCCGGCGGCGCGAACCACCTGGTCACGCTCGTCGTCGAGGCGATGGACCTGCTGAGCGCCGCCGGTGTCGCCGAGCCCGGCCGCATGCTCGGCCCGCTGCTCGGCGCCGCCCTCGATAACGGCCTGCGCCTCGGCATCGACGGCCTCACCGGCCCGGTCGCCCGCGGCGACGCCGACACCGTGTCCGGGCACATCGACGAGCTGGCCAAGGTGTCCCCGCAGAGCCGCCGCGCCTACATCGCCCTGGCCCGGCTCACCGCCGACCGGGCGCTGGCCGCCGGACTGCTCAAGCCCGAGGATGCCGAGCGCCTCCTCGAAGTACTGGCCGATTGACCAGGGAGAACGCAGTGGCGAACGAGTGGAGGGGGCTGCCGTGGCACCGGTCGTAGCGCGGACGCGGGCGGAGCTGGAGGAGGCCCGCCCCCGGATCGAGGGGACGCTGGCGCTCGTCCCGACCATGGGGGCGCTTCACGAAGGCCACCTCTCCCTGATCCGGCAGGCGCGCCGCAGCGCGGACGCCGTGGCGGTCAGCATCTTCGTCAACCCGCTCCAGTTCGCGCCCGGCGAGGACTTCGACCGCTACCCCCGGACGTTCGAGACCGACCTCCAGGCGTGCGCGGCCGAAGGCGTGGACCTCGTCTTCGCACCGGGCCGCGACGTCATGTACCCGGACGAGCCGCAGGTCACGATCAAGTCCGGCCCGATGGGGGAGATCGTGGAGGGCGCGGCCCGGCCCGGCCACTTCGACGGGATGCTCACCGTCGTGCTCAAGCTGCTCAACCTCCTCCGGCCCGACGTGGCGATCTTCGGGGAGAAGGACGCGCAGCAGCTCGCGATGATCCGGCGGATGGTCGCCGACCTGAACGTGCCCGTCCGGGTCGCCGGGGGCCCGACCGTCCGGGAACCCGACGGCCTGGCCCTGTCGAGCCGGAACCGCTACCTCTCCGCGGCCGAGCGCGAAACCGCCGCGGCGCTCTCCCGCGCCCTGCGCGCCGGGGAGGACGCCGCCGCCGACGGCCCCGATGCCGTGCTCGGTGCGGCCGGTGCCGTCCTGGACAAGGCCGCGAGCGCCGAACCGCCGCTCGCCCTCGACTACCTCGTCCTCGTCGATCCCCTGACGTTCACCGCTCTCGGGGGCGACCGCACCGGCCCCGCCGTCCTGGCCGTCGCCGGCCGCGTCGGCGCCACCCACCTGATCGACAACGTTTCCCTCCACCTCGGCAAGGAGCACTGATGTTCCGGACGATGTTCAAGTCCAAGATCCACCGCGCCACCGTGACGCAGGCGGACCTCCACTACGTCGGATCGCTGACCATCGACCAGGACCTGATGGACGCCGCGGACCTGCTGCCCGGCGAGCAGGTCTCGGTGGTGGACATCGACAACGGCGCCCGCCTGGAGACCTACCTGATCGCGGGCGAGCGCGGCTCGGGCATCATCGGCATCAACGGCGCCGCCGCCCGCCTCGTCCAGCCCGGCGACCTGGTCATCATCATCAGCTACGCCCAGCTCAGCGACGCCGAGGCCCGCGAGTTCGTCCCCCGCGTCGTCCATGTCGACCGCTCCAACA
>NZ_SMKH01000265.1 GCF_004348515.1 Actinomadura sp. KC345 | reverse complement strand
CCGACCGCCCCCTACCTGACCATGCTCGGCAACGGCCTCCGCGAGGCCCACGGCTGGTCCGCCGAACGCGCCGGGTCCTACCTGGCCGGACGTCCCGGCGCCCGCGGCGCCTGGACGTCCCGCGGCATCGCCGACCTCCTGCGCCCTGGCCGTCCGCCGTCCGGGCCGCTAGGTTCGGACCATGAAGGCCGGTGACGTCGCTGACGACTTCGAACTGCCCGACGAGACGGGCGAGCCGCGCACGCTGACCGGGCTCCTGGAGAAGGGCCCGGTGGTCCTGTTCTTCTACCCGGCCGCGCTGACCCCCGGCTGCACCGCCGAGGCGTGCCACTTCCGCGACGTCGTGGCCGAGCTCGCCGAGGCCGGAGCCCACCCGGTGGGCGTCAGCGCCGACCCGGTCGACAAGCAGAAGGAGTTCGCCGACAAGCACACGCTCGGCTACCCGCTCCTGTCCGACCCCGGCGGCGAGGTCCGCGCCCGCTTCGGCGTCAAGCGCGGCATCGCGCTCATGCCCACCAGGCGCCAGACCTTGGTCATCGACACCGACCGCCGCGTCCTGGCGGTCATCAAGAGCGAGATCCGCATGAACACCCACGCGGACAAGGCCCTGGAGGCGCTCAACTCACGACGGGCAGGTTGATCGTCGAGGGATGGGCCGGGGAGTGGAAGATCTCCTGGTCGGCGGTGAGCATGTCGGTCGCGGTGCCGATCGGGGCCCCGGTCCCCGGGTTGCGCGCGACGCGGGGATAGGCGCCGCTCGCCACCTGGAGGCGGACGCGGTGGCCGCGCCGGAAGCGGTGGCCCACCGGCCAGAGCTCCAGGGCGACGTGGCGGACGCCGCCGGCGCCGGGCTCCGGAGTGCCGGGGACGAGCCGCCGCATCCCCTCGCAGAGGTTCAGGGACTCGCCGCCCGGGGTGACGTCGCACAGCCGCACGACGAAGTCGGTGTGCTCGCGGTTCGAGCGGATGTGCAGGTCGGCGGTGACCGGGCCGATGACGTCGAGGTCCTCGTCGAGGACGGCGGAGGTGTAGGTCAGCACGTCCCGGCGGCGTTCCAGGCGTTTCTGGTCGGTGGACGGGCGGGTCTCGCCGAGCAGGGTGGGGCCGCCGAGGAACGGCGTCGGATGCTCCGGGTCGTACTGGTAGGTGTCGGGCTCGGACTCGGGCGGCGCGCCGGGCGACAGCGCCCCGGCGGGCTGCAGGTGCCAGCGTTCCTCGCGCATGCCCGGCACGGGCCAGTCGGGGAACTCGCGCCACTCGCCCGCCCCCGTGATGTACAGCCGGACCGGCTGCTCGCGCAGCTCGGACGGGTCGTCCAGCAGGTGCGCGCGGAACCAGGCGACCGACTCGCCGACCGAGCCGCGCATCATCCGCTGGTCGGCGTGGAACCACGGGCCGATCGTGAGGTAGGGGCGCCGGCCGGCGGCGCGGAGCGCGGCGTAGTCCTTGATCTGCCAGGGCAGGAAGATGTCGTACCAGCCGCCGGTCATGTTCACCGGCGCCGCGACCTGCGCGACCGTCGGGCTGAAGTCGCGCTTGTCCCAGAAGGAGGTGTCGGGACCGTTGACGAGGAGCTCCTGGAAGAACCGCTGCTGCTCGCCCGTCGCGAGGCGGTCGAGTTCGGCGATCGGACGTCCCGAGAGCGTGGCGCGGCGGGCGCGGCGCGGCGACATGATGCCGGTCGTGATGCCGGACAGGGAGCTCTTCATCCGGGCGGTGAGGTCCACCCAGATGAGCGTGGACTCCAGCGCGAACGTCCCGCCGACGTTCACGGCGTCGCGGAAGGTCGACGCGGTGACCTGCATCGACAGCGCCTTGAGCTCGGGCCCCGCCTCGGCGGCGACGGCCCACTGCACGTAGCCGAGGTAGCTGGGGCCGTGCATCGCGAACGTGCCGCCGAACCACGGCTGTGATTTGAGCCACTCGATGGTGGCGAGCCCGTCCTCCCGCTCGTCCAGCGCCTCGAACACGCCGCCGGACCCGAACCCGCCGCGCACGCTCTGCACCACGGCCTGGAACCCGTGCGACGCGAACGCCTGCCCGCACATGAGCCCGAACGGGCCGCGCCGCCCGTAGGGGGAGCGGACGAGCACCGTGGGCGCCCGCTCGACCTCCGCGGGTGCGTAGCGGTCGGCGAGCAGCGTCACCCCGTCGGCGGCCGGGACCTCCAGATCACGCTCGACGGTGACCCGGTGGGGGCCGTTCCGCAGTCCCAGCGCCGTGACCCCGAGCCGGCGCATCATTCCCACCCCTACCACCTGATCGATCGTAATCGTCCCGCCGGCCACGCCCGCACCCGGAGTCCGTGATGTGGCTCGCGGGCTCGCGGTCTTCTATACGATCGAGGACGCGCAAGCTCGCAAAACGGGATCTGACGGGCGGGCGAGGCCGTCCGCGCGGAGGGGGAGATGCACACGTCATGGGCGATGTGAGCTGGGAGCGCGTCATCGCCGCCGGGATCGTGCTGGCGGCCGCTCTCGCGATCGCGGTGTTCCTGCGGCTGGTCACCGGCCGGCTGACCAGGCAGGCGGGCAACACCCGGTCGCCCTGGGACGACATCGGCGCTCGGCTGATCAAAGACCTCGCGATGCCCGTCTCGGTGATCCTGGGCCTCTGGATCGCGGCCAAGGTGCTGGAACTGCCGCGAGGCACGCTGGACATCACGGCCAAGGTGCTCACCGCCGTGACGATCTTCGTGATCACGCTGTCGCTGGCCCGGCTGATCGCCGCCGGGGTCAGTTCGGTCGCGCTGGCCAGGCAGGGCGTCGCCGGCAATGTGACGATCTTCGCCAACATCACCCGGGTGATCGTCATCGGCGTCGGCATCATGGTGATGCTGCAGAGCCTGGGGGTGTCGATCACACCGCTGCTCGGCGCCCTGGGCGTCGGCGGACTGGCGGTCGCGCTCGCGCTGCAGGACACGCTCGCCAACCTCTTCGCGGGCGTCCACGTCCTGGCGGCCAAGACCATCGAGCCCGGCGACTACATCAAGCTGTCCACGGGGCAGGAGGGGTACGTCGTCGACATCAACTGGCGCAACACCTCCATCCGGACGCTGTCGGACAACATCGAAGTCATCCCGAACATGCGGTTCTCCGACACGATCCTCACCAACTACCACCGCCCCACGGAGGACATGTCCATCCTGGTGGACGCGAAGGTGCACTACGAGGCCGACCTGGACGAGGTCGAGGACCTCTGCATCGAGGTCGGCCACGAGGTGATGAAGGAGGTGCAGGGCGGCGTGGCCGACACCGGCATCTTCGTGCGGTTCAAGAACTTCGACGACGGGGCCGTCGGTTTCCACGTGATCCTGCGGTCCTCGGAGTTCGGCGACCAGTTCCTCATCAGCCACGAGTACCTGAAGCGCCTGCACAGGCGGATCCGCGAGCGGGGCATCCAGCCGCCCTACTGGCAGCACCGCGTCTCCCTCGGCGACGGGCACCGGGGCAACGGCGTGCCGGTCCCGAGGACGGAGCCGCCCGCCCGCAAGCCCGAACTCGCCCGCGACCGCGGGCAGGGCGGTGACGCCGAGCCCGCCGGCGAGGGCGAGGTCTGACCGGCGGGGTTCGACCGGCCCGGCGGCTTCGGAGGGCCGGCCGTCGCGGCCGGCCCTTGCGCGGAAGCCCTGTGCTGCTTACGCGGGCGGGGGAGTGCCCTCGTCGAGGGCGTCGGTGGTGAGCAGGCCGCCGAGGCTGTCCTCCCCGTAGCGCAGGTGCTTCTCCAGCGAGACGAGCGCCCCGTCCTGCGGGTAGGAGCAGAACCGGACGTCGTCGGCCAGCGCCTTCATGATCAGCAGACCGCGGCCTCGCTCGGCGGCCGGCTCGGGGTGCGGGACCTGCCCGGCGTCGAACCCCGTCCCGGCGTCGATCACCTTGATCATGCAGCGGCGGTCCTGGATCGTGACCCGGACCGTGTAGTGGGCACCGTGCTCGGCGTGCCTGATCACGTTGGTGCACGCCTCGGTCAGCATCGCCTCGATGTCGTCACGGATCTGGTCCTCCACCCCGAGGGCGGTCAGCGCCGCGTCCAGCAGCCTCCGGGACGCCGGGACGCTCGCCGCGTCCCGGGGGAGCAGGAGGTCGAGGCTGATCTCCACGTTGTCTCCGTCCACGTTTCGTCCCAGAGAATCGTGCCCTTTCGGACGCGCTCAAACATGGAACGGGACCCACCGCCCGGCAGGCGGGCTCAGCCGCCGCCGCCCGCGTTGGCGGCGGCCGCCCTCTGCTGGCTGATCACTTTGCGGGCCGCGTTCGCCGCCGGGCCCGTCCGGGCCGTCAGCTCCTGGATGCGCCGCTTGTGCCGCCGCCGGTCCGAGCCCGGCAGGACGGTCTTCAGCTCGCCCGCGGCCGCCAGCGCGACCGCCGCGGCGTCGTAGCTGTTCACGTGGGCCACGGGGCGTCCCCGCAGCGCCGACGAGGCCCCGCCCCACAGCGACTTCACCACGCGCGGGTCCTTGACGATGATCTCCTGGCGGGGGAACAGCCCCATCACCCGGCGGGTCCGGACGCGGATCCAGCCGCCGCGGGCCAGCTCGTCGCGTACCCGGCCCACCATCGCCTTGGTGTCCTTGCGCACCCAGTGCTGCCACGACCGGGGCCGCGACTCCGTGATCTGCGCCAGCACCCCGTACGGGTCCTCGCCCGGTGTGCCGGGGACGGGCTTGCGCCGCTCCTCGCCGAGCCGCCCGTCGAGGTACAGCTCGGTGAGGGCGGCGGCGCGCAGCACGTAGCCGAGCTGCGCGCCGCCCTTGCCCATCCTCTGCTTCTTCAGGTCGTACGCCAGCAGGAACATTCGCGCCGGCAGCGATTCCGGAACATTGACCATGACTATTCCTCGCCCCCGCCGGGCGGCGGGTCGTTCTCGTCCTCGGCGGTCCTGCGGGGGCGCCCGCGCCCCCGCATTCCCCGGGCCGATCCGGGCATCCGCCCGGCGTCGGCGAGCGCCCGCCGCAGCAGGAACTCGATCTGCGCGTTGGTGCTGCGCAGCTCGTCCCCGGCCCACCGCGCCAGCGCGTCGTGCACGGCCGGATCCAGCCTCAGCAGGATCTTCTTGCGCTCAGTCACTGGTAGCGGGGGTCATTGGTACAGGCCGCCGGTGTTCACCACCGGCTGCGCGTCGCGGTCCGCGCACAGGACGACGAGCAGGTTGCTGACCATCGTCGCCTTGCGCTCCTCGTCCAGTTCGACGACGGCGTCCTCCTCCAGCTGGTTCAGCGCGAGCTGCACCATGCCGACCGCGCCCTCGACGATCCGCTGCCGTGCCGCGACGACCGCGCCCGCCTGCTGGCGGCGGAGCATGGCCTGCGCGATCTCCGGCGCGTACGCGAGCCCGGTGATCCGCGACTCGATGATGTCCACGCCGGCGGACGCGACGCGCTCGGACAGCTCCGCCGACAGCTGGGCGGTGATCTCGTCGGCGTTGTCGCGCAGCGAGATCCGGTCGGCGGCGTCGTAGGGGAAGCTGCCCGCGATGTGCCGGACGGCCGCCTCGGTCTGGAACGCCACGAACTCCACGAAGTCGTCGACCTCGAACACCGCGCGGGCGGTGTCGGCGACCTGCCACACCACCACGGCCGTGATCTCGATCGGGTTGCCGTCCAGGTCGTTGACCTTGGCCAGCCCGGTCTCGTGGTTGCGGATCCGCGTGGAGACGCGCGGCCGCACGGTCAGCGGGTTCACCCACCGGAGGCCGTCGGTGCGGACCGTCCCCTTGTAGCGCCCGAGGAGCTGCAGCACCCGCGCCTCGTTGGGGGCCACCGGCGTCAGCCCGGCCGCGACGACCAGCGCGGCGACCAGGAGCAGCGACCCCGCGGTGACGCCAGTCGCGATGCCGGCGGCCCCTCCGGCCGCGACGCCGGCGAGCGTCGCCGCGATGCCCAGCAGGATCAGCACCACGGTGAGCGTCAGCATCGCCCAGCCGCCGCGGTCCCGCGCCCGACGCTCCGTGATCTTCGGGCGCGGCATGTCCACCTTGGTCGTCTCGTCGGCCATATGAGTTCTCCTCGTCTTCGTTATCACCAACCTAGCAAAGTGATATCACTTTTTCCAATCCGGGGGCCCGGTCAGCGGACGGTGACCAGGTCGGGCTCCTCCTCCTCGGTGATCACTTTGGGGACGCCGCGGAGCGTGATGAGCGAGAACACGGCGACCAGCGCGGCGAGCCCGGCGCTGCACAGCAGGGCCGCGTGCATGCCGTCCACGAACGCGTCCCGGGCGGCGGCGCCGACCTGGCCGGCCAGGTCCCCGGGCAGGGCCGCCGCGGCCTGGAGCGCCCCGGCGATGGAGTCGCCGGCGGCCGACGCCGCCGGGCCGGGCACGCCCGCGGGCAGCTCCAGGGCGCTCCGGTACACCGCGTTCAGCACGCTGCCGAGCACCGCCATGCCGAGCGCGCCGCCCAGCTCCATGCCCGTCTCGGATATCGCCGACGCGGCGCCCGAGCGGTCCTTCGGGACCGACGCGAGGACGGTGTCGCCGGTGACCGTGAGCCCGATGCCCATGCCCACCCCGGCCAGCAGCATCGAGGGCAGCATCGTCCAGTACGAGGTGTCCAGCCCGACCGTCAGGAACAGCGTGTAGCCGCACGTGGCGAGCAGCATCCCGGCCGCGACGACCCGGGCTCGGCCGAGCGCGGAGATCAGCGGCGGGGCCAGCAGCGCGCCGCCGATCATGGCGCCCGCCGCGCCGGGCACCCCGGCCAGGCCCGCCTTCAGCGGCGACCAGCCGAGCGCGAGCTGGAAGAACAACGAGAAGATCAGTGACTGGGCGACCAGCGCGAACATCGCGAACATGTTGGTGATGACCGCGCCGCTGAACGCGGCGCGCCGGAACAGCCGGACGTCGATCAGCGGCTCGTCCAGCCGGCTCTGCCGGACTACGAACGCGGTCAGCGCCAGCGCGCCCGCCGATGCGGAGACGTAGATCCATCCCTGGTCCAGGCCGTGCGCGGCGGCCTCCTTGACCGCGTACACGATGCCGAGGACGCCGGCCACCGACAGCGGCACGCTGAGCAGGTCCAGCCGTCCCGGCACCGGGTCGCGCGACTCGGTCAGCAGCACGGCGCCAGCGACGAACGCCGCTGCCATGACGGGCACGTTGACCAGGAAGACCGAGCCCCACCAGAAGTGTTCGAGCAGCGCGCCGCCGACGACCGGCCCGAGCCCGACCGCGAGCCCGGCGACGCCCATGAACGCGCCGACCGCCGCCGTCCTCTCCTTGGGGTCGGTGAAGGCGCGGCGGATCAGCGACAGGCAGGCCGGCATCAGCGTCGCCCCGGCGACGCCGAGCAGGGCACGGGCCGCGATCAGCAGCTCGGCACTGGGCGCGTAGGCGGTCAGGGCGGACGCGGCGGCGAACAGCGCCATCCCGGCCAGCAGCAGCTTCTTGTGGCCGATGCGGTCGCCGACGCCGCCCATCGTGACCAGCAGCGCGGCGAGGGCGAACCCGTAGGCGTCCGCGATCCACAGGACCTGGGTGGACGACGGGCGCAGGTCCGCGCTCAGATGCGGCACGGCCTGGTTGAGGGCGGTCAGGTCGATGCTGGGCACGGCGGCGACCAGCAGGCAGGTCACAAGCGTGGCCCATTTGCGTGTGGAGGAATCCATGCACGCAACCGTCGCGGGGCGCGCTGACCGTCCGCGCACCGCCGGCTGACGGCGCCGCCGGCGCCGGTCAGCGGTGCGTCAGCAGCGCGAAGGCCCGCGGGCGGGGGAGCGCGGCGGCCTCGGCGAACGCCGCCTCGTACGCCGCGTCTCCGAGCAGCGCGCGGGCGGCGGCCACGATCCGCCCGGCGTCCGGGTCGCCGGGGACGCGGCCGTGCCGCAGCGCCGCGGCGAGGCCCAGCAGCCGCGCCGCCCGCTCGCCGTCGTCCTCCGCGACCGCCACATCGGCCAGCCCGATGGCCGCGATCGCCTGGTAGCCGAAGATCGGGCGGTCGGACGACACGTCCAGCGCCTCGTGGCACAGGTCCCGCGCGCGTCCGTGGTCGCCCTCGGCGGCGGCCAGCCGGGCCAGCCCGACGAGCGCGGAGCCCCGCACCTCGGCGGCGGTGAAGCGCTCGGAGGTGCACCGGGCCAGCGCCGTCTCGTACAACCGCCGCGCCCCGGCGGCGTCGCCGCGCAGCCGGGCCACCTCGCCGAGCCCCTGGTACGCGCCGGCGATCTTCTCGGGGGCGCCCGCGCGCCGGGCGGACTCCAGGCCGCGCTCGTACCCGGCGTGCGCCGCGTCCAGGTCACCGCCGTGCAGATGCATGAGGGCCCGCTGGTAGAGCAGGTCGGCGGTGTCCTCCAGCGCGCCGAGCTGCTCCACCAGCTCCAGCGCCTCCTCCTGCAGCGCGAGTGCCCGGTCCCGGTCGCCGCGCAGGTCGGCCACCTGGGCGAGCGCGTCCAGCGAGCCGGCCGTGCCCCAGCGGTCACCGCAGGCCCGGAACCCCCGGACGGCCTCGGCGCACGCCTCCTCCGCGTCCGCCAGGTCGTCGTGGACCCGGGCGAGGAACCCGGCGCCCATGCTGAGCAGCGCCTTCGTCCAGGGGTCGTCGCCGGTCTGGACGGCGGCGTCCCGGCCGGCGGTGTCCAGGTCGGCGAAGAAGCCGTAGTTCGCGGCGGGCCCGGAGATCATCGCCAGCATGACGAGGGTCGCCGGGTACCTCAGCGGGCCGTCGACGCGGTGCAGCAGCACGGTCGCCCGGTCGAGCCACCCGGCCGCCCGCTCGCCGGTGACGCCGCCCGACACCGCGTTGGTGGCGCACAGGGCGTACTCCTCGTGCAGCCCGTCCGGCGGCTCGCCGACGACGTCCAGCAGCTCGGACGCCAGCGACGCGCCCTCGATGCGTCCCCTCAGCAGCCAGTACCACGTCAGCGACGCGGTCAGCCGCAGCGCCGTCGCCGGGTCCCGGCGGACGGACCGGCGCAGCGCCGCGTGCAGGTTCCCGTGCTCGGCGGCGAGCACCCCGAGCCAGGCGAGCTGTGCGGCGCCGCGCAGCTCGGGGTCGGCTTCGCGGGCCAGGCCGAGGAAGTACCCCGCGTGCGCCTCCTCCAACCGCTCCGTCTCACCGGCCTCGGCGAGCCGCTCCGCGCAGAACGCGCGGACGGTGTCGAGCATCCGGTACCGGGCGCCGTCGGCCTGCAGCAGGGACTTGTCGGCCAGCCCGGCGACCAGCTCGTCGGTGTCGCCGAGGTCGCAGACGCCCATCGCCGCCTCCAGCGTGAACCCGCCGGAGAAGACGGTGAGCCGCCGCGCGAGCGTCCGCTCCGCCTCGTCCAGGAGGTCCCAGCTCCACTCGACGACCGCCCGCAGCGTCTGGTGCCGGGGCGCGGCCGTGCGGTCGCCGCGCGACAGCAGCCGGAACCGGTCGTCCAGCCGCGACGCGACCTGCGCGACCGGGAGCGACCGCAGCCGCGCCGCCGCCAGCTCGATCGCCAGCGGCAGCCCGTCGAGGGCCCGGCAGATCCGCGGGACGGCGTCGCCGTCCATCACGAAGTCCGGCCGGACCGCCTCGGCCCGGTCGAGGAACAGCCGCACCGCCGGATACGCGGCGAGCTCCGCCTCCGTCGCGCCGTCCGGCGGCAGCTCCAGCGGCGGCACCGGCCACAGCGCCTCACCGGTGATCCCGAGCGCCTCCCGGCTGGTCGCCAGCACCCGCAGCCCGGGACAGGCGCGCAGCAGCCGGTGCGTGAGCGCGGCGACGGCCGCCACGACGTGCTCGCAGTTGTCGAGGACGAGCAGCAGCCGCCGCCCCTCCAGCGCGGTGATCAGCCGCTCCTCGGTGTCCGCCGGCAGGCCGGGCACCGGCCGCATTCCGGCCGCCCGCAGGCCGAGCGCCCCGAGCAGCGCCTTGGGGACGTCGCCCGGATCGACCGGCGCCAGATCGATGAAGCAGACCTCGCCGTCCTCCCGCCGCGCCGCCTCGACCGCCAGCCGCGTCTTGCCCGCGCCCCCGGGCCCGAGCAGCGTGACGAGCCGCCCGCCCGCGAGCATCGTCCCGACCCGCCGCAGCTCGCTCTCGCGCCCCACGAAGCTGGTGAGCTGCTCCGGCAGCCTCGGCAGGGCGGTCTCGCCGCCCTCACCCCGCAGGATCGCGACATGCACGTCCGCGAGTTCCTGCGAAGGGTCGGCGCCCAGCTCGTCGGCCAGGACCCGGCGGCCCTCCTCGAACACCGCGAGCGCCTCCGCCTGCCGCCCTTCCGCGTGCAGCGCCCGCATCAGCGTCGCGCGCGCTCGCTCCCGCAGCGGCTGCGCGTCCACCAGCTCCCGCAGCGCCGGAACGGCCGCGCCGGCGTCGCCGCCCTTGACCGCGGCGTCGCCGTACTCCTCGACGACCGAAGCCCGCTCCTCGTCCAGCCGGGCCACCTGCGGCCCGGCGAACGGCGCCCCCAGATCCGCCAGCGCGGGCCCGCGCCAGAGCCCGAGCGCCTCCCTGAACAGGCCCGCCGCCCGCGCGAACTCCCCGGCCGCCAGCGCCTCTCGCCCGCCGGCCGCCAGCCGCCCGAACCGGTGCACGTCGACGTCGCCGGGATCGACGGCGATCCGGTACCCGGCCGGATGCCCTTCGACCAGGTCCTTGTCCCCGAGACCGCGCCGCAGCCGCGACACCTGCGACTGGAGCGCGTTCGCCGTCCCGTCGGGCGGCTCGTCCCCGTACAGCCCGTCGATCAGCCGCTCGTTCGGGACGATCCGGCCGGCGTCCAGCAGCAGCATCGCCAGCAGCGCCCGCACCCTGGGCCCGCCCACCGGGACGGCGACCCCGTCTGCACAGACCTCGACGGGCCCCAAGACGCCGAACCGCATGCCCCGATTCTTCCGCATCCCTGGACCGCGGCACCCCTCGACTACGGCACCCCTCGACTACGGCACCCCTCGACTAC
>NZ_SMKH01000264.1 GCF_004348515.1 Actinomadura sp. KC345 | reverse complement strand
GCATCTGGAGCGGGTGGGTGCGGAGCTGGCCAATTATCGGTTGGGGGAGATGGTGCAGGTCGGTTCCTGGGTGGAGGAGTGGGGGGTGAACTGGAAGCTCGCGGTGGAGAACGCCCACGAGAACTACCACGTGATGGGCTTCCACCCGAACACGCTCCAGCCGTCGACTCCCGCCGGGGCGGAGACGACCGTCCGCGCCGACTCGCCGTGGGCCGACGTCATGCGCGTCCGGTTCGCCGAACCGATGGAACCGGGGATCCTCCCGCTCACCGACGAGGAGAGGGCCCACCTGTACAACTTCTACGCCTTCCCGTCCGCGAGCGTCGCCGCGTCGGGGGACATGGTCATCTGGATCAGCTTCATCCCGCTGGCGATCGACCGGACCCAGGTGCGCGGCGGGGTCCTGATGCCGCCCGCCATGCTGGACGGCGCGGACCTGGACGAGCTCCGCAAGGAGACCGAGGCGTACGCGGGGATGATCAACGCCGAGGATCGGAAGGGGCTGGAGCAGGTCCAGCGGTCGGTCGGGTCGCGCTTCGCCACCCGCGGCCACCTCAGCCCCAAGGAAGAGGGAGTCGTGCTCTTCTACAGGAACCTGGCACGTGCACTGCTGCGCGACGACTCCGACTGGCCCGGCGGACTGTGAGCGTTCCGCCAGGTGCGCCGGTGGCGTCCGCACGGACGCCGCCGGCGCGGGTCATCACTCCGGGCGTCGCTCAGGTGAGGGAGAGGCCGCCGTCGACGGGCAGGACGGCGCCGGTCACGTAGCGGGCCTCCGGGCTGACGAGCTGGGTGACCCACCAGGCGATCTCCTCGGGCGTGCCGACCCGCCCGGCCGGGGCCTGCTCACTGATCTGCGCGAGGAACCCCTCGTACTGTTCATCGGTCAGGCCCATCCGCGGGCCGGACCTGGTGTCGACGACGCCCGGGGCGAGGCCGACGACCCGGATGCCGCGCGGCGCGAGTTCGACGGCCCAGGTACGGGTCAGGAAGTCGAGCGCGGCCTTGGCCGCTCCGTACAGGCTGTTGTTCGGCCAGGTGCGCAGGCCGAGCGCACCCGCCGAGCTGATGTTGACCACCGTTCCGCGGCTCTCCTCCAGGGCGCCGAGCGCGCTCTGGGTGAGGAAGACCGGGGCGACGAGGTTCGTGCCGAGCTGCCGGTCGGCCGTGCCGCGGTCGAGGTCGGCCAGGGGCCGGTAGCCGAGCGCGGCGGCATTGTTGACCAGCACGTCGACCCGGCCGAACTCGCGGATCGCCGTCCGCACGACGTGCTCCGGGACCGCGGGATCGGTGATGTCGGCCGCCAGCACCCGGATCGTGTCGTGGTCCTTGGCGGTCTCGACCAGCGTGGACTCGGTGCGCCCGACGACCAGCACCCCGTCCCCGCGGGCGGCGAACGCCCGTGCCGTGGCGCGGCCGATCCCGGTGCCGCCGCCGGTGACGATCACTGCGCGCGTGACATCGTTCTCAGTCATGGGGGAACCGTACGAACGGTCCCTCGAACCGGGGTCGATGCCGCCTGGGGCGGGACGTCACGGCCTGTCGTCGCGGGTCACGCGGCGCTCGCGCACCAGCAGCCCTCCCGCCTCGCGAACGAGGACGTCCTCGCACACGCACATCATGAGGAGGCGGGGCGACCCGCCATGTCGCGTGGCGATGATCTGGGCATAGCTCCGCGCGCGGAGCGTGCCGTCCGGCTCCGGCTCCAGGGCGGTCATGCAGAGCACGTGGCGGTGGGTCTCGCCGGCCTCGGCCAGCTCGGCGGCCGAAGCGCGGACCCCCGCGGCGATGGCGGCGCGCCCCCGGACCGGCTCGGCGAGGGAGGGCGCGGCGAAGACCCCGTCCTCGGTGAACGTCCGCGCCCACTCCTCGGCGGCTCCGGCGTCCAGGAGATGCATGTGCCGGGCGTAGAAGTCCTGGATCTCGGCGTAGAGCTCCACGAACGGCGGGCCTTGAGTATGGACGGACACGTCGGGCTCCCTTCCGGTGGTACGGAGCATGCTCCGTCAGGGGCATGGAAGGCCGCTGGACCCCGGTGCCGCGTCCCTTCGAGCCAGGGTCCACCGGTTCTCCGCCGCCGGCGGCGACGATCGACGCCGTCATGCCATCGACGGCCCGGGGGTGCGGGGTGCGGCTCATCGACTTGTCATCGCCCATTGACGCCTCGTTCCATGAACCCGATCCGGTGCGGCACGAGATCCTGACGCCCCGCCAGGGCGCCGTGCACATGAGCGAGGAGATGCGCGAGCACTTCGGGATCGCCTTCGACCCCGACGAGCTGCCCGGCGGCGAGTTCCTGTCGCTCGACCGGATCACCCTCACCACGCACACCGGCACCCACGTCGACGCGCCCTCCCACTACGGGTCGGCGACGTCCTACGGCGACGGCGTGCCGCGCGACATCGACCAGATGCCGCTGGAGTGGTTCTTCAACCCGGCCGTGGTCCTGGACCTGACCGACGCCGGCACCGGCGCCGTCGGGCCGGCGGCGCTGGAGAAGGAGCTGGCCCGGATCGGCTACACCCCGCGGCCGCTGGACATCGTCCTGCTGCACACCGGGGCCGAGCGCCACCTCGGTACGAAGCGGTACTTCACCGACTTCGCCGGGCTGGACGGCCCCGCGACGCGCATGCTGCTCGATCTCGGGGTGCGGGTGATCGGTACCGACGCCTTCAGCCTGGACGCGCCCTTCGCGGACATCATCGAACGCTACCGGGCGACCGGCGACCGCTCGGTCCTGTGGCCCGCGCACTTCCTGGGACGGGAGCGCGAGTACTGCCAGCTGGAGCGCCTGGCCAACCTCGGCGCGCTGCCCGCCCCGCACGGCTTCCGGGTGGCCTGCTTCCCGGTGAGGATCACCGGCGGCGGCGCGGGCTGGACGCGCGCGGTCGCCCTCGTCGACGAGTAGCCCGCACGCCCCAGGAGCCGGTGGCCTCGGCGGCCGAGGGACCCGGGCGAGCGGGCCGGAAGGAGAAACGATGTTCGGCGCTCGGCTCACCGAGGTGTACGAGCTGATCTACCGCAGCCGCGGCAAGGACTGGGAGGCCGAGGCGGCGGACACCGCGCGCCTCATCAAGGACAGGCTCCCCGGGGCGGACTCGCTTCTGGACGTGGCCTGCGGCACCGGCGCCCACCTGGAGACCTTCCGGACGCACTTCGGCCGGACCGAGGGACTGGAGCTGTCGGAGCCGATGCTCGACGCGGCGGCCCGGAGGCTGCCCGGCGTGCCGCTGCACGCGCTGGACATGCGTGACTTCTCGCTGGGGCGCACGTTCGACGCGGTGACGTGCCTGTTCACCGCCATCGGATACCTGCCGACGCTGGCCGACATGCGGGCCGCCGTCCGCTGCATGGCCCGGCACCTGGTGCCGGGCGGCGTCATGGTCGTCGAACCGTGGTGGTTCCCGGACCGGTTCATCGACGGCTACGTCGCGGGGGACCTCGGGGGCGACGGGGAGCGCACCGTCGCGCGCATGTCCCACTCGACCAGGCGGGGGCGGACGACCCGCATGGAGGTGCGGTTCCTGGTGGGCGACGCCAAGGGCATCACGGAGTTCACCGAGGTCGACCTGCTCACCCTGTTCACGCTCGACGAGTACCTGTCGGCGTTCGCCGACGCGGGCTGCCCGGCCGAGTACGTGGAGTCCGGTTGGACGGCCCGGGGCCTTTTCATCGCGCGCCGCCGAGTTCCTCGGCCATGTCCATGACGTACCTGCCGTAGCCGGAGGCCGCGATTCCGGCTCCGAGCCGCCGGCACTGCTCGGGGGTGATGAACCCCATGCGCAGGGCGACCTCCTCGACGCAGGCGATCCGGACGCCCTGCCGCTCCTCCAGGGTCCGGACGTACTGTCCGGCCTGCAGCAGCGCCTCCGGGGTCCCGGTGTCCAGCCAGGCGAATCCGCGGCCGAGGTCGACGAGCCGGGCCCGCCCCCGTTCGAGGTACGCGAGGTTCACGTCGGTGATCTCGATCTCGCCGCGGGCGGAGGGGCGCAGGTTCTTGGCGATGTCCACCGCCTCGTTGTCGTAGAAGTACAGCCCCGTGATCGCGCGGTTCGACCGCGGCCTGGCCGGCTTCTCCTCGATGGAGAGAAGCCGCCCGTCGCCGTCGGTCTCGCCGACCCCGTAACGCTGCGGATCGTGGACGGGATAGCCGAACAGTGTGCAGCCTTCCACGTTCCGGATTTCCCGCTGGAGGAGCTCGGAGAAAGAATTTCCGTGGAAGATGTTGTCGCCCAGTGCGAGGGCGACTTCGTCGGAACCGATGAAGTCGGCGCCGATGAGCAGGGCCTCGCCGATGCCGCGCGGCCGGGACTGGGTCGCGTAGTCCAGCGTCAGCCCGAGGTGCGACCCGTCCCCGAGGAGCTGCTGGAACTGCTCGCTGTCGGCCGGTGTCGTGATGATCAGGATGTCGCGGACATCGGCGAGCATGAGCACCGAGAGCGGATAGTAGATCATCGGCTTGTCACCGACCGGCAGCAGCTGCTTGGAGACCGCCAGCGTTATGGGATGCAGCCGGCTACCGGTGCCGCCCGCCAGAATTATCCCCTTCATGGCCCCAGGGTATGGACTTTCCGCCGGACCGGACAAGCTGGCTGACGCGTTATTGAGGTGTTTTCGAGAGCGCTACGAGTTGAGCGCATTTTCCTGGATTCCAAAGGCAGTACGGATAACGCGGAAGCACGGAAAGGTGGTGCGAGCTCGTGACGATCCGGGTCTGGGATTATCTCGACGAGTACGCCGCGGAACGCGACGACATCCTCGATGCCGTCGAGACGGTGTTCGGCTCGGGGCGGCTCGTGCTCGGCCGCAGCGTCCAGGAGTTCGAGGCCGGGTTCGCCGGCTACCACGGTGTGGCGCACTGCACCGGGGTCGACAACGGGACCAACGCGATCAAGCTGGGCCTCCAGGCCCTCGGGGTCGGCCCCGGCGACGAGGTGATCACGGTCTCCAACACCGCGGCGCCCACGGTGGTGGCCATCGACGCGGTCGGCGCGACCCCGGTGTTCGTGGACGTGCATCCCGAGAACTTCCTCATGGACACGGGCCAGGTGGCGGCCGCCGTCACGCCGCGCACACGCTGCCTCCTGCCCGTCCACCTGTACGGGCAGTGCGTCGACATGGCGCCGCTGGAAGCGCTGGCCGCCGAGCACGGGCTGGCGATCCTGGAGGACTGCGCTCAGGCGCACGGCGCCCGGCACCACGGGCGGCTCGCGGGGACCATGGGCGACGCCGCCGCGTTCTCGTTCTACCCGACCAAGGTGCTGGGCGCCTACGGGGACGGCGGCGCCACGATCACCGACGACGACCAGGTGGACCGCAACCTGCGCCGGCTTCGCTACTACGGCATGGAGGACCGGTACTACGTGGTCTCCACGCCGGCCCACAACAGCCGGCTGGACGAGGTGCACGCGGAGATCCTGCGCCGCAAGCTGCGCAGGATGGGCGACTACATCGCCGGGCGGCGCGCCGTGGCCGACCGCTACGCCGAGGCCTTGGCGGACACCGGCCTGATCCTGCCGGAAACGGCGCCCGGCAACGACCACGTGTACTACGTGTACGTGGTGCGCCACCCCCGGCGGGACGCCGTCCTCGAGGCGCTGAAGACCTACGACATCGAGCTGAACATCAGCTACCCGTGGCCGGTGCACACGATGACCGGCTTCGCCCACCTCGGCTACGGGCCGGGATCCCTGCCGGTCACGGAACGGCTCGCGGGCGAGATCTTCTCACTGCCGATGTTCCCGGCGCTGCCCCCGGACACCCAGGACAAGGTCATCAGCGCTCTTCGCGAGGTGCTGGCGAACCAGTCCTGAGCGTCCGCTGCGCGCCGGGTCCTCAGGCGACCTCGGCCCCGGCGCCCTTCACGAGCGCGAGCAGCTCCCGTGGCGTCCGGGCTTCGGTGACCTGGTCGTCGTCGAGCCGGACCCCGTAGTCGCGTTCGATGCGGCCGGCGGTCTCCAGCAGCGCGAGCGAGTCGTAACCGAGGTGCTCGAACGTCACGTCACCGAGATCGGACTCCACCGGCACGGGCAGCTCGCTCTCACCGGCGCACTCGCTCATGATCTCCATGATCCGGGTGGTGGTCAGCTCCGTCATCACGGGCACCTGCCTCTCTGTTCCGGGCCTCTCTGTTCCGGGCCTCTCTGACCGGGCCCCGCCTCATCGAGGCCCGCGGACGACCATCGCGGCGTTGAACCCGCCGTGACCCCGGGCCAGCACGAGCGCCACGGCCAGGGGCGCCGTGCGCGCGTCCAGCACGAGGTCGAGCTCGTAGCGCGGTGCGGGACGGGAGACGTTGACCGTGGGCGGGATCACGCCGTGCCGGATCGCCAGCAACGCCGTCGCCAGGTCGAGCGCCGCACCGCCCGCGCCCAGGCGCCCGGTCATCGTCTTGGGCGCCGTCACCGGGACCCCGTGGGGGCCGAAGACCGCCCGCAGCGCGTCCGCCTCGATCACGTCGAGATCGGGAGATCCCGCCGCGTCGGCGAACACCACGTCCACCTCGCCGGGCTCCACGTCCGCGTCGCGGAGCGCCATCTCGGCGGCGCGCCGCAGTGCCGGCGGACGCCCGCCGCCCGGCGGCGGGTCGAAGGTGGCGGCGTATCCGGCGATCTCCCCGTACACCGTTCGCGCACCGCGGGCCCGAGCCGACGCGACGTCCTCCAGCACGAACAGCGCACCGCCCTCGCCGGGGACGTGCCCGGCCGCGTCGGTGTCGAAGGGCCGGTAGGCCAGGCCGGGGTCGCGGGAGGTGCTGAGCCGCCCGGTCGACTGCTGGGCGATCCACCCCCACGGGCACGGCGACCCGTCCACTCCTCCGCCGACCATGAACGGGACGCCGTCGCGCACGTGCCTGCGCGCCTGCGCCAGCGCGTCGAGCCCGCCGGCCTGCTCGGTCACCAGCACGCCGCTGGGCCCGCGCAGGTCGTGCCGGATCGAGATCTGGCCGGTGTTGACCGCGTAGAACCACGCGAAGGACTGGTACGCGCTGACGTGCTCGGGGCCTTTGCTCCACAGCTTCTCCAGCTCGCGGTGGCCGAACTCGAACCCTCCGGCGGAGCTGGCGGTGACCACGCCGGCCCCGGGGCCGGGCTGCTCGGCGGGAGCGACACCGGCGTCCGCCAGCGCCCAGTCGGCCGCGACGAGCGCCAGCCGGGTCATGTGGTCGGTCTGCGGCAGCAGCCGGCCGGGCAGATGGTCCCGGGGCTCGAACCCGGCGATCTCGCCGGCCAGCCGGCTGGTGTACGGCGCGGCGTCGAAACGGGTGATCGGCCCGATCCCGGCCTCCCCGTGCACGGTCGCGTCCCAGTGCCGGTCGGCGCCCATCCCGGTCGGCGCCACGACGCCCATCCCGGTCACCACGGTGGCGGTGCTGGAGGTCATGCCGCGATTCCCTCGGGGTTCGCCAGAACCATGGCGCTCTGGAAGCCGCCGAATCCGCTCCCCACCGTGAGCGCCGCGTCCACGGGCCACTCACGGGCGTGCAGGGGAACGTAGTCGAGATCGCACTCCGGGTCGGGCTCGTGCAGGTTCGCGGTGGGCGGGACGACGCCGTGCTCCATCGCGAGTGCGCACGCCGCGATCTCCAGCGATCCGATGGCGCCGAGCGAATGGCCGATCATCGACTTGATTCCGCTGACCGGGATCCGGTAGGCGTGCTCGCCCAGGCTGCGCTTGAACGCGGCCGTCTCGTGCCGGTCGTTCTGCTTGGTGCCCGACCCGTGCGCGTTGACATAGCCCAGTTGCGAAGGGGACACGCGGGCCTGGGCCAGCGCGGCGCCGATGGCCTCGGCCATCTCCCGTCCGTCGGCACGCAGCCCGGTCATGTGGTAGGCGTTGCTGCGCGTGGCGAATCCGCCTATCTCCGCATACAGGTGAGCGCCGCGGCGCCGGGCCCGGCCCAGTTCCTCAAGGAGGAAGACCGCGGCGCCCTCGCCCAGCACGAAGCCGTTCCGGGTGCGGTCGAAGGGCCTGGACGCCCGCGCGGGATCGTCGTTGCGGGGCGTCGTGGCCTTGATGGCGTCGAAGCAGGCCGTCGTGATCGGCGAGATCGGCGCGTCGCTCGCCCCGGCCACCATCACGTCCGCCGACCCCTCCCTGATCAGCTCGACCGCGTGGCCCACCGAGTCCAGCCCGGAGGTGCAGCCGGTGGACACCGTGCGGACGGGCCCTTCGGCTCCGACCTCCCAGGCCACCTCGGCGGCGATCGAGCTGGGGACGTAGTGGTTGAACAGGTGCGGTACGGCGTACGACTCGTCCACGAGCCACTTGCGCCCGCCGTCGCTGACGACGACGTACTCCTCCTCAAGACTCATCGTGCATCCCACCGCGCTGCCGATGACGACCCCGCAACGCGCCGGGTCGAGGTCCTCGCGGCTGAGCCCGCCGTCCTCAAGGCTCTCCCGGGCGCTCACCATGGCCAGCTGGGTGACGCGGTCCATGCGCCGGACCTGTTGCGGGGACAGGCCCTCCCGCAGCGGGTCGAAGTCGCACTCGGCGGCGACCTGCGAGCGGTACGGGGAGGGGTCGAAGAACGTGATGCGCCGGGTAGCCGTGCGGCCGGCCGCCAGCAGTTCCCAGAACCGCTTGGTGCCGACGGCGTTCGGGGCGACGATTCCGATCCCCGTGATGACCACGCGACGGTCCATCAGCGTTCCCCGCCCGCCGGCACCGCCGAGAAGCTCAGGCACGGCGCGTACAGGCCCGGCTCGCTGGTGCTCACGGCGCGCAGCGCCCCGGCGTGCGCCGCGAAGGCCGGATCGGCGACCGCCCTCCGGAAGTCCGCGGCGCCACGCCACCGTGCGACGTTGATGAAGATGTGCGGTTCGTCGACATTCCGGAACAGCGTGTTACCGAGGAACCCGTCCTTGTCCCTCATGAATTGCGAGACCTCCGCGAAGATCCGCTCGAATTCTTCGTGGGCGGCGTGGACGGTGAATCTGTTGATGAAGGTGACTTCGCCCCTCGTGCCGGCATCGACGTGATCGGTCGACATACCCAACCCCATTTACGAAAGCAACAGACGGCGGCGACGAGACCCGTCGACGCCGCTGCCAACGTGCCCCACGCCCCTCGCAGCTTCCTTGAGAATGAGTGGACGGGCCTTTCGCATGCGAATGGGCGCGCGGTCCCGGCCGCGGATGCGGTGGTCGCGAAAACCCGCGGTCCGGATCCGGTCGGTCAGGGCAGGATGCCCGCGGCGCGGACGTCATTGAGCCAGGACGGGAATTCGTCCATCAAGGAGTCGTAGAGCACACTGTCGGCGAGGGCGCGCGGATCGGGCCCGGCGGGGAAGAAGGCGGCGTTGTCGACTGCGCGCTTGCGCGGGACGGGCAGGTCGTCGAGCTTGCGCAGGAACGTGAACTCGTCGTCCCCGAAGCCGATGAACTGCCAGAAGATGGGGAGCGTGGACGACTCGCACAGCACCTTCTCGGCCTTGGTCCGGGAATCCGGTGAGCCGTCCGTCTGGAAGATGACGAAGGCCGGAGCGGCCGGCGCGGTGGCCCGGTAATGGTCGATGACCGCTTCCATGGCGGCGGCGTAATTGGTCGTCCCCATATGGCCGAGCCGGTCGTGCTCCTCGTTGATCCGGCCCTCGTACCGGGTCAGGTCGACCTCCACCACGGGGTGCGCGCCCTTGTCGAAGAACACCACCGGGACCACGCCGTCGTCGTCCAGATGCGCCGCCAGCGCGAGCGCCTGCTCGGCCAGATGCTGGACGGTGCCGTCCTTGTAATAGCGCCGCATCGAACCGGACCGGTCGAGGACCAGGTAGACGGCCGCGCGCTCACCGTGGATCCCGTGCTTGTCGAGATTGACCTTGGCGGCCTTGTAGAGGTCGACGAGACCGGGCGCGGCCGACTGGACCTTGTCCAAGCTGATGGGCATTGAGCGGCGCTCCTACCGGTGGTCGTCCGAACGGAATGCCCAGCATGCACCCTCCCGCCGTCCGGCGAGGTCCGTTGGCCCACGGCGGCCACGGGCGCCCTACGCCGAGCCGGACGGGGCGCTGCTCAGGTCCACCACGCAGAAGGCGTTGCCGTCCGGGTCGGCGAGGACGACGAAGTCCGGCTCCGGCGGATACATATCCCAGTCGACCCTGGTCGCCCCGAGACCGACCAGGCGCTCGACCTCGGCCTCCTGCTCGGCCGCCGTGTCCACGAACAGGTCGAGATGGATCCGGGGGTGCGGCTCGGCGGGCGACTCGCTGAGCATCAGGCCCAGCGCATGGCCCGACCCGCCCGCGTGGTCCAGCGTCCTCCAGGTCGGACTCGCCCACTCGGCGGTGTCGACCAGATCCAGCGCGGCCGTCCAGAACGCCACCGCGCGAGGAATGTCGTCTACACCGATCACCGGAATCCCAAGCCTCAACATGCCGCCCACCCTACGGGCCGCCGCCGGCGGATCCATGGTGCCGACGGAACCGGTCCGCGGTCCTCGGTCGCGGCGGCCGAGCCGGGCGTTCGCACGGGTGCTCGCGGCCGGTGCGGGCGCGTCCACCCTCCGCTGGTCTTCCTTCTAGAGTTGCCGCATGGCCATGATCGTGGCGCGACCCGAACCGGTGATCAGCCTTGCGACCCGCTGATCTGGCCCGCGAGCACGGCATCTCGACCCAGGCGGTCCGCAACTACGAGCGCGACGGGTTCGTCCCGGCCGCCGAGCGCACGCGCAGCGGCTACCGGATCTACACCGAGACGCACGCGGCGGCGCTGCGCGCCTACCTGTCCCTCGTCGCGGCCCACGGCTACGCGGCCGGCGGCCAGATCATGCTCGCCGTCCACGACGACCGGCTCGACGACGCCCTGACGGCCATCGACCGAAGCCATGACCAGCTGCTCCGCGACCGCGCCACCCTCGACTCGGTGCGGAAGGCGGTAGATCACCTGACGGC
>NZ_SMKH01000263.1 GCF_004348515.1 Actinomadura sp. KC345 | reverse complement strand
CGGCGGAGGCGGCGTCAACGTGGACGTCAGCAACACCCGCGGCGCCGGGCCAGGGCCGGTCGAGGGCGTCAGCGGCCCGGGCTCGACCGCCGTCGTGCCCGGCTCCGAGGGGCACGAAAGGCCTCCGGAGGGCAACTTCAGCCAGCAACTCGGCTGGTTCCTGTGGGCGCTGCGGATGCACGAGTCGAACGGCGACTACCAGGCGAATGCGGGGACGTCCGCGAGCACCGCCTGCGGCGCCTACCAGTACATCGGCAGCACGTGGAACAACTACGAGGGATACGCGACCGCGTGCGACGCCCCTCCGCCCATCCAGGACAAGCGAGCCAAACGGGACATCATCGCGAAGTGGAACCAGTTCGGGAAGTGGCAGCAGGTCGCGGCCCAGCACTTCACGGGAAGCTGGGGAAACCAGCCGGAGAGGTGGAACGACTGCCCTGCCGCGTGTGACTTCAATCCGACCGTCTGGGAGTACGTCGACGGCGTCATCGGGAAGATGCGGAGCGCCGCCGCGGCGCGTCCACCGAGCGGCAACATGCAGCCCGCGTCGTTCCGTACCGGGGACGGTGGCGCCACGATCCTGCCCGCCGACGTCCCGGGGGCGGCGCCCGCCGACGTCCCAGGGGCGGCACCGGGCGGCGACGCCGAGGCACCGCCCACCGCCTCCAACGCGAACACCGGATCATCCACGGCCGACGGGGGCACCGGCCTTTCCGCCGCCGGCTGCGCGGTGCCCAATCCCGACCCGGAGATCGGCGGCGAGGACGACCAGGGAAGCGGTCCCTACCTGCTCACCCCGGCGGCCGCCGCCCAGATGCGGGGCGGCGGTCTCGATCCCCAGGACCCCTGCAGTTCCTCGTTCTTCGTCGCCCGGGAACTCGTGAAGACGGCGAGGCGTGTCCACGCCGACCCCGAGAGCCCCGAATGGAAGTCGCACGGGGATGAGCAGGACCAGGAGAACGCCCGGAAGTACTGGAGCATGGTCATCGAGACCTCCGGGATCTTCATGGACCGCAGCGGTGCACCTGGGGAAGCATGCGCCGTACCTCCGCCGGACGACCCCGAGGAGCCGTGGTCGATCAGTTTCAAGATCATCTCGGTGTGGCGCTGCGAGGCCACCCGCATCCAGGACCTCTACCTGGTCACCGACGGCGAGTACGAGGGCGAGGAGTTCAAGTACACGATCCAGGAGGACCGGGCCGCCGCGATCCAGACCCTCGTCAACGAGGCGTTGTCGGTCAGCTACGGGGCGAGCAAGTGGAAGACCGAAGACTGCGACAACGCTGACGAGGAAGAGCCGCAGGGAATCTTCCCGATGACGAAGGATGAGGCGGAGGAGGCCGAGGTCACGGATCGGTGCGACGTGGAGAGCAACATCGCCGGCGCCGCCAAGATGGTGCTGGCCGTCGAGAAGACTCCGCCGAAGGACCGGCCGGATGAGCTCGGGGTCTTCCAGCCGATGATCGGAGGCTGGGAGAAGCTCGGGATCGCCATGGGCACCGACCTCGACCTGTTCGCGCTGATCGGGCCCGGCCGGAACGGATACGAGGCGACCGACGAGTGCACCCAGGTCATGACGCAGTTCCTGACCGACGCCGCTCCGCACGCGACGGAGTTCGCGGAACTGACGGAACCTCCGTCCATGGAGACGGTGTACTCCGAGTGGCGGCCGAAGCTGGACGCCGTGGAGGAAGCCCACGGCCTTACCAACCCGAGCAACGATCCGGCCTGCCGGATCGGGTCCTGGGCACCGGGGTTCAACAACACCGTCGCCCAGATCGCCTCGGGCCTCGCGGGCGACAGCCCGCACTCCGCCAACCTCTCGGGTCTGAGCAAGTACTACCAGGGCAGGGAGGATGCCAACACGGAGACGCCGCCGGTCGTAGGCGAGGACACCCTGGTCATCCCCCGGCTGGCACTGCGTCCCCTGAAGCCGATCGGCGCACCGGTCGCCGCGGACGCCGGCCAGGCATGGAGCCAGCTCGGCTCCAACGAAGGCGTGACTCTTCCCCTCTCGCAGGTGGCGGTCGAGTACGCCTGGTTCTTCGGCGGTGTCATTCCGCCGTTCAACAGCGCCGGCAAGCTGATCGGCTCGCTCGAGAACGGTGGGGGCGGCACGTCGGACGGCTCGGGCCCTGTGCAAGTGGAGGTCGGGCCTGACGGCTGCCCGAAGGAGGCTCCGAGGAACACCCTGCGGGAGGGCGCCGCCGAGATCGGTATCAACAAGTTGTGCGTCGATTCGGTGGCACAGGCTCGCACTCCGGAGGCCGCGAAGGCCATCAAGTGGGCACTGACTCACCTCGGCTGGTCCTACACTATGAACACCGAGCCGAGCAAGGGCCCGACTCGTAACGACCCCGAATGGGCCGACTGTTCCAGCTTCGTGTCCCGGGCCTATCGCAGTGCCATCCCGGGCTTGTACAGCGGCAACGCCCCCACGACCGAAACCCTCCGAACGCACAGCTGGACGACTAAGATCCCGTTCAGTCAGCTGAAACCCGGGGATCTGGTGGAACCGAATTCCGGTCACGTGGCCATGCAACTCGCCAATGGGTACAAGGTGCACACCAACACGGGATCGGACGTATCCAGAGTGGAGCGTGCCTACAGCAGCGCCTTCTGGAGCGGCTGGGTCAACGCCAACAACAGGTGATCCCAGGGCGATCACCCGGGTACCATCTCGCCATTCTCGACCTTGGGTCGAGAATGGCGACCTGACATACCCCGTATGATCATTGACAGTCGCGAGGAGAACGAATCTGCACGGGGGAAACCCACCTCACGCGAACGCTTTTCGAGCTCACCTACCGACGCGTATCCGCTTGCGAACATGACGCAAGCAGGGAATAATTTCAGAGAAGAACAAACAGAGCCACCCGGCTCTGTGCGCGCCATATGAGGCGCGCGGGGGGCCGGGATTGGATCCGGCCCTTCGCGCCTTACGAAGGGAATCATCGTGATCCACGATATGCCGGATAGCCGGCCGACCAAGACGCCGGATAGTCGGCGCAATCTCGTCATCGTCGTCGTCGCTGCCTTCGCCGCGGCCGTACTGGCCGTGTTCGGGGTGATCGCCCTGACAGGGGCGGACGACGACCAACCCAATTCCACAGGAGGAAGCGGGAGCGCCGAGACCACCGTGAACTATATGTTCACGGCCGAGACCGAAACGTCGCTCGCCAAGCTCGAGTTCACCGTCGGGCCTTCGGGCCAGATCACCGGAACCCACGTCTGGGTCCGTTTCAACGACGACGGTGAGCCGTTCGGCGAGGACGACGAGGAGCCGTTCGGCGGCACCTTCACCGACGGCCACGTCGAGCTCACGGGGCTGAGCGACACTCGCTCCGCCTACACCGGGACCCTGGAGAACGGCGTCCTCACCCTCGACGGCACGTTCGGCGTGTCGGCCACGGAGTGGACGCAGATCCAGAACGCCGCGGAGTTCGACAAGGCGATCCGGGATCACCACGCGGAGCCCGTGGAGTGTGAAGACGAGGGGCGCTTCGGTTGTGGCGAGAGCTGAGGCTCATCGACACGACCGCCCCACAACCGACCGGCCGCCACCCCCAGGGGTGGCGGCCGGTACCTTGTTCGGGCCCTTCCGGATCTCTTCCGCTACGTTCTGCTGACCTCGCGGTCCTGGTGGTCATCGCGGTCGCGGTCGCGGTCGTACATCTTCTTCAGCTCGTCCTTCATGTTGATCGGACGGTTCGACGCCATCCGCGGGTCCACCTGGGTCATCCGCCTGCCGTTCTCGAGGGAGCGCTGCAGGTCGTCCACACTGTCCATGACCCTCTGATTGTCGCGTTTCTCGGTGGCGACCCGCTTGTTGATCAAATCCCCGAGATCGTCGAGGGAACGCACCATGGCATCGGTGTCGGCCGCGCCGTTCGGCGTTCGCGAAAGGGCGCCGACCAGCCTGTCGAGCTCCTGCCGCAACTCCCGCTGCGACTGGTTCGTCTTCGCACTGGCCTGGTCGACGACCCGTGCCAGTTCGTCAGCATCCATGGCGACGCTGGGATTGGCCATCTGGACCCTGACATCGCATAGGTCGCGCGCACTCGAGGATGCCTTGATCGCGTCCTGCAACTCGGCGACCACACGGTCGATGGCCGCGGCCTGCTTCTGCTGCGCGCGGGTCAACCGGTCGAGTTCCGCCTCGAAGTCACCTCCGAAACCCGCGGCGTGGTTGTCGTGAAGTTGCTGGGTCTCCGCCAGAACACTCCCCATCCTGCGGAGTTGCTGCTCGAACTGGCGCTGGAGTTCCCCGGCCGTTCCCGAGCCGCCGTCCGGCATCCGCACCTGGATCTGCCCGAAGTCGCCGATCTCCTGGCGCGCGGAGGCCATCACACTGCCCACCGCCTCCAGATCGCGCGCCCCGCGGTATTCAAGGGGCACCTCGACCCTGGCCCACTCCCGGGACGCCGACACGGCCGCGTCCTCCGAGCGGCGTGGGCTGATGATGATCTTCGAGAGTTCTTCGTCCTTGCCGCCCTCAACGAATCGCGCCACGCGGTCGCGCACTTCGGGAACGCGCGTATCGAATCCGTGGGCGGCGAAGACGTCGACGAACTGTCCATCGTCGGTGACGTAGCCGCGCTCCCTCAGTTGCGCGGTGATCCGGGCGGTGTACTGGTTGTCGTCCTCCTCGACGCCGTCGACCATCCTGCGTCGCAGGGTCTGCCTGTCGAGGTAGTGGACCGGGTTCGACGCCTGCTCGATGGTGGTCCCCGGCTCGAATCGCTGTCCGCCGCCCCTGCCGGCGGGCATCGGCACGGGGATGGCCAGACCGTGGTCGCCCATCATGATCTGGTCGGGGTCCAAGCCCGTCCTGTTGGCCATCGCGACGAGTGCCTGCATCTTCTCCTCGTCGTTGACGAACCCCTTGAAGTCCGGGTCGATCCCGCCTTCGAGTCCTTCACCCCACTGCCGGGCGCGCAACGCATCCAGCCCCGTCACGGCGTGGCCCTCTTCCAGTTCCCGCCGGTTCTCCGGGTTGCGGACCCGGATGATATTGCGGTGCCAATCCTCGGCCTGCCGCAGACCCGTCCGAGTCTCGGCGTTGTCGGTCATGGGCATGCCCGCGGCGTTCGTTTCGGTGCCGAGACCGGCGCGGGCCATCCCCGCCTGGCTGCCCCGCAGAAGCGCGGCACCACCGGTCATGGCCATCAGCGGAAGCGTTGCCAGTACCGCCGGCGGCGCCATCATCGTCAGCCCCGCAAGAGCGGCGGTCGCCCCGCCGTATGCCGCCGCGCGCTCACCGGGCGATCCCGAGGCGGCCTTGTTCTTCAGGTTGGCGCCGAGTTGCGCGAGGCGCATGCGGGCGCCGTCGAACTTGTCCCTCGCCTTGTCGGTGAGAGGCTTGGCGACCTCCGCGACCTCGTGGCCGGCCCGCTTCATGCCGCGTTTCGCCAGGCGCCCCATGGCCCGTGTCGCGGGGTTGTTGACCATGCGTCTTTGCAGCGACCTCTCATCGAGCGCGCCGAGCCGCATCTTGCCCACGCCGACCCGGCCGAGCCTGTTCGACACCAGGTCACCCGGGTTGCGCGACAGTTGGCGGTCGCCGCTGGACTTCAGCACGATGGCCGTGGCGAAGCCGGTGGCCCCGGTCGTGCTGGAGATGTCCCCGACGCCGAGGATGCGGCTGATCTTCCGAAACATGTACAGCGCCACGAGTGGAGCCGCGCCCTGGGCGACCTGTTCGAAGAAGTTCGGGGTTTCCTCCCCGATGGTCGCGCTGATGGCCCAATAGGTGGTGTCGGTGAGCATCACCATGAACGTCAGGCCCATGGTGAAGAGGAAGTCACCCGCAGCCGCCGCCCCGGTGAGTTTGAGTATTCGCTTGCCCTGTGGCAGTCCCGCCGCGATCAGCAGCAGGGTGAGCGGCATGATCATCACTAATGCGGCCAAACCCACGCTCGCGACGGTCATACCTATCGACATCGGCCCCATGACGAACAGGAAGATGAAGGCGACGATCATCGACATGAGGCCCTGAGTGAGCCTCTCAGCCTGGTTCTTCCCCAGCCAGGAGGCCACGAAGTTCCAGTCGTAACGGCAATCTGTCCGATCCCTGTAGCAGTCTCCGAGCTTGTCCTTGAGTTCGTCATCGCCGTTGAAATAGAAGGCGCCGACCTGTCCGTCGTCACACAGCAGGCAGATGACCCATAGATCGGTGCCGCTTGACTGGTCGGGTTCGTCCTTTTCGCTGCTGTAGAGGTCTGCGCATGCCTGGTCTCGGTCGTCAACAGTGTCTTTCCACTGTTTGATCGTTGTGCTGCTGCCCTGCCCGCCGTCGTTCCCCTTGCAGGCACCCCAGGTCACGACGATGGACTGCTCGTCCGCGGCAGGATCGATGAAGTAGCCGCGCATCATCTCTTTTGTGGTGACGGAATTCCTGTCCCCGTCATCGTCACTGTCCGTGAGGTTGTGCCCGGCGGCCAGGTCGTAGGCCACGAACTTGTTGGTGGTGGAGACGTCCGCGTTCATTTCGAGCCAGCGGCAGGAGGCATGGGCAGGGGAGGGATATCTCCGAGTTCCCTCGCCGAACTGCGCGGCCTGCCAAGAGCGGACGAGGGAGATCTCCCACATCTTGCTCACCTGCACGAGCGCCACCGTGCCATCACCGAGCGAACTGTCCTGGTTGACCGATTGGTACTCGTTGTACAGCGTCTCGTCGAGCCTCGCGCAGGTGATCTTTCCCGTTTCCCCTACGTCGCCTTCGCCTTCGCTCGTTGGGCTCGTATCGTAGAATACGGGGTTCCTCCCCGTCGTGCCGTCGGTGAACTCCTCTCCCGTAGATCTCCCGACCTGCTGCATTTCGATGAGCGAATCTGTCGCAGCGCCGAACCACCCTTGCACCTCCTTCGCCATCCGGGGCATTGTGTGGTAGGCCATCGGGTCCCCGGCATCTTCGGCCGCCTGCGATTGGTCGCCGACGTAGAAGATCACGCCGGTCGCCATCAGGAAGACCATGATCAGGCGCAGGCCGGACGCGGCCCCCTGCCGCCCGCCGCTGGTCCACCGTTTGATCACCGCCGCCAGGACCCACAGCCATGCCGGGATCAGGAGATAGGACGCGTACTTGGTGAAACTCAAGGCGACAGAGTTGATCTCCTCGTCGGCCCTGCAGATCATGTCGAACGAGTAGCCGAACCCCATCAGGCTGCCGATGATGCGCCAGGCCAGCGCGGCCGCCATGAACATCAGGCTGGAGATCATCGAGACGAACAGCTGGGTCTTGAAGATCTTGGCGTTGTCGACCACGAACAGCTCGAACGACGTCCACCGGTGCAGCGGAAGGTAGCCCCGCTTCTCGTCGTAGCGGTCACACGCCGAACCGCTTGAGTCGGTGTCGCTGTTCCTGACGTCCATCGGCGCCGCGAGCAGCCGCCCATCGGCGCCTACCTGGCCCTGGGCCCCCGGCGCGGACGAGACAGGCGCGGACGAGACAGGCGGCGTCTCCTTCCCCGACATGAATCCCTCGGCCTGCCCGGAGAGCATGGCCAGGCCGCCGAAGACGGTGAGCACGAGCGTCCAGACGACCAGCTGAAGGCCGGCACGCGGACTCGGACGCCCCTGCTTCCCGTCGCGTTCGGCGCCGCCCGGCCTCTTCGTGCCGGAACGGCTCTTTCCGCCGGGCCGGCCGCCGCGCGCCTTGGCGCCGGGGCCGGCCGGACGGCGCGAGGCCGTTCGCGACCTCAGCGGACGAGCCATGGATTGTTCTCCTCCCGCGTCTGCTCTCCCGGGTGCGTCGCGGCGGTGATGGGAGCCTCCTGCCCGGACGGGTCGCCCCCGTCCAGCGCCTGCTCCGCCTGCTGCGTCGCGGCGACGATCGCCTCGTACTCGGCCCGCTCGGCCGCCTCGCGCTGCGCGCGAACCTCCTCGCGTTTGCGGCGGTCCTCCGGGTTCGTGCTGTATGCCTCCGCCGCGTCGGGCGGAGTGGGGCCAAGGACGACCTGGGCATGTCGGTCGAACAGGTCGCGGAAGATCCCGCGGGCCCAGCGCGCAGGTCTGCCCTCCTCAGGCGGCAGCGGGCCGAACTCGCGGATCTGCGCGAGCCGTTCAGGGGTGGGCTGCAGACCGCACAGGCTCAGCGCCGTCTCGGCCTCCCGCTTCTCGTTCAGCTTCAGGACCAGCACCCGGCTCAGGTAGGACTCCAGGTCCTTGGTCACCACGTCCGCGATCCGCTGGGTGAGGAACACCGGCATGATGTTCAGCGACCGGCCCTCTCGGGAGATGCGCTGCAGCGATGCCAGGCCCTCAGCCTGTGACAGGAAGGTCCACGCCTCGTCCACGATCAGGACGCCCGACCGGTTGGCGATGAGGATCTCCAGCGAGGCCCGGATGACCAGGCGCACCGCGGCCAGCGCGATGCGCTCCGACACCGAGTACTCGCTCGGGGTCTTGCCCTCGGGCAGGCCCAGTTCCCGGTCGAAGTCGACCAGCGTGAGCCGCTGCGACATGTCCAGGCGGGGCAGCGGCTTCATCGCGATGCCCAGCGAGAACATGGAGGACGCCTCCATCTGCTGCTCGACCAGGCTGCGGATCCGTTCGGCCTCCTCGCCGGGGACGTACTTCAGCGCGTCCCACACGCAGCGCGCCCCGTTGAGCGCGCCGCGTTTCAGCCCGGAACCGAGGGCGAGGCGTTCGGACAGGGAGAGGCCGTCGCGGGAGTCGTCCAGCGCGGACAGGATGTGCACGTTGGCGATCTCTGCCGCGATGCTCGGCGGCGAGTACCGGAAGGGGTCGAAGGCCCCCGGTTCCTCCTCCAGCGCCGACATCGACACCCGCCCGGCGGGGATCCCCAGCCTCTGGACGTAGTCCACCATCCCGTACAGCGAGTCGCCGCCCTTGGGGTTGACGAAGATCACGGGCAGGCCGTTCAGCGCGGACTGGGTGGCGACGGACTGCGCGAAGAAGGTCTTCCCGCTGCCCGGGTCTCCGAAGATGCCGAAGACCGGTGGGAGGTTCTTGCGCGGGGCGCCCAGCGGGTCGACGAAGTAGGGGGTGCCGTCCGGGTCGATGAGGCCGCCGAAGACCCCGGCGTCGTCGCCGAGGTCGGAGAACGCCTGGAGGCCCGCGTGAGAGACCATCGGCACGTTGACGTCCTGCAGGAACGGGTTCACGCGGACGGACGAGCAGGGCAGGGTCTCCTCCAGCGCCGGGATCTGCCGGTGCTCCAGCGCCTTCATCTGGATCCCGTAGTACTGGCCGAGGAACTCCATGTAGGTCTCGGTGGCGTCGGTCACCTCCCGCGCCATGACGAAGCTGGTGCGCGCCAGCATCGGCTGGTTGGACTGGGCCAGGTAGTCCTCGACCTCCTTGGCCTGCTGGAAGGTCTGGGAGAGCTCCACCTTCTCCAGGTCCTGGGTCTTGCGCTCCTCCTCCATGTTGGACATGATCCGGCGCTGCGCCCGGCGGGCCCGCGCCCGCGTGAGGTTCGCGGGTTCGAGCTCCGCGCGGATGGAGATGACATGCGGCGCGTCGCCGGGATGGCTGATCACGTCCAGGGCCCACTGGGCCTCCGGAGACGGCATGACCGGCTGGTCGAAACGCATGACCGCGGCCATCTCCAGCTCGCCGATGCCGGTGACGCCGAGCCGCGTGGGCATCTCCTCGATCACGGCGTCCGGACCGCGCCCGAGGTTGTACCAGGACTCCAGCTGATCCAGTTCCTGCCGGGTGGGGAGCTGCGCGTCCGTCCGGTCGAAGATCGAGGAGATGTGCTCCATGTCCTTCGCGTAGTCGGCCAGGTCGGGGACGTCGTCGGCCATGGAGTCCTTGAGCATGTCCGTCAACGCCTTGACCGTGGACAGCCCGCCCTGCGAGCCCTTGCCGGTCCGTGACGCCTTGTCCATGAGCGACGACCGCAACTGAACGCCAACGAAAAGGACGCGCTTGGGGGCGAGGAAACCGAAGGCACCGGCCTGGTAGTTGCGCAGCTCCTCGGTGTTCTCCGCCGGCGGCGTCACGAGATCGTCCCAGGTGATCGAGACCAGGTGGACCTGCCGGTTGTTGGACAGGGTCGCGAGCCCGCCCACGGGCTGCCGGGAGGTCCGGCCGAGGTCGCCGAGGAGTCGGGACAACGGCGCCGCCATCGACAGCTGCTCCGCCGGGTCTTCCCACTTCATGGGCGAAAGCCGCACGGTGCGGTACATCCAAACCTCGCCGTTGTAGCCGACGTAGACGCCGTCGGCCGTCCGCCACGCGTACGGTGTCGTCCACATCGTGGCGGTATCAGCCTCGGAACGACCCGCACGACTGGTCCCGGTGATTCGCCCGAATGCGGACCTCAGGTTGACCATGCGTCGTCATCTCCCAGTTTGGTTCAGCTCTCACGGAGACAGTCCGGCATCCAGGGCTGGCGGCAGCCGTCATTGTCCGCACAGTTGCTTGTAGAGAGTCCGGTCGCCTCGCCGGCCGGTGACAACCAGAGCGCTGAGGACACTGTGTGATGGCAACTGCCCCGAATCTCGTCGTGGCGGGGGACCCTGGCGTCGCGCGGAAGTTGCGGGAGACCGGGCGGTTCCCCGCGGTCTACGACGCCGCCTCCGCGGCAGAACTTCGCGACCTGTCCAAGAGCGGGCGGGTCGGCTCACCGGCCGCTTTCATGTTCGCCCCGGGATTCGTCGAGGATCTCCCGGCCGCCGGGGTCGCCGTACTGGCCAACGGCCTCGCGGGCAGCGGGTTCACCGTGCTGGTGCACGGGTTCTTCGCCGAGCGCGGCGACACCTTCGATCCGAAGGTGCGGGTGACCGGCCGCCGGCTGCGGATGTCGGAACTGCTGGCGAACCTGGGCGTCACCGAGCCCGCCCCGGCCGTCGCGCGCCCGTCGGCTCCCGAGCAGCCGCCCTCGGCCGGCCCGGCGGCTGCGCAACCACAGGCCCCCGCGCAGGACACCCGGCACCCCGCGCAGGCACCGGCACAGCCACCGGCCCACAGCCAGCCGCCGGCCGCGCCGCAGCACCACGCCCCCGCACAGCAGCACGCGGCACCGCAACACCAGCCCCCCGCGCAACACCAGGCC
>NZ_SMKH01000262.1 GCF_004348515.1 Actinomadura sp. KC345 | reverse complement strand
CCCGCGCGGGACGGCGCCGTCCCCTGCTCGGACGGATCCGGCCTCGACCAGTGCCGCGCCCTCATCGGCCATCCCGCCCTCAGCACCCGCGACGCGCTGCTGCTGACGTACTACAACCCCGCCGACAGCCACATCAACGCCCGCGCCGTCCCCTGGTGACCCCCCGGGCACGCGGCGTCCGGCCCGCGACCTCCCGCGCCGGACGCGAAGGCGGCCGTCACAGGCTCCACAGGCGCCGCTTGCGGTAGCGGGGCTCCCACATCACCCGGTTGCGCTCCCGCAGCGGCACCGGCAGCGCCGTCAGGAACCGGCTCCGCTCGACCGGCGCGATCCCGTCCACGACCCACGGCACGAACAGCTCCGCGCCCGCCTCGCACCGGCCGCCGACCTCGTCGGCCACCGCCCGCCACTCCTCGGGCCCCAGCACCGACTCCGCCAGCGGCACCGCGCTCATCTCCTCGTGCCGCAGATGCGCCTCGACGGCCTCGCGCAGCTCCCGCACCGCCCGCGGCAGGTCGCCGCCGTCCCGCAGCGCCACGTCGACCCGCCCGATCAGCGACCCGATCCCGGCGTGCTCGGCGCGCATCTCCGCCAGCACCGCGCGCTCGGCCCGGCGGCCCGCCACCGCGCGCTCCACCCGCGGCCACAGCACCGCGTCCTCCACGTCGTGATGCAGGCGGATCAGGTCCTTGAGGTTCTCCCAGCCCGCGCGCACATGGACGGCTCCGCCCTTGCCCGCCGCAGCCGCCGCCGCGAGCCGGTCCAGGTCGCGGCGGAACGCGTCATGGGCGGCGTGGACGAGGGCGTGGCAGGTCATTTCGCGCGGCTGGACCGCGAATGCTCCCATACCATAACGACCCCCTCGCGCCCTCCGATGTGACGCGCGGCCAGGAGAAGAGACCCACTTCACACCTCCGCGGGGACACTCCCAGGCGCCACGGCGCGCGCCGACCGGATCATCGACCTCGGGCCCGGCGCGGACGGCCCCGCGCTGGGGGTAAGCCCCCCGGGCCGGTCAGGGCGCGGGCTCGTCGGGGCGGGGCCAGGGGCGCCCGGCGAGGCGCTCGATGTCGGTGTTGAAGCGCCGCAGGTAAGCGGCGAAGGCCGCGACGTCCTGCGGGGGCCACTCCGCGAGGACCTTGTCCAGGCCCCGGACGCTGCGGTCGCGCTCCTCGTCGAGGAGCCGCCCGCCCTCGGCGGTGATGCGGAACTTGCGGGCGATCCCGGCGCCCGGGTCGGCGATGCGCTCGACCAGGCCCGCGCGCAGCATCGCGGCCGTCTGCCGGTTGAGGGTGGAGGGGTCCAGCCCGAACGCCTCGCTGAGCTGCCCGATCGACATCGGGCCCTCCAGCCGGATGCGGCTGAGCAGGATGTAGGCGCTGCGGTCCATGGGGCCGCCCTCGCGCCGGCCGCGCGGACCCGTCATGTGCACATGCCGCCCGAGCAGCATCGTCTCGTACTCGATCAGGTGCGTGGGCTTGTCCATCCCGCTCCTCCTCCCCGTGGCTTCCGCCCGGTCCCCGCGCGCACGGTGCGGCTCCCTCCGGCGCACGGCAGCATGCCTACCACATCGGGATGTGCATCATACACGTTTTGTGCATCGACCACGTCATATGTACAGTGCACACGTTCGTGATGTCGAGATCCTGAGAACCGCATGGACGACTCCGCGCCCGCCGTCCGCTCAGGCGGGATCGTCGGCGTGCTGGCGGCGGCCGGCATCGTCGCCGCACTCATGCAGACGCTGGTGGTGCCGTTCATCGGCGACATGCCGCGGCTGCTGGACACCAGCGCCTCCAACGCCTGGTCGTCACCGCCACCCTGCTGGCCGGCGCGGTGTCCATCCCGGTGACCGGGCGGCTCGGCGACCTGCTCGGCAAGCGCACCATGCTGCTGGCCTGCGTGGTGCCGCTGGTCGCCGGCTCGGTGGTGTGCGCGCTCGCCGCCACCGTCGTCCCGATGATCGTCGGGCGCGGGCTGCAGGGCCTCGGCATGAACCTGGTCCCCCTGGGCATCAGCGCGCTACGCGAGCTGCTGCCGCCCGCGCGGCTGGGGCTGGCGATCGCGCTGATCAGCGCGTCCATGGGCATCGGCGGCGCGCTCGGCATGCCGATCGCGGCCGCGGTCGCCGAGTACAGCGACTGGCGGGTCCTGTTCTGGGGCTCGGCCGTGCTCAGCGCGCTGATCGCCGTGCTGATCGGGCGCCTGGTGCCGCCCACGCCCCCGCAGGCGAAGGGAAGCCTGGACGTCGTCGGCGGCCTCGGCCTCGGCACCGGGCTGGTGTGCCTGCTGCTGGGCGTGTCCAAGGGCGCCGACTGGGGCTGGGCCAGCGGCACCACCCTCGGCCTGCTCGCCGCCGCGGCGGTCGTCCTGCCCGCGTGGGCGTGGTGGGAGCTGCGGACCCGGGACCCGCTGGTCGACCTGCGCGTCACCGCACGGCGCCAGGTCCTGTTCACCAACCTGGCCTCGGTGCTGGTCGGATGCGCGATGTACGCGCAGGCGCTGATCGTGATGCAGCTACTGCAGCTGCCCGAGGCGACCGGCTACGGCCTCGGGCAGTCGATGCTGGCCGCCGGGCTGTGGATGGCGCCGTCCGGGCTGACGATGATGGCGGTCTCGCCGCTGGGCGCCAAACTGTCGGCCGCGACCGCCCCCAAGGTCACCCTGGGCGTCGGCAGCCTGGTCATCGCGATCGGGTACGGCTGCTCGATGTTCCTGATGGGATCGACGTGGGGCCTGCTCGTCGTCACCGTCGTCTGCAACGCCGGCGTCGGCCTCGCCTCGGGGCCATGCCCGCCCTGATCATGAGCGCCGTGCCCGCGTCGGAGACCGCCTCGGCCAACGGCTTCAACACCCTCATGCGCTCCATCGGCACGACCGTGTCGGCCGCCGTCGTCGGCGTCGTCCTGGCCGAGATGACCACGAGCATGGGCGGGCACGTCCTGCCGTCCGAGTCGGGCTTCCTCACCAGCATGCTGTTCGGCTGCGGCGTCGCGCTGCTGGCCGCGGCCGTCACCCTCGCCATCCCGGGTACGCGCCGCCCGCCGCCCGCCCGGCCGAGCACGCCGCCGCCGCCAAGGAGTCCGCACGCTCCACGACCTGAACGGCCCGGTGTGGGCGGGGTGCTCTCCGCCAAGCCCCTACGCAGGCGGCGGATGCGACCCGGGCCGGGCGCTTGCCGGGACTCCGCGATGAAGCCGGTCCGGCCCCTGGAAGCCGGAGTCTCAGCCGGCAGTTCCTTGGAGGATCGCGCGAATGTAGGCCTCCGGTCCGTCCCGCGGGCCTGCTCGTCGAAGATGTGGTCGATCGTCTTCGGCGAGAGCAGCCGCACCCCGTCGACCTCGCCACCGCGGGAGATGATCGACATCGTGCGCGCCAGCGCGCGCGTTGGTGTGGCCGTGGTGTGGCCGTGGTGTGGCCGTTCACCGCGCCCATGTCGGCGCGCCGCCAGGCAAGGGTGTTGGCGACGGCGGGGTCGACGGCCGGGCCGGTCATGGTCCTGACCGCGGGAGAGTCCGCCGGCAGCGAGTCGAGATCGAGGGGAAGCGGCGGTGGCGGAACGATCTCGGCGACGCGGTGATCGTCCTCGGCGCCGGCGCCGATCCGCAGGTCGGCGCCCAGCGGCTCCGCGATCTCGTCGGCCACGAACCGCTGGAGCGCCTTGCCGCTCACCCGGCGCACGAGCTCGCCGAGGAGGTGGCCCTGGTTGAAAGCGTGATAGCCCGAGGCGGTCCCGGGCTCCCACCACGGCGCCTGACCGGCCGGCCGCGACACCGACTTCTCCCAGTCGTACAAGTCCTCCGGTGACGAAGGGCTGCTCCCAACCCGAGACCGCCGAAGCCGCCGTCCGGTGGCTGCGCGACCGGTGGCGCCCGCTCGATCCGGCACCTGACGCGCGCCGGCTCGTCCGCCGCCCGCGTCAGCCGAGCATCTCGCCGTACACGTGGTCGACCGCCATCGACATGAGGACCCTGCGGTCGGCCACCATCACCGCCCGGTACTCGTCCCAGTCGGGGTGCTCCCCGGCGGCGCGCCGGTAGTAGTCCACCAGCGCCTCGACCTCGGGGCCGCGGGGGTCGACGCCGGGCCCGGTGAGCACCGCCGTGCCCTCGGCGGTGGCCCACGCCCGCCCGTCGGGGCTGGTGACCTCCAGCGCGGCCCGCGGGTCCCGGCGCAGATTCGCCGTCTTGGCCCGTCCCTCGGTCATCGAGACGTAGAGGACGTCGGCGTCCCGGTCGTAGAAGGGCATGACGGGGGAGAGCTGCGGGCGGCCGTCCGACCGGAGCGTGGCCAGGACGCCGAGCCGGCTGCCCGCGAGCAGCGCGCGCGGTTCGAACGGCGCGCCGCTCATGACCGCGCCCCCGCGGGCCTGCGGACCTGCTCGGTGATCGCCGCGTGACCGCTGCCGCCGGCCTCGTCTTCCCGCATCTCGTACTCCTCGTCAGGCGTCTCGGTGGTCATGCCAGAATCATCGACGTTCACACCAGTGTGAAGGTCAAGGGGTGGTCAGCAGCGGGCCGGTCGGAGAGCTGAGGTGGCCGCCCCCATGGCCTCCTCACCGGCGACCGGCCGAACGCCGACCCCGGCTGGGGACGCAGTCGTGCGGCTGCGTCCCCGCTGGTCCCCGCTAGGGTGCGGGCATCACGGTGAAGGCGAATCCGGTGCTTCTCGGGCGGCGCAGCGGGACGTCGCACTTGACCCGGCGCAGTGCCCCCTTCCTGCTGAGGCCGAGTCCTTGAGCGATGAGCCGTTCAGGGCGCACCGGCACCGGATCCTCGAAGGCGACCTCCACCCGGATCGGCCACGCGCCGTCGAGCCGTGCCGGCGGGGCGTCCAGCCGCCAGGCCCCCGCCCAGTCGAGGGTGAAGCGGTTGCGGCGGGCGAGCAGCGGATCCAGCAGCGTGGACGCCACCAGGTCCGGATCGTTGGAGCGGTAGCCGTCGAGCTCGGCCGGATCGAAGGACCCGGCCGGCGCCCGCTCGCGCACGGTGAGCTTGCTCGTCCGGTCGCAGGACACGCAGCGCACCAGCAGCCACACGTCCAGCAGCTTGCCGTTGGCGTTGACGCGGAACCTGCCCTCGCCGATGGTGGCCGACTCCGATCGGCAGGCGGCGCACCGCAGCGACAGCAGGGGCGGCCTGGTCCGGCGAACGGCCCAGGGCAGCACGGTATGAGGTTGTGCGGACATGATCTCTCAAGACCTGACACGAGGCCGATTGCGCGCGGCCTCGAACGCTGAACGGCCGGGGCGCGCCAGGGCGGCCCGGCGGAGCCGACGGGGCGTCGGCTAGATGTGAGCGGAAGTAGGTGTCAGGTCTGGAGAGCAGGCGGGGTCACGCGGTTCCGTCCTCTGTCCTCGCTGCGATGGGGCCGCGGGCAACCTACGGGAACGCGGCGGGACACCTCAATCGGTTTTCCGGCCGCGGCCTCGCGGTGCGGGTGGAGGCGCTGCGTCATCCCCGTCCGAGGACGCAGAACTCGTTGCCCTCCGGGTCGGCGAGGCAGATCCACGGCACGTCGCCCTGGCCCACGTCGGCGTCGGCGGCGCCGAGGGCGCGCAGCCGGGCCGCCTCCGGCCCCTGGCTCTCAACGGGTTCCGGCAGCAGGTCGATGTGGACGCGGTGCCGCACGTCCTTCGCGCCGGGCGAGCGCACGAACTCCAGATAGGGCCCGACGCCTTCGGCGGAGCGCAGCCGCGCGTGATCGTCGGTCACCTCGTGCAGGGTCCAGTCGATCGCCTCGTCCCAGAACCGGGCCATGGCCCGCGGATCCTCGCAGTCGACGACCACCGCGGCGATCGGCCCGGTGTCCCGGTAGACCGGCCGGGGCTCCAGCACGCAGAACACGTTGCCCTCCGGGTCGGCCAGGACCGTCCACGGGACGTCGCCCTGGCCCACGTCGGCGGGCGCCGCACCGAGATCCCTCAGGTGCGCGACGAGCTCCGCCTGGTGGGCCGCCGAGGTGCTGGCGAGATCGATGTGCGTGCGATGCCTCACCGTTTCCGGGTCCGGGACGGTGACGACATCGATGCAGACGGCGGTGGGGTCCGGCCAGTCGAAGCCCACGGGCTGGACGTTGGTCACGCCGGGTCCCTCGCTGGAGACGCCCCAGCCGAGCGCGTCCGCCCAGAACCGGCCGAGGGCCGAATCACTCCGGGCCTTGAAATTCACCTGAACGAGTCGCAGCGCCACGCCACCCGACCCTATGCCCAGGCGGGCGGCGCGCGCCCATGCGCCCCCCCGGCCGGAGGACGCCGGCCACCTGCATCCTGAGAGGCGGCAGAGGGCTCACCGACGCCGACCGGCGAGCCCTCTCCGACCGGGAGCGCGCGAACCGGGCCGCTCAGCCGAGCCGGTCAGCGGGTTCCGCCACCCGGGACGGGGTGGCGGCTTCCAGGTTCAGGCTCGGCAGGCGGGAGGCCAGGGCGGCGGGCATCCACCAGGCCCAGCGGCCCATGAGCTGCATCGCGGCCGGGACCACCAGGCAGCGGATGACGACGGCGTCGACGAAGATCGCGATGGCCATGCCGAACCCGATCTGCTGCAGGAGCCGTTGCGGGCTGAGCATGAACACGCCGAAGATGAGGATCACGATCAGTCCGGCGGCCGTGATGACGGCGCCGGTGTGCGCGAGGCCCTCCCGGACCGCGGCCTCGTCGCTGCCGGTGCGCTCGCGCTCCTCGTGGATCCTGGAGACATAGGAGTCGGTCATGCCCGATGAGCCCAGGAAGCGCCGCTACGACTCGATGCGCAGGGAAGCGCAGGCACTGGAGACCCGCGCCGAGATCGCCAGAGCGGCGCGCAGGCTCTTCGTCGCACAGGGCTGGGCGGTGACGACGGTCCGGGACGTCGCCCGTGAGGCCGGGGTCTCCGCGCCGACCGTCTACGCCGCCTACAAGAACAAGACCGGCCTGACCCGGGCGCTCGCCGACGCCGCCGACCTCTCGGCCGACCTCACGCGGGCGCTCGACGAACTCGAGGACCCGGCCGCCGGCCCCGCGGACCAGCTCGGCGCCATGGCCGCCTTCGACCGCCGCCTCTACGAACGCGCGGGCGACATCATCGCCCTGATCCGCGACGCCGGACGCAGCGAACCCGAACTCGCCGCCATCTACACCAACGGGCGCAAGGCCGCGGACCAGAACAGGCGCGAGGTGTTCGGATCCTGGCCGCACGGATCACTCCGCGACGGCCTGGACCTGGAGACCGCCATCGACATCTACGCGGCCATGTGCAACATCGACACCTACGACACCTTCGTCAACGAACGCCGATGGACGCCCGACCGGATCGAACGGTGGTGGCGAAAAGCACTCCCCCGCGAGCTGCTCAACCCCGACCGCCCGCGCAGGACGTCCTGACGAGGGCGGAGTCGTGGACGGTCCTCGCCGACGATCGGTCGCCGGCGGAGCCGGCAGGGCTGTCACAACGATCCGGTCGCCGGCGTCTCATGCTCGTTCCTGTTCAACACCACGAGTGAGGACGCTTCATGGAATCCCGATTCAACCTGTTGGACAGCACGGCCGCCGCGAAATTCATCAAGCGGTTCTACAGCGCTTCGCTGGCCCTGGACCAGTCGACGCTGCCGAAGGCCCTGCGGGACCTGGTCGAACTGCGCGTCAGCCAGATCAACGGCTGCGGTTTCTGCACCGACCTCCACACCAAGGAGGCCGCGGCCGCCGGTGAGTCATCGGTCCGGCTCAACCTGGTCGCCGCCTGGCGCGAGTCCACCGTGTTCACCGAGGCCGAGCGGGCGGCCCTGGCGCTCGCAGAAGAGGGGACCCGGCTCGGCGACGCCCACCGGGGCGTGTCCGACGAGACCTGGGCCGAGGTACGCAAGCACTACGACGACGACCAGATCGGCGCGCTGGTCTGCGCCGTCGCCGCGATCAACGCGTCAACGCGGATGAACGCCATCGTGCGCAACCCGGGGGGTTCCTACGAGCCCGGCATGTTCGCCGCGCTGATTCAGGACTGATCGGAGACCATGAGTCCCGGCCCCGCGATGGTCGTCCGACCCGGCCCTCCGCTCCCGAACCCGGCCGCCATGTAGGCGGGTCATGGCCAGTACCGTCCGAGGGTGGTCTCCGCTCGCTGATCCGGCGCATTCTCGTGGCGAGGGAGCAACGAGGGGTTCGGAATGGCGCGGAGTGTCAGGACGGGGGCCAGCTGGAGAGGGCGGCGTGGAGGGTGTCCAGGATCCTGGACCACGAGGCGTCGGTGCCGCGGGCGTCGCTGGAGTGGCGGAAGGCCTCGGCCGCCTCCAGGCTCACGAATCCGTGGAAGGTGCTGCCCAGCAGCCGGATCGCGTCGATGTGGTCGGACTCGGGGACGCGGTAGCCGCGCAGGATCGCGCGGGTCATCTCCACGTGCCGGACGGCGGCGCTGGTCGCCGCGGTCTCGGGGTCGAGGCTGAGGCGGCTCGCGGCGTAGCGCCCCGGGTGCGCGCGGGCGTAGTCGCGGTAGGCGTCGGCGAAGGCCACCAGGGCGTCCTTGCCCGAGCGTCCGGCCAGCGCGGCGCCCGCGGCGTCGGCGAGTTCGGCGAGCGCGAACAGGGCCACCCTGACCCGCAGGTCCCGCATGTTGCGGACGTGGGAGTACAGGCTGGCCTCCCTGACGCCGAACCTGCGCGCCAGCGCCGTGACCGTGACGTTGTCGAAGCCGATCTCGTCGGCCAGTTCCGCCGCCGCCAGGGTCAGGCGTTCGGCGTTCACCCCCGCGCGTGCCATGGGGCCATCCTTCCAGAACCTAAGCCGCTTAGGATTTTGCCTAACCGAATCAGCTTAGGTAGTCTCGTGGCCATGAGGGCGATCACCGAGAGCGACATCCGCGCGTCCTTCGTCAACTGCTCCAAGGGCGAGGCCAAGCGGCTGGGGCTGCCACGGGACCTGGACGCCAGGCCGTGGGACGACCTGGACTTCCTCGGCTGGCGCGACCCCGGCTCCCCCGGCCGCGCCCACCTGGTCGCCGAGCGCGGGGGCCGGCTGGTCGGGGTCGCGCTGCGGGTGACCTCCGGCGGCGGACGCGGTTTCACCGCGCGCGGCATGTGCTCGCTGTGCCTGACCACCCGCACCGGCGGCGCCGTCGCGCTGATGACCGCGCGCCGCACCGGCGAGGCCGGCCGCCAGGGCGACACCGTCGGGCGCTACCTGTGCGGCGACCTCGACTGCTCGCTGTACCTGCGGGGCCGCAAGGAGTCCGTGGTCGGCGGGGATCTGCAGGAGTCCCTCACCGTGGAGGAGAAGGTCGCCCGCCTGCACGCCAACCTGGACGCCTTCTTGGCCAAGATCACCACGTCGGGTTAGCGGCCCGCCGCCGTTCCCCGGGCTCCTCGACCGGCCGGCGGCCCCCGGAACGTGCGACGATCTCGCTGGACGGATCGTGAGCGAGAGGGGGCCCGATGGGGGTGCCGGGGGTGCGGCTGGTGCGGGACGTGGGCCTGGCCGCCGTGGACTACGCGTACGCGGCGGTCGCGGACACGCCGGTGCGGGCGGTGTGGGTGGCGGGCGCGTGCCCGCTGGACGAGTCGGGCGCGACGGTCGCGGTGGGCGACTACGCCGGGCAGGCGCGCCGGGTGATGCGGAACCTGCGGGCGGCGCTGGAGGGCGCGGGGGCGTCGACGGCGGACGTGGTGAAGACGACCGTGTACGTGGCGTCCTCGCGCCAGGCCGACCTGGTGGAGGCGTGGGAGGTGTACCGGGAGGCCATGGGAGCGCACGACCCGCCCAGCACCCTGCTGGGGGTGGCGGTCCTGGGGTACGACGACCAACTCGTCGAGGTCGAGGCGGTGGCCGTCCTCCCCCGCTAGCGCACCCGTCCGGGCACGGGTGGTGCCTCCCCGGCAGGAATCGAACCTGCGGCTTCCGGCTTCGGAGGCCGGCGCTCTGTCCGCTGAGCTACGGGGAGCCGGAGCCCCGCCCCCAGGGTGACGCGGGGGCGGAGCCGGAGACGCCGGTGGGATTCGAACCCACGTGAAGCGGTACTGCAGACCGCCGCCTGTCCACTCGGCTACGACGTCACGGGCCCGCGGCACGGGCCGTGCGACCCCGATGGGATTCGAACCCACGGCTTCCGGCGTGACGGGCCGGTGCTCTGGCCGCTGAGCTACGAGGTCGTGAAACGAAACAAGGCCGCTCTCCCGGGACGGGAGGCGGCCGCCGCGCGTGACGGTTCACGCGGGTGTCAGGGGGCCGCCCGCCCGGGGGTCCGGGGGCGATCGCCGCGTCGACAGGTCATGACCGCTCCCTCCGGGGCCTCGCGGGCCGGGCGTTCCGGCGCCTGCACGAACAGGCTGCCGGGCCGCGCGGACCGCCGCAACGGGTTTTCGGCCGCCCGCACGGCCCGGCGGACGAGAGGGCGGCGAACTGCCCGCCTACACCGCCGCGCGGCTGCCCCGCCCCTGACGGCGGCCGGGCCTTGCTCTTGGACGTGCCGGGCGCGTGTGTGATCGTAGGTGCCGGCACGCCCCGCCCCGGCCGCGTGGGCAGGCGCCGGGACCGGGAGGTTTCGATGGGACGCGATCCGGAGTACCTGGCGTTCATGCGCCGCCGCCTCGCCGAGGCCCCCGCGCCGGGCGGCGGAGTCGAGGCCGCGCGCCGCGTGCTCGCCGCCGACCTGGCCCGATCCCCCCGGCCGCCGGTCGAGACCGTGCGGGACCTGGTCGTGGACGGGGCGGCCGGGCCGCTGCCCGCACGGCTCTACCGGCCCGCCGCGCGGGGACCGGCACCGGTCCTGGTGTACTTCCACGGCGGCGGGTGGGTGCTGGGCGACGTCGACTCCTACGACCCGGTGGTGCGGGCGCTGGCGGCGGCCAGCGGTGTCGCGTGGGTGTCGGTCGGCTACCGGCGCCCGCCCGAGGACCCGTACCCGGCCGCGCCCGACGACGCGGCCGCCGCCGTCGGCTGGGTCGCCGCGCACGCGGCCGGACTGGGCCTGGACCCCCGGCGTGTCGGCGTCGCCGGCGACAGCGCCGGCGGGCAGATCGCCGCGGTCGCGGCCGGCCGGCTGCGCGCCCCGGGCCCCGCGCGGCCCGTCCTCCAAGTGCTGCTGTACCCGGCGCTGGACCTGCGCCGCGACCCGCCCCGGCCGCCCGACCCCGACGGC
>NZ_SMKH01000261.1 GCF_004348515.1 Actinomadura sp. KC345 | reverse complement strand
TGCCCGGGATGCCGGTTCCGGGACCGCCGCCTGGCGGGCAGGCGCCGGCGTGGTCGTCGACGCTCCCGCCCGCCGGCGGGCAGGGGGCCCCGACCTGGCCGGCCGGGTCGTCCTCCCCGCCCCCGGGCACCGGCCCCGCCAAGCCGTCCGGCGGGTCCGGACGGCCCGGCATCGGCCTCCTGGCGAGTGTGGGCGGCGCGGCGCTGGTCGCCCTGGTGCTCGTCGGGACCGCGATCGTCGTCCAGCTCACCAGAGACGACGGCGGTACGGGCACCACCTCGGGCGGGCGGACGGGCGGCACGTTCCAGATGGCGCTCGCCTCGCCCACCACCCCGGGCGAGGAGATCGACCCGTCGCACACCTTCAGCGGCACCGAGAGGTTCCTGGTCAAGCAGCTGTTCACCGGCCTGACGGAACTCGGTCCCGACGGCAGGGCGCGCAACCGCCTGGCCACGCGGATCGTCCCGGACCCGACCTGCCGGCAGTGGAAGATCGAGATCAGAAACGGGACGACCTTCTCCGACGGCACCCCCGTCGACGCGCGGGCGTTCGCCCGCGGATGGAACCGCAGCGCGGCGGTGGAGACCGGCGGCGCCTCGTACCTGATGAACGACATCGAAGGCTTCTCCAAGGTCGCCGGCGGCTCGGCCGAGGAGATGTCCGGGGTCCGGGCGGTGTCCGGCACCCTGCTCACCGTCTCGCTCACCTCGCCCAACTGCGACTTCGCCGCCCGGTTGTCCGAGCCCGCCTTCATGCCCGTCCCCGAGACGGCCGGAGACCCCGGCAACGAGAGCTTCAACACCCGTCCCGTCGGGAACGGCCCCTTCACGCTGGAGGAGCACAGGGAGGGCTCGCGCATCGCGCTCGCGCGCAACAGCACCTGGGCGTTCGGCAAGACGAAGTTCGACCGCGTCGAGATCCGCCTCGGCCACGACCCCGCCGTGGGACGCGCGGCCTATGCCGCCGGTGACGTCGACTGGACCGCCCTCACGCCCGGCGGTCAGTCCACGGCGCCCCAGGGCATGGTCACGCGCCCCAGCCCGTTCACCCGGATGCTCGTCCCGATCACCGCCCGGGGGCCGATGAAGTCCAGGGAGGCCAGGCAGGCGGTCTCCTACGCCATCGGCCGCTCCAAGATCGTCCAGGCGCTCGACGGCCTCGGCGCGCCCGCCCAGGGCATCGTGCCCCCGGCGGTCCCCGGCTTCGTCGGAGGCGGCCGCTGCCCGTCGTGCGACGCGCAGGACGCCGAGAAGGCCAAGCAACTCGCCGCGCAGGCCGGTCTCAAGCCCGGCACGGAGATCAACCTGTACTTCCGGGAGATGTCCTCCTACCCCGAGATGGCCGAGGTGGTGAGGAACGAACTGCAGACGGCGCTCGGGTTGAGGGTCGCGTTGAAGCCGACCTCCATCGGCGCCGACCAGTTCGACGACTTCCGCAAGGCGGTCGTCTCGGACGACGCCTCCGGACTGGTCCTCTTCGCCTGGGGCCCCGACTACGTCAGTCCGTACCCGATGCTGTGGCCGATCCTGGGAGGCGACCTCGTCGCCACCTCCGACAACTCGTACTTCAACCTGTCGGGATGGAAGAGCGCCCGGTTCGACGAGCTGATGTCCACCGCCCTCAGGAACCCGCAGGCCGGCACGCGGACCAGCCTGTTCAAGGAGGCCGAGAAGCTGGCGCTGGACGATCTGGCCGTCATCCCCCTCGCCAACGACGCGCACGCGGCCATCACGAAGAAGAGCGAGTACACCGGTCTGGAACTGGACTACGACGGTCACCCGACCGTGGCCACCGCCGCGCTCAAGTAGGCCCGGTCAGCCCGGGGGGAGCCGGACGGTGACGATCAGCCCGCCCCCCGGGCGGGGCGCCGCGTAGACCGCGCCGCGGTGCGCCAGCACCACCGACCGCACGATCGACAGTCCGAGACCGGCGCCCTTGGACGATTCGAGCCGGTCGGCGTTCAGCCGCCGGAACGGCTCGAACAGCCGCTCCACCTCGTACGCGGGGACGGCCGGGCCGGTGTTCTCGACCTGCACGGTGGCGTACCCCTCCAGCATTCCGGTGCGGATCCACAGCTCGCCGCCGTCCTCCACGTTGTGCTTGACCGCGTTCTCGACGAGGTTGGAGACTAGGTGCTCCAGGAGCACCGGGTCCCCGAGCGCGTTCCCGGACGTCAGCTCGGGATGGACGGACACCTCGTTGTCGTGGTCGCGGCGCGCCGAGTGCTCCAGCACCGTCGTCGCCACCTCGGCGAGGTCGACCGGCGCGCGGGTGGTCAGCTCGCGCTCGCTGCGGGCCAGCAGCAGCAGGCCCTCGATGAGCCGCTCGTGCCTGGCGTTGGTGGCCAGCAGCGTCCGCCCCACGGCGCGCAGGTCGTCGGAGACCTCCGGGTCGCCGAGCGCCACCTCCAGCAGCGTCCGGTTGATCGCGAGGGGCGTGCGCAGCTCGTGGGAGGCGTTGGCGACGAACCGCCGCTGCGAGTCGAACGCGTGCCCGAGCCGCTCCAGCATCGCGTCGAAGGTGTCGGCCAGCTCCTTGATCTCGTCGTCCGGGCCCTCCAGCGCGATCCGCTCGTGCAGCGTGCTCTCCGACAGCCGGCGCGCGGTGGTCGTGACCCGCTGGAGCGGGCTGAGCGCCCGGTCGGCGACGAACCAGCCGAGCACCAGCGCGATGATCCCCACCCCGCAGAGCGCGAGCAGCGACCGTCCCACGAGCTGCTTCATCGTCTGCTCGACGAACTGGCGCTTGAGTTCCGCGGCCTCGGCCTCGGAGATGCCGAACCCGATCACCTGGACGTTCCCGAGGATGTCGGCCATCAGCACCGACATCACGAACAGCAGCATCGCCCCGGCCATGAAGAACAGCAGCCCGTACAGCAGCGTGAGGCGCAGCCGGACGCTCATGCGGCCGGGCAGCGCCTTCAGGTCGGCGAACGACCCGCCGCCGTCGCCGCGCCACATCCCCTTGGGGGCCGGATGCGGCTGCGGGACCTGCTGCGGGCCGGGCCGCCGCCACGGGCCGCCGCGCCGGCCGCCGGGGACCGCGGTCGGCTGCGTCGCCTGGGGCCCCTCCTCGTGCGGCGCGGGCTGCGGGCCGGTGTCCGCGTTCGGGTGGCCGGGCGTCTCTCCGGCGCCTTCCGGTGGTACGGACCCGGGGCTCACAGCCGGTACCCCACGCCCGCCACGGTCTCGATGACGGGAGGGTCACCGAGCTTCTTGCGCAGCGTCATCATCGTGACCCGGACGACGTTGGTGAACGGGTCGATGTGCTCGTCCCAGGCCTTCTCCAGGAGATGCTCGGAGCTGACGACCGCTCCGTCCGCGCTGAGCAGCACCTCCAGGACCGCGAACTCCTTGCGGGTCAGCTCGACCGGCCGGCCGTCCCGCACGACCTCGCGGCGGGCGGGGTCGAGGGTGATCCCCGCGCGTTCCAGCACCGGCGGCAGCGGCGCGGCCGCGCGGCGGCCGAGGGCGCGCACGCGGGCGATCAGCTCGGCGAACGCGAACGGCTTGGCCAGGTAGTCGTCCGCGCCGATGGACAGGCCCTCGACCCGGTCGTCCAGCTCGCCCGCCGCGGTCAGCATGAGGATCCGCGCCGGGTAGCGCTGCGCGACGAGCTGCTTGCAGACGTCGTCGCCGTGGACCTTGGGCAGGTCGCGGTCCAGGACGACGATGTCGTAGTCGTTGACTCCGGCCCGCTCCAGCGCCCCCGCGCCGTCGTAGGCCACGTCCACGGCCAGCGCCTCCCTGCGCAGGCCGGTGGCGATCGCGTCGGCGAGCACTCGCTCGTCCTCGACGACTAGAACACGCACGGGGTCCCCCTCCTGGTCAGGGCGCGGCAGGCGCCCGCGCTCCAGGTATGCCACGGGAGCCGTAAGACGCCCGTAAGCAGCTGTTCCTCCGGCGTCCGTCGAACCGTGACATCACGGACGCAAGAATCCGCGAAATTTGCATCGGCGGACAGGTTTACCTTCAGCCTAGGCCTGGGTAGGCATGGGCAGGATCCGGGAGGAGGCCCATGGGCGAGTTTTCACGCATGATTCACCAGCGGCTCGATGACGCATACGCGTCGCTGCGGAGCGCCCACGCGGATGGTGACACCTACCTGGCCGACATCCGCCAGGAGGAGATCAACGATCTGCGCCGGATCGCAGCGAACAACGACATCGGCGTCGAACCACCCCGCTGCGACTGAGCGGTCCTCGTCCGCCGAGGACGAGGATTCTCACTGAGAGACGCACGACCGTTACGGGGAGCCCGGGACCACTCCCGTCCCGGGCTCCCCGTTCCCGTGCCGGCGGCTAGTCGCCGAGCGGGTCCAGGGGGACCAGGAGGTCGTGCAGGGCCTCGAACGTGCCCGGTCCGGCGGCCACGGTCAGCTCCGGGCCCGCGGGCGCCCCATGGAGGCCTTCGACACGTCCGCCCGCCTCCTGGACGATCAGCGCCCCGGCGGCGATGTCCCACGCCTGGACGCCGCGCTCGTAGTACGCGTCGACGCGTCCGGCCGCCAGCGAGCACAGGTCCACGCAGCAGGAGCCGCCGCGCCGGATGTCGCGGACGCTCGGCAGGACGCCGGTCAGGGTCCGCGCCTGCCGGGCCCGGCGGCCCGCCGCGTAGCCGAAGCCGGTGGACACGAGCGCCCTGTCGAGCGGCACCTGGGCGTTCACGCGGAGCTCGCGGGCGCCGTCGGCGGTGGACAACCGGGCGCCGCCGCCGCGCACCGCCGAGTAGGACTCGCCGCGGCGCGGCATCTCCACCGCCCCGGCCACCGCCTCACCGTCGACCTCCGCGGCGATGCTGACCGCCCAGTCGGGCAGGTCGTAGAGGTAGTTCACGGTGCCGTCGATCGGATCGATCACCCAGCGGACCCCGCTGCCGCCGGGTCGGGTGCCGCCCTCCTCGCCGAGGAACGCGTCGTCGGGGCGGGCCGCCCGGATCCGCTCGATGATCAGCTGCTCGGCGGCGCGGTCCATCTGGGTGACGACGTCGGTCGGGGACGACTTGGTCTGCACCACGTCCGGGCCGTCCACGTGGCGCTTGTCGACCAGCATCCGGCCGGCCTCGCTCGCGGTGGCCACGGCCAGTTCCAGCAGATCGCGGGCCAGGCTCATCCGGCGTCCTCCATGAGTTTGCGCGGCAGGGTGGCGAAGCGCGGGTCCGTCCCGGGCGTGCCCGCCCGCGTGAACGCGATCCCGAGTTCGGCGGCGAGGTCCGCCGCCTCCACGTCGAGGTCGAACTTGACCTCCATGTGGTCGGAGACGAAGCCGATCGGGACGACCGCGACGGCGCGGACGCCCTTGCCGTGGAGGTCGCTCAGGTGGTCGGTGATCTGGGGCTCCAGCCACGGCTGGCCGGGTGGTCCGCTCCGGCTCTGGTAGACCAGATCCCAAGGTGTTCCAGGGGCCGCCTTCTCCGCGACCGTCCGCGCGGCCTCCTCCAGCTCCGCGACGTACAGTTCCCGGTTGGGCTGGGACAGAGGCACGCTGTGCGCGGTGAAGATGAGCCGGGCGCCTTCCGGGAGGCGGCTCAGTGCGTCCCGCGTCGCGTCCACGAACGGTCCGATGAACTCGGGCCGGTCGCAGTAGACGGGCAGCTTGTCGATCTCAGGGGCGTCCAGGATCTCTTCACGCGCGCGCGCAATGTCGTTGAGGTACTGGTCGTTGGTGGAGTAGCCGCTGTAGGCGGACGTGACGAACGCTGCCGCGCGCCGGATCCCGTCGGCCTTCATCTCGCGGACGGTGTCGGCGAGGTAGGGGGTCCAGTTGCGGTTGCCCCAGTAGACCGGCAGGTCCACGCCGTGGGCGGCGAGGTCGGCCTCGATCTCCGCCTTGAGATCGCGGCAGAGCCGGTTGATCGGGCTGACCCCGCCGAACATGTAGTAGTGCTCCCCCACCTCCTCCAGGCGCTCCCGGGGGATGTTGCGGCCGCGGGTGACGTTCTCAAGGAACGGGATCACGTCCTCGGTCCCCTCCGGCCCGCCGAAGGACAGCAGAAGCAACGCGTCGTACGAGGTCATGCCTCCCATCCAACCAGCCCAGGCGCGACGCTCCGTTCCGGGTCTCGTCATTGTGGGGTGGCCCCACGCCCCCGCTGAGAACGCTAGTCGTAGCGCGCCGCATAGGCCTTGGCCAGCCCGAGGACCTTCTGGACGTACCAGTGGGCGTGGTTGTAATGCCAGATCGCGTTGTAGAGCTGCTTGCCGCCCCTGCCCGCACCGTTCGCGCACAGGTACTTGGCCGCACCCGGGATGGCGTCGTAGGGGTTCATGATGTCGGCCTTGCCGTCACCGTCGCCGTCGACCCCGTACGCCTTCCACGTCGCGGGCATGAACTGCATCGGCCCGAGCGCGCCCGCGCTGGACGGCCCGACGTTGCGCCCGTGGCTGCTCTCGACCTGGCCGATCGCGGCGAGGACCGTCCAGGAGAGGCCGGGGCAGGTCCCGGCGGCCTTCTTGTACAGGTCCATGTAGCTGGTCGGGCTGCCGCCGCCGGCCCGGCTCCGGTACTCGGCCTTGTGCAGGTTGAGGACGTCCGTGCCGGGGCCGAGCACCTTGGTCACGGCCTCGACGACCTTGCCCGGTTCCGCGCCGGGCGCGTTGACCAGGACCGCCACGTTCCGGACGAGCCCCAGGTCGGCCCCGGACTTCTCGCTGACGAGCATGTCGATCCCGGGCAGGCCGAGGTCGCCGGAGCCGCCCATCGTCAGGGCCGGCATCGACCGGCCCACCACCGGGTACCGCGTCCCCGCGGCGAGCTGGAGCTGCTCCGCGGCGGCCGGGGACACCACGAACCGGTCGGCGGCCAGCGCCTCCCACAGCTCGGTCTTCTTGGCCGTCCCGGGCGACGTCCAGGAGCGGAACGACGACGGGTCCACGGCGAACGCGTTGACCTGGCGGCCCTGGAGCTGGACGGCGCCGCCGGCGACCGCGACCACGTCCCCGACCCTGCCCAGCTTCCCGATCTTCTTTATCTTGGCGTCGGAGATCGAGCCGCCGCCGACCGCGAGCACGTCCGGCGGCACCACGCGCTGCAGCGGCGCGACCTGGCCGCCCTGGGCCACGTTGACCGGGTCGCCCGGCGGCACGCTCGGCGGCGCCGCCTGCTCCGCGTCGGACGCGGCGGGCTCCACCTCCTGCGTGGTCAGCGCCGTGTACACGCCGCCGGACGCGGTGGCGACGGCGAGGAGCGCGATTCCGGTGATGACGAGCGGACGCGCCGGCCCGCGCCTGCGCGGACGCGCATACCCGCGCCGCGGCCCGCGCGGCTTCTTCTCCGGCTTCGGCCTGGCCGGGCGGCGGAGGGCGGGCTGCGGAGCGCCGCCGCGCGCGACCCAGTCATCGTCCGCCACCACGTCCTTGGAGGGCGCCTTCTTGGCGGCCGCGTCCGCTATGGAGCCGTCGCGCGGTGCTGATGGAGGAGCCACATCATTTCCCAACGAGTGTCGCTACGGACGGTTACCCGATTTGCGCTTCTTTCCCCCATGTAACGCGATCATGGGGCCGGCCATGGCCTGAACGACGCCGTCCCCGCCCGTCGGCGGTTACCGGATCGTACGTTATCGCCCGGTACGCGAACGAGGCCGGGATTCCAGGCAGGCGAAACATGAACTTTCCTCACGAACGACGGCCGAGTAGAGTCGCCGCATGTCCCCCGAGACGAACCGGAAGTGGCAGAACTGGGCGGGAAACCAGCAGGCCGCGTCGCACCGGGTCGCGACGCCGCGCAGCACCGACGAGGTGGCCGCGGCGGTGCGTTCGGCCGCCGACGACGGCCTCACGGTCCGCATGACCGGGACAGGCCACTCCTTCACCGGCGTGGCCGTCGCCGAAGGCGTCCGGCTCCGTCCCGCGGCGCTCACCTCGGTCCGCTCGGTCGACACCGCGACCGGGCTGGTCACCGTCGAGGCGGGGCTCCCCCTCCATGAACTCAACCGCGTCCTGGACGAGCACGGTCTCGCGCTGGCCAACATGGGCGACATCCAGGAGCAGACCGTCGCCGGCGCCCTCCAGACCGCCACCCACGGCACCGGACGCGACGTCGCCGGCCTCGTCTCGCAGGTCGCCGCACTGGAACTCGTGCTCGCCGACGGAAGCGTCGTCACCTGCTCGCGCGAGGAACGCCCCGACCTGTTCGCCGCGGCCCGCGCCGGCCTCGGCGCGCTCGGCATCGTCACCGCCGTCACCTGGCACACCGTCCCGTCGTTCCTCCTGCGCGCACAGGAAGAGCCGATGAAGTGGGACGAGGTCCTCGCGCGCGTGGACGAGTTCGACGCCGCCAACGAGCACTTCGAGTTCTACTGGTTCCCGCACACCGAGGGCTGCCTGACCAAGCGCAACAACCGCACCGAGGGCCCCGCCAAGCCGCTCTCCAAGTTCAAGTACTGGCTGGACGACCAGTTCCTGTCCAACACGGTCTTCGGAGCCATCAACAGGATCACGAACCGGGTCCCCGCTGTAACGCCGTTCGTGAACGGGATCTCCGCCGAGGCCCTCGGTGCCCGCACCTACAGCGACACCTCGTACAAGGTCTTCACGAGCCCGCGCACGGTCCGCTTCAAGGAGCAGGAGTACGCGATCCCGCGCGAGGAACTCGTCCCCGCGCTGCGTGAACTCCGTGCCTTGTTCACCAAGAAGGACTGGCGGATCAGCTTCCCGATCGAAGTGCGGCTGCTTCCCGAAGAGGACGCCTGGCTGTCGATGGCCCACGGGCGGCGGAGCGCCTTCATCGCCGTGCACGTCTACCACCGCGACCCGCACGAGCAGTACTTCCGGGGCGTCGAGGAACTCCTGACAGCGCTCAACGGCCGTCCCCATTGGGGCAAGCTCCACACACGCGACGCCGCGTACCTGGAGAAGGTGTACCCGAGGTTCCGCGACTTCCGTTCCCTGCGGGACGAACTCGACCCAGACCGCCGCTTCGCCAACCCCTACACGGAACGGGTCTTCGGCGACTGACCCACCTGCGGCTACTCCGCGGGCCCGGTCCCGCCCTGCGGGTCGGTGGGGCCCTGCTCCTGACCGCCGCCCGGCCCGCCGTCGTCCGGCCCGCCGGTCGGCGCCGGGGTGTTCGGGTCGGGCTCCGACGTCGTGGGCCGGCTCGTGGGCTCGTTCGTGGGCGCCTGCGTGGGCCGCTCGGTCGGCTGCCGCTCGGCCGGCTGGTCCGGCGTGCTCTGCTCCGTCGTGGGCGCGTCCCCGGTCGGGGTCTCGCCGGGAGTGGCGCCCGGCTCCGTCGGCGCGTCGGTGGGGCTCTCCGACGGCGGCCCGTCCGGCTGCCCGCCACCGCCGCCCAGCACGTTCGTGACCGTCAGGCCCCGGTCGCTGCTTCCGATGGGCTTCCCGGTGACCGCCTCGAAAAGAGTGATCCCGCCGATCACGACCGCGAAGACCACCGCCGACGACACCGCGAGCTTCGCCCAGTGCACCTTGGCCCACTGGACCGTGCTCTCCCACGCCGACCGCCGGGCGGCCTGCCGGACCGCGTCCTCGCCCGCCTCCTCGGCGAGCGAGCCGGCGACCGTCTCCACCGGGTCCAGGCGGGTCGCGCCGGGATCCATGCGGGTGGCGCCGGGGCCGCCGGACGGGAGGTCGAGCCTCGTCGCGTTCGGGTCACCGCCGCCCGCAGGGTCGAACCGGGTGGCGTTCGGGTCCCCGCCCCACGCCACGGTACGGGTCGGGTCGGCGCTCGTCGCCTCCTCCGCGGCGCCGTCGGCCGCCTCGCGGCGCCGCACCGCCGCCTGCATATGCGTCAGCTCCTTCAGCTGACTGCGGCCCTGGTCGAGGTAGTGCTGCCCGACCGCGGACCCGGCCGTCGAGATGACGCTCATCAGCGCGGCGCCGATGATCGTCCCGTAGACCCCGAGGTAGGACGCCCCGAAGGCCGCGACCGCCGTCGCCGCCGCACTCGCGATCAGCTGCGTCGTGGTCACGTTCGGCAGCTTGCGCGGCATGACCCGCTTCACCCCTGTCCATCGCCGTAGATCCCCCGAACAGAAACTAATCAGGACAATCGGGTGTTCCTGCCCGAGACGTGACGCTCACAACGTCAAATCGCTGGAGCGGCGCGAGTCCCCCAGGCACGGTGTGGAAAAAGATGCACAAGGATCAGGCAGGGCGACCCCCGGCCGGGCGACTCACCGGCAAGCTTGGTCAGGTGCCCTCTTCGACCTCGTGAAGGGGGCTTCGAGAGCGGCGATGTTCGGACATGCCGGGTACGGTGCTGGCAGCAGGTGTGTCCGAAAGAGAGACTCGGGGACCCGGGGGAAGGGCACGCATGCGCCCTCGGTGGGCATCGGACGGCCGACCGGTGAGAGCACGGTCGCGCGGTCCGGCGTCCTCCGTGCCATCAGGACAGGGCAGGAAGGACACGCATGCAGGAGCTGCGCCTCGTCGCGGTCAGCGAGGACGGTACGTACCTCGTCCTGGCCACCGCGGGCCGAGGCACCCGGTTCACCCTGCCCGTCGACGACCGGCTCCGCGCGGCGGTCCGTGGGCACTTCTCCCGCCTCGGCCAGTTCGAGATCGAAGTGGAGAGTCCCTTGCGCCCCAAGGAGATCCAGGCCCGCATCCGCTCCGGCGAGACCGCCGAGGAGATCGCCGAATCGGCGGGGATCCCGGTCGAACGCGTCCGATGGTTCGAGGGCCCGGTCCTGCAGGAACGCGAGTACATGGCCCAGCAGGCGCAGCGCGTCACCGTCCGGCGCCCCGGCGAGTCCAGCCCCGGCCCGCCCCTCGGCGAGACCGTGGAGGAACGCCTCGGCCGCGGCGGCGTCGACCTCGAGGAGGTCGAGTGGGACGCCTGGAAGTGCGAGGACAACACCTGGCGCCTCCGGCTGTCCTTCTTCGACAACGGCCGCCCGCACGCCGCCGAGTGGACCTTCGACCCGCGCCGCCGCTACGTCTCGCCGCTGGACGAGATCGCCGCCCGCCTCACCGCCGTCGAGTGGGACGACGACGCGCTCTCCGACACCGTCACCCCGCTCGTCCCGCGCCGCCCCGCCATGAAGGTCGTCTCCAGCGACCGCGACCCGGCCTCCCGCGAGTACCCGGCCTCCCGCGAGTACCCGGCCTCCCGCGAGTACCCGGCCTCCCGCGAGTACATCGCCGAGG
>NZ_SMKH01000260.1 GCF_004348515.1 Actinomadura sp. KC345 | reverse complement strand
GTCGGGGGCGGCGTCGGGGGACTCATCCGCGGCACCTCGCGTCCTCGATCGGGATGCCGGTCGGCGGCGGCTGGTTCGACAGATCCGAACCGGCGTAGTGGACGCCGATCAACTTGACCTCGCACTGGTAGAAGTTCATCCACGACCCGTAGGAGGCCAGCCGGCCGAACGTCCGCATCTTGCCGGGCGTCCGCTGGAGGAAGCGCTCCACGAGCGGCTCGTCGCGGTTGAGGTTGTCGCTGAGGCGGCCGAGCTGGACGATGTCGTCCTTCAGCGGCTTGCGCGCGACCTGGAGCAGCCCGGCGGTCGCGGACGTCAGGTCGGCGATCGACGCGATCGCCTCACCGATCGGCTTGCGGTCGGCGGCCAGCCCGGAGGTGAACTTGCGGAGCGTGGTGACCAGGTCGACGAGCTGCCGGTCCCGCGAGTTGATCGTCTGGACGACGCTGTCGAGGTTGGTGATGACCTGGCCGATCACCTCGTCCTTGGCCGCGAGCGTGCTGGTGAGCTGCCCGACGGTGCGCAGCAGGCTCTCGATCGTCCCGGCCTCCCCCTGGAGGACCTTCACGATCGACTCCGACAGCTTGTTGGCGTCCCCGGGCGACAGCGCCTGCATCAGCGGCTGGAAGCCCTGGAAGAGCTGGGTGAGGTTGAGCGTCCCGGACGTGTTCTCCACCGGGATCGTCCCGCCCGGCCTCAGCGTCTGGCCGGGCGCGCCGGTGCCGCGGTCGAGGGCGATGTAGCGTCCGCCGACCAGGTTGAGGTACTTCACGGCGGCGGTCGCCGACGCCGGGATGTCCCGGCCGCGGTCCACCTCGAAGGTGACCAGCGCGAGCCGCCGGTCGGTCACCTCGATCTCCTCGACCTGGCCGACCTCGACGCCCGCGATCCGGACGCCGTGGCCCGGATGCAGGCCCGCCACGTCGGTGAACTTGGCGTGGTAGGTGACGCGGTCGCCGCTGGTGGCGCCGGTGATGCTGGACGCCAGCAGCGCGGTCGCCAGCACCGTCACCGCGATGAAGATCAGCGAGCTGGTGAGGGGGACGCCCATCCCCTTCAGGCCCTGGCCGGTGAGCCTCAATTGACCGTCACCTCCGTACCCCGGTAGATCGGCCCGACGAGCACGCTGGACCAGTCCGGCAGCTCCTCGGGGACCTCGTCGAGCGAGGGCCCGGCAAGCTCGTTGACCAGGTCGTTCTCGGATTCGGAGTTGGCGGGCCCGAGTCCGCCGCCGGCGACGCCGCGCTCCCCCGGGACTCCGCCCGCGGGCAGCACCTTCGTCGTCCCGCCGCCGGTCGGGAGGTACGGGACGCTCGGGCACCGCGGGCCGCCGCTCGCGCCGTAACGCGGCGCGTCCTGGCCCGGCCTGTAGCGGCCCTTGTGCTCGACGGGCACGACCGTGGCGTGCATCCCGGGCCGGTTCGTGCCCTTGCCGAGGACCCGGTCCATCTTCGGGATGAAGTCGGCGAGCGTGCGGAACGTGCAGGGCGCCGCCGGGGCGTAGCGGCGCAGCAGCTCCAGGCTCCCCCGGCTCGCCGCCGCCAGCTCGATGATGTTGCCGGAGTTGGCGTCCAGGAACTCCTCCAGGTCGGCCGACGAGCGCGACACCGCCTCGTACAGGGTCGAGAGCGAGTTGCGCTGCTCGACGACCGTGCGGCTCGTCACCGTCAGGTCCGTGAGCGCCTGGAGCAGGTTGGGCGCGGCGTCGGACGCGTGCTGCGAGAACTCGGCCAGCTCGGCGAGGTTGCGGGTGAGCGCCGGGACCTCGGGGTTCATCTTGCGGAGGAACGCGTCGAGCTGCTCGAAGTTGGCGCCGATCTGCTCGCCGCGGCCCTCCAGCGCCGTGGCCATCGCGTTCAGCGTCGCCGACAGCTTGGACGGCTGGAGGGTGTTGAGCAGGTCCATGGTGTTGTTGAGCAGCTCCGCCAGCTCGACGGCGTTCGCGCTGCGGTCCTCGGAGATCACGTCGCCCTCGTCGATCGGCGGCGCCGACGTCCCCGGCGGCGCGTTGAGCGACACGTACCGGGCGCCGAACACCGTCGTCGGCAGCAGCATCGCGGTCACGTCCGACGGGACGCGGTCGGCCATCTCGGGCTTCAGCGCCAGCTCCATCACGGCCTCGGCGCCGTCCGCCTTGATCGAGCGGACCTCGCCGACCACGACGCCGCGGACCTTCACGTCCGCCATCCGGTGCATCTCGTGCCCGGCCGTCCCGGTGCGCAGCGTCACCGTCGTCGACTCGGTGAACCGCTTGTTGTAGATCGCGATCGACAGCCAGATCAGCAGCGCGGGGACGAGCAGGAACACCAGCCCGGCCAGCCGCTGCCCGGTCACCTGCATGGTGCCGCGTTTCGCCATATCAGCCCGTCACCTTCACCGTCGTCGTCGCGCCCCAGATGGCGAGGCTGATGAAGAAGTCCGTCACGCTGATCAGCACGATCGCGGTGCGGACCGCGCGGCCGACGGCGATGCCCACGCCGGCGGGGCCGCCGACCGCGCGGTAGCCGTAGTAGCAGTGCGCGAGCACCACCATGACGCTGAAGATCAGCACCTTGACGAACGACAGCACCACGTCCTCGGGGGCGAGGAAGATGCCGAAGTAGTGGTCGTAGGTCCCGGCCGACTGCCCGTTGAACCAGAGCGTCACCTGTCTGGACGCCAGGTACGAGGTGAGCAGCCCGATCCCGTACAGCGGGATGATCGCCACCGTGCCGGCGATGATGCGGGTCGTCACCAGGTACGGCAGCGAATGGACGCCCATGCCCTCCAGCGCGTCGATCTCCTCGTTGATCCGCATCGCGCCGAGCTGCGCGGTGAAGCCCGCGCCGACCGTCGCCGACAGCGCCAGGCCCGACACCAGCGGCGCGATCTCGCGGGTGTTGAAGTACGCCGACACGAACCCGGTGAACGCCGACGAGCCGATCTGGTCGAGCGCCGCGTACCCCTGGAGCCCGACGACGACGCCGGTGAACACCGTCATGCCGATCATCACGCCGACGGTGCCGCCGATCACGGCCAGCGCGCCGCTGCCGAACGCGACCTCGCCGAGCAGCCGCAGCGACTCGCGCAGGTAGCGGCGCAGGGCGCGCGGCGTCCACAGCAGCGCCTTGACGTAGAAGGTGAGCTGGTCGCCGGGCCGGTCCAGCCACGAGACGAGCTTCACCGGCTTGAACCGGCGTGCGCCCGGGATCGCCATGTCAGGCCCCCTTCGGCGGGACGACCTGCAGGTAGATCGCCGTCAGCACGAGGTTGACGAAGAACAGCAGGAGGAACGTGATGACGACCGACTGGTTGACCGCGTCGCCGACGCCCTTCGGCCCGGGGCTCGGGTTCAGCCCGCGGTAGGAGGCGACGACGCCGGCGATGAACCCGAACAGCAGCGCCTTCAGCTCGCTGACGTACAGGTCGGGAAGCTGCGCGAGCGCCGAGAACGAGGCGAGGTAGGCGCCGGGCGTCCCGTCCTGCATCATCACGTTGAAGACGTAGCCGCCGGCCACGCCGACGACGGAGACCAGACCGTTCAGCAGGACCGCCACGGCCATGCAGGCCAGGACCCGGGGGACGACGAGGCGCTGGATGGGCGAGACGCCCATCACCTCCATCGCGTCCATCTCCTCCCGGATCGTCCGCGAGCCGAGGTCGGCGCAGATCGCCGAGCCCGCCGCGCCGGAGATCAGCAGCGCCACGATCAGCGGGCTCGCCTGCTGCACGATGGCGAGCACGCTCGCGCCGCCGGTGAGGGACTGCGCCCCGAGCTGCTTGGCCAGCGACCCCACCTGGAGCGAGATGACGGCGCCGAACGGGATCGACACGAGCGCCGTCGGCAGGATCGTGACGGACGCGATGAACCAGAACTGCTGGATCAGCTCGCGCAGCTGGAACGGCCGCCGGAACGTCATCGCGGCGACGGTCCCGGCGAGCACGAACAGCCTCCCGACCTGGCGCAGCGCGCCCGCTCCGGGGACCGATGCCTCAGGAGCCGCCATGGCCGCCCGCCTCCTGCCGGTCTCGGCGCGCGGCGGAGATGGCCTGCTGCGCGGGGTAGGGCAGGCTCGGGAGCATCGCCTCGATGCGCTGCGCGTGGCGGATCTCGCCCTGCCGGGGCGGCAGCCCGGAGGTCGGGCGGAGCTGCGGCGGTATCTCGATCCTGCGTCGGCGCGGCGCCGACTGGGCCGCCGCGGCCGCCTCCGCGGCGAGCGCGGCGGCGTCCTTCTCCTCCGACATGCCGATGGGGCCGACCGGGTCGCCGTGCAGGAACTGGTCGACGGCCGGGTCGTCGCTGGTGAGCACCGCCTCGCGGGGACCGAACGCGATCAGGTCGCGGCGGTACAGCATCCCGATGTTGTCGGGGACGGTCGCGGCGATCTCGATGTTGTGCGTGACGATCAGCATCGTCGCGTCGATCCGCGCGTTGACGTCGATGAGCACCTGCGACAGGTAGGCGGTGCGGACGGGGTCCAGGCCCGAGTCCGGCTCGTCGCACAGGATGACCTCGGGGTCGAGGACCAGCGCGCGGGCGAGCCCGGCGCGCTTGCGCATGCCGCCGGACAACTGGCCGGGCAGCTTGCGCTCCTCGCCGGCCAGCCCGACCATCTCCATTCGCTCCAGGACGATGCTGCGGATCTCGGACTCCTTCTTGCGGGTGTGCTCGCGCAGCGGGAACGCGATGTTGTCGAACAGGGACAGCGACCCGAACAGGGCGCCGTCCTGGAACATCAGGCCGAACCGCTTGCGGGCCTGGTAGACCCGGCGGTCGGGGTCGTTGACCATGTCGACGCCGTCGATGAGCACGCGACCCTGCTCGGGCTTGAGCAGGCCGATCAGCGACTTGAGGAACACCGTCTTGCCGGTGCCCGACGGACCGAGCAGCACGCTCACCTCACCCTTGGGAAGCGTGAGGGTGACGTCGCGCCAAATGGTCTGCGGTCCGAACGCTTTGGTCAGCCCTTCGACCACGACTTCAATTCCCAACGACCATCACCACCCCTGTCCGGCCTGGGTCACGCGAGGACGTTACGGGCCAGTAGCCCTGGAATTCAACAGGTCGGGGCAGGTTTCCCCCGGCAATTCAGTAAATGGTCTTCAGAATTGTCACCGGCTTAGTCTTTGATCTTCCGGAAACCGTCACCGGTGACTACCCGGCGGTAACATGAGGCGTGGCGGCGGCCGGCCCGCGGGGGCGGGCCGCCCGCGATTGTCAACGAGGCAGCAACCGGACCGCGGTTTTGTCACATCTCGCGCAAAGAACCGCCCTCACCTCGCCGATCCTGCCCGGGAGTCTTGTCAGCGGACACTGGTGACTTTATGTTCACGGTGTCCTCGATCCAGCCTTCCGGGTGTCCTCCCCCGCTCAGCACACCCCGTCGGCACCACCGTCCCGTCCCGGGGCGGGCCGCCCGGTGCCGGCTCCCGGCACGGCCCGACGCGGAGGTTTCCCGTCCCCATGACCCAGGCACTGGAATTGTCCGGAACAAGCGGAACTCACTTCGCCGATTTCATTGACCTGCTGCGTGCGGAGCTCCCCGACGTGACCCGGGAGGTCGTCGCGGAGATCCGCAAGTCCATCCCGGAGTACAACCGTCCCGCGGACTCCGCGTACGACCAGATTCTGCGGATCAGCACCGAGATACTGCTCGCCGGATTCCTGCAGAGCGTCGCCGAGCCCGGCGAGCCCACCACGCAGCGCGACGAGACCTGCCGCGCGGTCGGGCAGTTCGAGGCGATCGAGGGACGCAACCTGGACCATCTCCAGTCCGCGTCGCGGATCGCCTTCCACATCGCCTGGCGCCGCACGGTCATCATCGCCGAGCGCGAGGAGATCCCCACGTCGATCGTCTCCAGCACGGTCGACGCGATGCTCGTCTACCTCGAAGAGGCCGTCGCCCAGATCCGGCTCGGCCACCAGCAGGCCAGCGGCCACGCCGACGTCCGCCGGCGCGAGGAGCGGCGGCGCCTCCTGCACCTGATCCTCCAGCAGCCCGCCGTGGTGCCGGAGGCGATCGAGGAACTCGCCAGGGCGACCTGCTGGTGGCCGCTCCCCGAGGAGGCCACCCTCATCGCCGTCCACCCGGAGGCGCCCTGCACCCGCGCCGCGCTGGACACCGACGTCCTGGTCGACCTGGACTCCGCGGAGCCGTGCATGCTGGTCCCCGGGCCGCTCACGGAGGCGCGCCACGCCATGCTGCGCGCGGCGCTGTCCGACGCGAGCTGCGTCGTCGGCCTCACCGTGCCGCTGGAGCGCGCCACCCACTCACTGCGCTGGGCACGGCGCGTCCTGGAACTGGCCGAGGAGGGCATCATCCGGGACGGGTCCCTCATCCCGTGCCGGGACCACCTGATGACCATGTGGCTGCTGTCGGACCCGCCGCTCGTCGAGGAGCTCACCCGGCACCACCTCGAACCGCTGCGCGGCATGTCCGACGGGCAGCGCAGGCGGATGGTCGAGACGCTCGCCGAGGCCGTCACCACCCGGTCCACGGCCGTCGACATCGGGGAGCGCCTCAAGATCCACCCGCAGACCGTGCGGTACCGGCTCCGGCAGCTCGAAAGCTACATGGGCGACAGCCTCGAAGACGACGACACCCGCTTCTCCCTGGACGCGACCCTCCGCGCCCTGCACCTCCGCAACCGCCGCACTCTGGGACGCAGGGGCACGCCCCACACCTGAGGCGGGGGTGCGCGGCCCCGGCGTCAGTCCTCGATGTCGGCGACGAGGACGTCCATGTAGCGGGCGGCGTACCGTACCGCGGACGGGAGTTCCCCCGCCTCGGCCGCCGTGAGCACGCGCGGGTTGCCGACCCGCCGGACGCGCCCGAGCCGCTCCACCCCTCCCCGCCTCTCGGCGAGGAGGTTGCGCACCCAGTCGGTGTCCGACCCGTAGGGCAGCCCGACGATGAGGCTCCGGCCGCTGCGGAACGCGGCGACCGGCGTCCGGTACTCCCGCCCCGACCTCCGCCCCTTGTGGACGACCACCGCGAGCGGCGGCAAGTAGGGCGCGTAGACCCCCTGGACCCGGTTGGTGACGACCTTGTTGAACCCGCGGACCTGTCGAGGAATCAGCGCTTTAGCCATGCCCCCTCCCTAGCACGCCCCTCACGTCGACTTGCGGCGTGTTGTTGTTTGGAGGCGCGGATAACAACACACGCCGCAAGTCAACGGGGTCAGGGGGCGGGAGTGTGGCGGGTGAGGGTGTACTCCTCTGGCTTGGCCTTGCGGGAGGTCGCCCAGAACTCGAAGGTGTGGCCGGGCCAGATCGTGCGGTTGACGCCCTGGTCGTCGAGGTACCAGCTGTCGCAGCCGCCCTCGTTCCAGACGGCGCGGCGCAGGCGCCGGTGCATGCGGTCGTTGAAGCGGCGGACGGCCCCCGGCTTCGGCTCGATCGTGTCGGCGCGGTGCTCCTGGAGGAGGCGCAGGCAGCTCAGGACGTGCCGGATCTGCACCTCGATCATGAACACGACCGAGTTGTGGCCGAGGCCGGTGTTGGGGCCGAGCAGCATGAAGAAGTTCGGCAGCCCCGGGATCGTGGTGCCGCGGTGGGCCTCGATGCCGTCCGCCCAGATCTCCTGGAGCTTGACCCCGCCGCGCCCGGTGACGCGCAGGTCGGTGAGCGCGTCGGTCACCTTGAAGCCGGTGCCGTAGACGATGCAGTCGACCTCGTACTCGCGCCCGTCCGCGGTCACGATGGAGTTCTCCTTGACCTCCGCGATGTCGGAGGTCTCCAGTTCCACATTGGGACGGGCGAGCGCCGGATAGTAGTCGTTCGACAGCAGGATCCGCTTGCAGCCGATCGTGTAGTCGGGCGTCACCTTGGCGCGCAGGTCGGGGTCGGAGATCTGCCGCGCGATGTGGCGGCGGGCGATCAGCTCCTGGAAGCCGGACAGCCGCGGGTCGACGGTGAAGCCGACGGCGCGGGCCTCCAGCGTCCAGTAGATGCCGTTCCGGAAGGCGCGGGCGGCGCCCGGGAGCTTCTTGAACGCCGTGCGGACGGGCGCGGGGATCGAGAGGTCCGGCTTGGGCTGGATCCACGGCGGGGTCCGCTGGAAGACGACGAGGTCCGCCGCCCGCTCCGCGATCTGCGGGACGAACTGGATGGCGGACGCGCCCGTCCCGACGACGGCGACGCGCTTGCCGGTGAGATCGTAGGAGTGGTCCCACTCGGCGGAGTGGAACGCGGTGCCCCGGAACCGCTCCATGCCGGCCAGGTCCGGGTACGAGGGGACGTGCAGGGCGCCGATGCCGGACACGACGGCCTTCGGGGTGAGGGTCGTCCCGTCCGCGAGCGTCAGGTTCCAGCGCCCGGCGTCGTCGTCGTACTCCATGGCGTCGACGGCCGCGTCGAACCGGATGTGCTCGCGCACGCGATACTTGTCGGCGGTCCGTTCCATGTAGGAGCGGATCTCGGGCTGTGGCGCGAACATCCGCGTCCAGCCCGGGTTGAGCTCGAACGAGAAGGAGTACATGTGCGAGGGGACGTCGCAGGCGCAGCCGGGGTAGGTGTTGTCGTGCCACGTCCCGCCGAGGGCCTCGCTCTTCTCCAGGACGGCGAAGTCGTGGAAGCCGTGCTGCTTGAGCCGGATCGCCATGCCGAGGCCGGCGAAGCCGGAGCCGATGATGACGATCGCCGGGGTGCGCTCGCTCATAACCATCCTCTCGCGTAACCTACTTTCAGTAAGTTACCGCCAGTAGGTTACTGGCGGTAGATCCAAGAACGAGGTTCTCCTGTGAGTGACGCCACACCCCGTCCGGCCCGCCGGCGGATGTCGCGCGCCGAGCGCGAGCAGCAGATGCTGGACGTGGCGGAGGAGGTGTTCGGCGAGCGCGGCTACCAGGCCACCTCCATGGACGAGATCGCCGAGCGCTGCGGCGTCTCCAAGCCGATGCTCTACGAGTACTTCGGCTCCAAGGACGGGCTGCTCGTGGCCTGCGTCGGACGGTCCAAGGCCGAGCTGCTCGACGTCACGCAGAAGGCCATGGCGGGCGCCACCGACCCCGAGGACATCCTGTCGCGCGGGATGGTCGCCTATTTCTCGTTCATCGACTCCCACAGCAGGTCGTTCGCGATGCTGCTGCGCGAGCCGATGGCCGCGACCCCGGTGACGGCCGAGGCCGTCGAGTCGACCCGGCGGCAGCAGAGCACGCTGATCTCCGGGGTGCTGGCGACGTTCGCGCCGTCGGCCCCGGCCGACGTGATCGAGGCCTACACGCAGATCATCATGGGCGCGAGCGAGCGGCTGGCGCTGTGGCTCACGAGCCGGCCCGACGTGTCGGCGGAGGACGCCGCCCGCCACATGACCGACTTCTGCCGGCGGGGCCTCAGCCCGTACCTGGCGAGCGGCGGGGAAGGCGGTCGAGCGCCCCGATGAGCAGGTCGAGACCGAACTCGAAGTCGGTCTCGGGATCGTGCGTCGCCAGCTCGGCGCCGAGCGCGACCACGTGCGGGAACTCCTCCGGGTCGAGGGTCGTCCACGACTCGGCCCGCGTCTGCACGAGGTGGTCGAGCATCTTGGCCATGCCGATCTCGCGCATCTGCGCGCCGAGCGCGTAGGCGAGCAGCGCCCGCATGATCCGCACGGCGGTCCCGCCGTCGAACCCGGCGGCGTCCGCCAGCGCCAGGGCGCGCTCGGCCGGCCGGAGCCCGGCCTGGGTGTCGATCTCCTGGGTGAGGACGATCGTCATGCAGCGCGGGTGGTCGTGCGCGACCTTCCGGAAGGCCCGCACCAGCGCCCGCGCCCGCTCCTGCCACGGCTCGGACGGGTCGTCGTGCAGCTCCAGTCCCGCGACGACGTGCTCGGCGACGCCCTCCAGGAGCGCGCCCTTGTTCGGCACGTGGTTGTAAAGGGACATCACGGCGACGTCCAGGTCGGCCGCGACCCGGCGCATCGACAGCGCGTCCGCGCCCTCGCGCTCGATCAGCCCGATCGCCGCGAGCACGATGCGGTCGCGGGTCAGGACCGGCCGCGTCCGCGAGGTGTCGGAGGTCACACGCCTCGCCATCCGCCCCGTCCCTTCCCCGCCGTTGACATCCGCAAGTTCACCGTGACACGGTACGTACATTGTACGTGAGACGTACATTGTACGTCCCCATGTACCGGGGAGGAGCGCCCATGGGCGGCGGGCTGAGTACGGTTGGATCGATTTCGTTTCATCCGGCGAACTCCAGAGACCCGAACCTCCTCGCCCGCCGAGAATGAAAGGGAGTCGCAACTCGTCCCGGACATCGGACAATTTCGGAGGTCTCGCATGCCACTCGCGCACTTCGACGGAGCACTCGCCGTCGTCACCGGAGCAGGCAGCGGAATCGGCCGGGCGACCGCCGTCGCGCTGGCCGGGCACGGGGCCAGTGTCGTCGCCGCGGACATCGACCTCCCCGCCGCGGAGGAGACCGTCGCGCTCGCCAAGTCGGCCGGGACCGGCGGAACCGCCTACCGGGTGGACGTGTCCGACCCGGACGCCATGGAGACCTTCGCCGCCGAGGTCAAAAAGGCCCACCGGGCCCCCGACATCCTCGTCAACAACGCGGGCATCGCGGTGGCCGGCCCCTTCCTCGAAACCGGCCTGGACGACTGGGAACGCATCATGGGCGTCAACCTGTGGGGCGTCCTCCACGGCTCCCGGCTGTTCGGCAAGCAGATGCACGAGCGCGTCCACGCCCTCCCCAACAAGCCCGACAAGCCCAACCTCGGCGGCCACATCGTCAACGTCGCGTCGGCCGCCGCGTTCGCCCCCTGGCGCGCGATGCCGGCGTACTGCACGACGAAGTCCGCCGTCCTCATGCTCAGCGAGTGCCTGCGCGCCGAGCTCGCGAGCAGCCGCATCGGCGTCACCGCCGTCTGCCCCGGCTTCGTCAGCACCGACATCGTCGCGAACGGGACCTTCCTCGACGGCGACGCCCCGTCCCGCGACCGCCTCAAGCAGCGCGGCCAGAAGGCCATCAGGCTGCGCAACTACCCGCCGGAGAGGGTCGCCGAGCGGATCGTCCAGGCGATCATCAAGAACAAGGCCGTGGTCCCGGTCAACTTCGAGGGCCACCTCCTGCACACCCTCTCCAGGGTCTCCCCCGCGACCGTGCGCCTCCTAGCCCGAATCTCCACCCCCCAGGGGTAGCGCCCGCGTCCGGACGCCGGCCTCCTGTCTCTT